>JAIQGG010000001.1:0-300000 GCA_020072785.1 Terriglobia bacterium | reverse complement strand
CTCCAGCGGAATGTGCGGCAGAAACGCCCGCGCATCCAGGTAAATCGCATGGCCGCCCGGCGGCTGCATAATGGGCACGCCCTCGCTGGCGATGTGGTTGCCAAGAAAGGCCGTGGACGCGATGCGGTATTTCAGGTACACCTCTTCCAGCGCCTCGTTCAAACCCACGGCAATCGCTTCCAGGTCCCGCCCGGCCAGCCCGCCGTAGGTGGGAAAGCCTTCCGTGAGGATGAGCAGGTCTTTCTCCTGCTGCGCCAGGAGGTCATCGTTGGTGCACAGGAAACCGCCGATATTCGCCAGGCCGTCCTTTTTCGCGGACATGGTGCAGCCGTCGGCAAGGGAAAACATCTCCTGGGCGATCGCCCGCGGCGTTTTCTCCGCGTAGCCTGGCTCGCGCAGCTTGATGAAGTAGGCGTTTTCCGCGAAGCGGCAGGCGTCGATATACAGCGGAATGCCGTGCCACGCGCAGATCTCCTTCACCGCGCGGATGTTGGCCATCGAGACGGGTTGCCCGCCGCCGGAATTGTTGGTCACCGTGAGCATCACCAGCGGAATGCGCTTCGCGCCCACGCGCGCGATGGTTTCCGTGAGCTTGGCCGTATCCATGTTGCCCTTGAAGGGCAGCACCCGCGCCGGCTCCTTCGCTTCCGGGATCGGCAGGTCCAGCGCCTCCGCTCCGGCGTATTCGCAGTTCGCCCGCGTGGTGTCGAAATGCGTGTTATTGGGCACCACGTCGCCCTTCTTGCACATCACCGTGAACAAAATCCGTTCCGCCGCGCGCCCCTGGTGCGTCGGGATCACATGCCGGAAGCCGAAGATCCCCTGCACCGATTCGCGGAAGCGCCCGAAGCTCGAAGAGCCTGCATAGCTTTCGTCGCCGCGCATCATCGCCGCCCACTGCTCCGTGGACATCGCCGACGTTCCCGAATCCGTCAGCAGATCGATCAGGATCGCGTCCGCCGCCACTAAAAACAGGTTGTAACCCGCCGCTTCGATCAGCCGCCGCCGCTCTTCCCGCGTCGTGCCGTGGATCGCCTCGATGCTCTTGATGCGAAAGGGTTCAATGATCGTTCGAATGGCCATGTGGCGATGCTCTCCCAGCCGCAGACACTAGCACATCCGCCTTGGGCATGATGTCCGGAAACGAAAACTTCGGCCTATCCCTGTTCCGGCGGGTTCTTCACTTCCTCCGGCTCCGTCTCCGCAGCCGCTGCGGGTTCCGCCGGACCAGAAGGGTTGCGCACCAGCCCCGCGGCCATCAGCGCGCGGTAGTAGCCCGGCCGCGTGTGGCGGTAATGCTCCGCGGGAACCTTGCCGTGCAGCCACGCGAGGTCCATGGGATAGACCACCGGGTCGAAGATGACCATGTAGAAGTGCCACAGCAGAATCGAGAACGTGGCCAGCAGCGCCTCGTAGAAGTGCACCGCCGTGGCCGCATCCAGCACCCACTTCGGGAAATAGCGCAGCGTGAAGTTGTTAAACCACAGCACAAGGCCCGAGAACGTCATCACCGCCGTACCCCACAGAAACGCCCAGTATTCCATCTTCTCCGCGTAATTGAATTTCGTGAATTTCGGCTCTTCCGTGGTCAGGCCCCGGTTGTAGCGGAAGACGTCCACGAGATCGGTGAAGTCCCGGAAGCGCGGCAGCATGGCCTTCAGGAAGGCGCGGTCGCGCCGGTTCACCGCCAGGTGCACGCAGTGGTACAGCGTCGCCGCCACCAGCACCACCGCCGCCAGCCGGTGCAGCGTGCCGCGAAAGGCCACGTGGCTCTCCCACAGCAGCAGCGGCTGCGCCCACCATTTTCCGGGATACTTGAGTGCGAACCCCGTGAGCACCAGCGTCGGGAAGCTGAGCATCACTCCCCAGTGCGCCACGCGAAAGTAGAAATTCATGCGCAGCGCCTGCTGCGGGCCCTCGTGCCGCGGGCGCCGCCGCACCAGTTTCGACAGCAGGTCCACTCCGTTGTGCGCCACCATGAATCCCAGCGTCAGCGGGATCAGCACCCAGTAGATCCAACGGATCCACTGCACCACCGGATGTGCCGGCCCGCTTCCCGTCTGCACGTGCACCGGCCCGATCGCGAATTTTTCCCCCGCGCCCGCGTGGCAGTGGCCGCAAGTTTTCGCCAGGTTCGCGGGATTCACCGTGGAGCGCGGATCGCTCGAGCGGAAGATATCGTGCACGCCGTGGCACGACGAGCAGTTGGCCACCGTCTGCGAGCCCTGGCGCATGGCCAGCCCGTGGAAGCTGTCGGCATACGACGGCACGCGGTCCCTCGCCAGGTTGTAGCGCTCGGCCAGGCGCTCGTCGCTGTGGCACCGCGCGCACGTATCCATCGACACCCGCGCCGCGTTCACCAGCGACCCCGCATCCAGCGGAGAAAGAATGTTGTGCTCGCCGTGGCAATCCGTGCACACCGGAGCGTCGCGCACCCCCGCCTGCATGGCCTGCCCGTGGACACTCGCCAGATAGCTCTTCGCGATGGCGCTGTGGCACCGTCCGCAGGTAGCCACCACGTTCCAGTGGTTGATCGGCGCGCGCGCCTCGCGCCCCGCCGCGATGCCGTGGCTGCCGTGGCAATCCGAGCAGCTTGCCGCGTTCTTCCCGGCCTGCACCGCGCGCGCGTGCACGCTATGCCGGTAGGCTTCCACGGGATGCGCTAAGGGAATCTGGTGCCGTGAGAGAAACTCCTTGTTGCTGTGGCACTTGGCGCAGGTGTCCGGCAGATTCTTCTTCGCCACTGGCGCGCCCGCTTCGCTGAAAGCCAGTATCCGGTGGACCGCTCCGTGGCAGCTCGCGCATCCCGGCGCGTCCGGATCGCCGGACTTCGCCGCCCGCCCGTGCGCGCTTTCCTGCAGCTCGCGGACTTCTTGCCGATGACATTCCGCGCACTTCCCCGGCGCCACCTGGGCCCCCGCCGCCAGTTCGTGCACATCGCCATGGCAGGATCGGCAGGCCTGCCCGCCCAGCAGGCCGTGTATGCTTTTGGGCACGTCGGAGCTTTCCTCGGCGTGGCACGTCGCGCATTTCACCCGCGGGACCTTCGCTGGATGCGGATACTCGCGCAGCGTCGTGTGGCAGTCCCGGCACGCCAGGATGCCGTGCATGCTGGCCCGGTGCTTGGCCGGATCGACGGAAATGTTTCTTCCGCCCTCGGTCTTCATTCCCGCCTGGCCGTGGCACTCCAGGCAGGCCTGGTCCTCTTTTTCCCCGGCCGCCGTGCCCGCCGCCAGGATCAGCACGCTCACGACCAGCGCCGCTATTCGCATTGCGCGCATCTCAGCACCTTCCTCCGCCGCCCATCGCCGCCTCCCCTAGCGGTACGCGAACAGCATCGCGTAAACGATCCACAGCACGATGCTGAAGCCCGTCGCCAGCGCCATCCACGCGAACGCGCGGATCGTCTGAATGACGATCGGCGGATACGCCACGTCCATTTTTTCCTCGAGCTTGCCGCTGGCCACCAGGGCCTCGTAGTCCCGCGGCTTGTCCCGCCGCAACTCCTCGAGCGGCATGCGCCCCGTGAAGATGGTGATGTCCATGGGGAACTTCTCCGGCCGCAGGTGCGTGTTGAAGAAGTGCACGGTGAAGATGAAGCCCGTAGCCAGCAGGGCCTCGTCGCTGTGAATGATGGTGGCGACGTTGATGAACGAGCCCGGCAGCAGCCGCGTGAAGAGCACCGGGAACCACAGGCTGAGGCCCGTCAAGCCGATGATGGCGATCCCCCAGAACACCGCGAAGTAATCGAATTTCTCCCAGTAGGTCCAGCGGCCGTAGGCGGGCCGCGGCCCCAGCCCCACGAACCACTTCAGCGTCCCCGCGAATTCGGCGAGATCCCGCCGCGTGGGCAGCATGGTGTTCGGTCCCAGCAGCAGCGCGCGCCACGAGCCGTACTCCCGCCTCTTCAAGCGCAGCAGGTCCGCCAAGTGTGTGACGAAAATCCCGAACATCACCACGGCCGCGGCCCGGTGGATGTACCCCGCGGTCTGGAACCCGCCCAGCAGCCGCGACAGCACCACCGCCCAGCCGGTGTAGGAAAACTTCAGCGTCAGACCGGTCAGCGCCAGGCTCATGAAGCTTACGATCATGCCCGTGTGCATGATCCGGTGCAGCCGGGTGAAGCGCACGAACTGCCGCTCTTGTGCCTCGCCCCCCGCCGGTGCCGCACCCTCCGCTCCCGCCAACCGCGCCTTGGCCGCTTGCGCGGCGCGCAATTCGCGGCGCATCTGGAATGCGCGCGGCAGCCAGAGCAGCGTATGCAGGCCGCTGACCACGAACGTGCCCACCAGCAGCGCCGTCATTCCCCAGAACGCGAAAAAGAGGAAGGGATACTTGCGGGGATCGTGGTGCGTGGCGTGCGTCAGATATCCGGCGAAGCGGCGGGTGGCGCCGGGGTGGCACTTCTGGCAGGTGGCCACCACGTTGGCGCGGCTCAGCCGCGAGCGCGGGTCGGTCACCGCGAGGACGTCGTGCGCGCCGTGGCAGTCGTAGCACTTCGCCGTCTTGGTATAGCCGAGCCGCGACACTTTTCCGTGATAGGTGTCGAAGTAGGTCTTGGCAATGGCCTCATGGCAGCGCCCGCACTTGGCCATGATGTCCAGCTTGAAGGCATCCTCATCCGCGCGGCGGATGGAGTGCGCGGTGTGGCAGTCGCTGCAGACCGGCAGATCCTTGCCCGGCTTCCCCGGTCCCCGGGCATGAATGCTTTTCTCGAATTCCTCCTCGATGCCGTGGTGGCAGCGCCCGCAGGTGGTCGGCACATTGGCGGCGTTGACGCTCGATTCGGGGTCGGAGCGCGGCAGGACATGATGCGCCGTGTGGCAGCTGGTGCAGGTCGCGGTCACCGTCAAGCCGCTCTTCAGCAGCCCCTTGCCGTGAATGCTCTCCGTGTAGTGTTCGAGGATCTCGTGCTGGCGTCCGGTGTAGCGCTCGGCGGCCTTCTGCCCCTCGCGGTGGCACTGCCCGCAGAGCCGCGGAATGTTGGTCGCGAACGTCGGCGACTGCGGATTAATCTTGCCCAGCACGCCGTGCGTCCCGTGACACTCCTTGCAAGTCGGCGCATTGGAATCATTCTTGGCGAGAAGCTGCCCGTGGGTGCTCCTCTGGTACTGCTTGCCGATTTCGTCGTGGCAGGCGGTGCAGTCCACCTTGTGCGTGATCGTCTCGCAGGGCCGCACGCGCGAGGCGTTCACCTCCGAGTGGCACTGGCTGCAAGCCACCGTCGCGTGCCGCGAGCCCGCCAGCTCCGTGACGCTCACGTAGAGCGACAACCCGTCCCGCGCGCGTTTCAGCCGCTCGTTCGCGTGGCAGCGCAGACAGTCGGCGTCGGCCATGCCCTGCAGGTAGAAAACTTTCCGGATCTTGTGCGGCTGGTGGCAGTCCACGCAGGCCGGCAGGACGTGCGCTTCCTTCTCCCACAGCTCTCCCTTGATCGTCTTGCGGTGCACCTCCTCGATCTGCGCGTGGCACCGCGTGCAGGTCGCCGCAATGTTTCGCCGGGCGATGGAAGAGTCGGGATCCGTGTGCGGCAGAATCAAGTGCGCCGTGTGGCAGGTGGCGCAGTTGGGCGCGACCACCAGTCCCTTCTTGAGCAGGCCTTCCCCGTGAATGCTTTCGGAATAGTTTTCCAGGATGTTCTGCTGCGGGATAGGACGGTTGCGCTGCACCGGCGTACCTTCGCGGTGGCACCGTCCGCACACAAACGGCACCTTCAGCGGCGCCACCGCCGACTGCCGGTCTTTCACTGGAAGAATGTCATGGTTGCCGTGACAGTCTTTGCAGCGCGGCGCCAGCGGGTCGCCGCGGGCTACTGCTTTGCCGTGCAGCGAGCGCGCATGCTGCTCCTGCTCGGTGGCATGGCAGGTGCCGCAGTTCACCCGCGCCAGCGGCACACCGTGCGGCAGGTCCTTGCCTTCCAGGTCGGCGTGGCAGCCGGTGCACCCCAGGCTGCCGTGCACCGAGGCGGAAAACATCCTGGCGTCCACGTACAACGAGACCGTCTTGCCGGCCCGTTTCGTGGTCGCGCCTTTATCGCCGTGGCAGGTCAGGCATTCCCCGCCCGGCGCGGAGTCTGCGGCGCGCGCCGGGAAAGGCGGGTAAAACAACAATCCGGCGAGGACGAGGGCGACCCCGCCCGCCCACCGCAGAATCCGCTGCGCCTTCGTTTCCAGCACGATTGGACTTTCCGCGCCGACTACTTCATCCCCAGGTCGGTCAGCACCTTCGGGTTCTCTTCTTCCACCGCCAGCAGGTTGTGGCACGCCGAACAATCGTTGTTGATCGTTTTCCCGTCGGCGCTGGTGTGGCTGCCGTCGTGACACCGGAAGCACCCGGGAAAATCGTTATGCCCCAGATTGTTCGGGTGCGTGCCCCAGGTCAGGCGCATAGTCGGAAAAATATTCCGCTCATAGATCGCCGCCACTTGCTCCGCGGACTGCTGCACGATCGTGCGCCGCGCCTGGTAGATCTGCGGGTAGTTCGCCCGGTAGTACTCGCTGATCTCGCTGACGATGCGCTGCCGCGCCGCGTCGCGGTCCGGATACTCCGCCTTCAGCAGCTCCACCGCCTTCTTCTTGATGTACGGCAGTTCGGGACTGATCAGCCCTTCCGCCATGCGCTTATCCACCGCCCCGTCGGGCATCTCGAACGCATGCGTCGGCCGGTTGTGGCAGTCCACGCAGTCCATCGTGCGGTGTTCGCCCTGCGCCAGTTGTTCCGGCGTAACCTTCACGTCGCTGGAGACGTACTCCACGGTCTTCCCCGCGTCGTCCGTGTAATACACCACCGGAATCACCTGGCGCTGCGCGTCGATGGAGACGTAACGGATGCGCGACCCGGCGTCCAGGTGCCGCCCGTGGATCCCCACCGAGCCCTGCCAGGTGCGCCCGCCGATCTTCATCACCAGCACCGTCGTCAGCGCCGTGTTCTTCTCGTCGTCCTTGTACTTGGTCTTCACCAGGAATTTGTCGCCGGTAAACCGCTGCGGCCAGTGGCATTGCTCGCAGGTCTCCCGTGCCGGCCGCAGGAACTTCACCGGCGCCGGAATCGGCCGCGAGTACGTGTGCAGCGTCACCGCAAAGACCTGGCGCACTCCGGAGAGCTTCGAGCGCACGAACCAGCCCGCCCCGGGTCCGATGTGGCATTCCACGCAGGAGACGCTGGAGTGCGGCGAATTCTGATAGGCCGTGAATTCCGGCATCATCACCGTGTGGCAGGTCTGCCCGCAGAATTGCGTCGTGTCCATGTACTCCACGCCACGGTACGACGCCGTGCCCACGATCAGCAGGTTCAGCATCGTGGCCACGCTCACCAGCCAGAAGGCCCGGCGCGCCGACGGCACGCTGAAGTCCACCGCCGGGTAGCGCAGCGGCAGCGCTTCCCGCCCGCGCAGCCCGCGCTGCCGCACCCAGATCCCCGCCGGAATCAACGCCAGCCCGAACACAAAAACGCCCGGCAGGATCAGAAAGAGCAGGATGCCAATGTACGGATGGACTGGACCGGTCAACAGGACTTCGTAGAACCAGAAGGCCAGCAGCGTGAGCGCGCTGCTCGTGGTCAGCACCACGCCCAGCAGGGATATAAAATTTTGCCCCAGGAAGTAGACCAGCCGAATCCAGTCCCGGATGCTCTCGCGCAGTCTCATGGAGGGTAGCTGCTGCCTTTTCGCCCTTGCCGTTTCACGCAGGCAGAGTGCAGTCCCCGGCGCTGCTTCCGCCGGGGACTGCCGGATACCGCAGGGTTTCTTGCCCGGGCCGCCGGGCCCGCCTTACTTCTTGCAGAGGCCCCGCATGTAGGCGATGACGTCCTTGATTTCGGCCTCGCTAAGCTTCTTGTCGTACGCGGGCATCTTGTTCTTGCCCTTGACGATGAGTTCCGTCCATTCGGCGTCGCTGGCTTTCTTGGCTTCGTCCGAACACAGGCTGGTCACCTTCATGGCCTTGCCCGCCGCCGTGGCTCCGGCCCCGTCGGCTCCGTGGCACATGGCGCACTTCGCTTTATACACCTTCTCCCCGGCGCCCTGCGCCTGGACCGGCGCGCTCAGCAGAAAGATCACCGCCAGCGCCGTCATCACCACCACTGCCTTCACGTACCAGTTCCCTCGAATTGTCATGATCTTCTCCCTTCGCACTTCCTGGGGTGGCGCACCTGCACGCCTCCCGGAACTCCCGCGCTTGCCGCGGCGCATTCTCCGCGGACTTAGCGCGCCTTCTGTTCGATCTTCCCGATGTACAGGCGCAGCCCCACGAGCACCACGAGGATGCTCAACAGCGCGAAGCCCAGCCCCATGCGCCGGTAGCCGCGCTCGCGCAGCGCGTCCTTCCCCGCTTGCAGGTTCTTGGCCGCGATTTTCAGCCCCGCTTGCACATCCTGCTCCACCGGCTCCACCCGGAAACGATGGATCGAAACCCGCGCCTTGGTCAGCGCATCCCGGGCCTGATCCTGTTCCAGCCGGGCCTGGCTGACCTCCATGCCCGAAGCTTCAGCGTCCGCGAGAACCTGGTCGGCGTTCTTGATGGCTCCGTCCAGACGCGTCAGGCTGCCCAGGATTTCTACCCGCGCCTGATCGCAGACATCCCCGGCTTTGTGGCACTGCATGCACACGGCTTCCGGGCCCCCGCCAAGCTTCGCGTCCGAGGGCTGGCTGATGTCGTGCTTGCCGTGACACACCACGCACCCCGGCAGCCCGGCTTTCTGAAAGGCCGCTCGGTGCGAGCTTTTTTCGTACAGTTGCGACTGGAAAACGTGGCAGTTCGAGCAGACGTTCTGCACCGTGCCCACCCCCGGCGGCGCGGCGCCATGATTGCCATGGCACGTCGTGCACGTCGGCGCGCTCAGGTCCCCGCGCACGGTCATCGCCTCGTAGTGCACGCTGCCCTTGTACTTCGCGAACTGGTCGGTGGGAATCGCGTAGCTCTTCATGTACGCGGCGTCGGCGTGGCAGCGCGCGCACGTCTCCGCCACATTCAGCGGGTGCACCTTGGAGCGCGTGTCGCTGGCCGGACGCAGCCCGTGCACGCCGTGGCAATCGGTGCACACCGCCACCTTGGTGTCGCCCATCGCCAGCCGCTTGCCGTGCACGCTGGTCTTGTACTGGCTCAACTGGTCGGTGCGCAGCGAGGGGTTGTACTGGCGCATGTACGCGCCATCGGAGTGGCAGCGCCCGCACAGCTCCGGAATCTGTTTCCGCTCCACCTTGCCGCGGAACCCCGCCGCCTTGCTCATGGCGTCCATGTCCGCCTTGCTGGGATCGCCGCCGTGGCAGCTCGCGCACGTCAGCCCCTTCTGCGCATGGATGTCCGCGGCGAACTGTTCCGCGGTCACCTGCAGCGGCGGATCCAGCGCCCCGTGGCAGTCCGCGCAGGTGTTCGTCGTCTGCGCGGAGGCCGCCCCCGCGAGCCATCCCGTCCCCAGCAACAGCCATAGCACCTGGTACAGCCGCTTATTTCGCCACATAGCCATAAATGGTCATCGCCACGATGAACCCCAGCGCAAACACGCCTGCTCCCATAATCATCCGCCGCCCGCGCCCGTTCTTGCATCCGTCGAAGAACGGCAGCAGCACCCAGAGCATCCCGGCGGCGCCAAACACCAGAATCCCCAGCAACTCCCCGTCCACCAGCCACACCTTCGCCGGAATCAGCTTCAACGACTGGAACATGAACAGGAAATACCACTCCGGCTTGATGCCCACGGGCGCCGGCGCGAAGGGATCCGCCTTCGTGCCCAATCCCCACGGGGCCCACGCCGCCAGCGCCCCCAGCACGGCCAGCGCGATATACCAGGCCATCAGCTCGCGCAGGAAAAAGCTGGGGAAAAATTTCATCTCCCGCGCCTGCTCCGGCGCGGCCTTCCAGCGCGCTTCCACCCCTGGCGGCACGCTGATCCCGAACTTCTGCACCAGCAGCACGTGCACCAGCACCAGCACCGTGGTGATTCCCGGCAGCACCGCCACGTGGAAGCCGAAGAAACGCGTCAGCGTCGCCCCGGTCACCTCTTCCCCGCCGCGCAGGAAGATCATCACCCACTTGCCCACCACCGGCAGCTGCCCGGCGATGTCCGTGCCCACTTTCGTCGCGAAAAACGCCAGCGTGTTCCACGGCAGCAGGTAGCCGCTGAACCCGAAGCCCATGGCCAGGAACAGCAGGATCATCCCCGTGACCCAGGTCAGCTCCCGCGGCTTGCGGTAGGCGCGCAGGAACAGCACGCTGAACATGTGCGCGAACGCCGTGAAGATCATCAGATTCGCCGCCCAGGAATGGATCGAGCGCACCAGCCAGCCGAACTGCACCCGGGTCATGATGTACTGCACGCTTTCGAACGCTTCGTTGGCGCTCGGCCGGTAGTACAGCAGCAGCAGGATTCCCGTGCAGATCTGCACCCCGAATAGAAACAGCGTGATCCCGCCCAGGAAATACCAGTAGGAAAGCCCGTGCACCGGCACCGACTTCTTCCGCAGCGGCGCGGTCAGTTCCGCCCAGTCGAAGCGCTCGTCCAGCCAGCTGTGCACGTGCTTCAGCAGCTTCACCTCAGGCCCCCCGCTTGCGGCTGACCACCACTTCATCGCCGCGTACGTGCACTTGATAGGTCTCCAGCGGCCGCGGCGGCGGCCCCGAGATGTTCCGCCCGTTCAGGTCGTACATGCCGTTGTGGCAGGCGCACCAGATTTCGTGCAGGTCGCTGCGGTACTGCACCGTGCAGCTCAGGTGCGTGCAGGTAGCGGAGAGCGCGCGGTACTCGCCCTCCGCGGTTAGCAGCAGCAGCGCTGGACGGTTCCCGAAGCGGAAGATCTTCGAACTGTTGGCCTTCAGATCACCCACTTTGCCGGCCACCACCTCGTCCCCGCCCAGATCCGGCACGGGCGGCGGCACCAGGTAGCGCAGCACGGGATAGAGAAACGATACGATCGAAGCCATCAGCCCGCCGCCCAGTAAGATTTCCACGACACGGCGGCGTGCTGGTTGAACCTGAAGCGGTTCCCGAGTCTCCATTATGGCTCTGCTCTTTGCTGGCGAATGGCTGCCAGAGATTTACTTTTTCTTGCCCGCTTCGCGGAGGAAGCCTACCAGCCTGCTGATCTGCTCCTTGCTCAGTTTGCTGCCGTACGCCGGCATCTTTTCCTTGCCCTTGCTGATGATGCCTTCCAGTTCGGCGTCCGTCTGCTTCTGTACCTCCGCCGAGCGCAGGTCGCGGATCTTCATCTTCTCGCCCATGGCCGTCTTGCCGCTGGCGTCCTGGCCATGGCACATCGCGCACTTGCCCTTGAACAGATCAGCGCCTTCGTCGGCGGCGATGGAAGTGATCGGCAACGCAAGCATAACCAGGCTTATCGCCCCGACCGCCACTCTCCTGCTCCGTGCTGAGTTCATTCTGTTTTCCTCCTGAAGGATAAAGCTGGGGACAGGCTATTCCACCCGTCCCCAGGATTGCAAGACTCCTAGAAATGATACTCCAGCGTGGCGGTCAGGTAATGGGCCCGGTACGAGGGTTGATCCACACCCAGGAACAGGAACCGCGCTGACGAGTTATCGCCCACCACGAAGCCGGGATAGAAGGGGCTGACGACGCCCACCGGGGTTGCCGACGTGGCGCTGGTGAGAAGCGGAGTGGTACAGCCAACCACGCTTCCTGGGGGCGGGCCCGCCGCGCTCACGCAGCCCATGTATTGCGTCATGGGCGAAGTCTGGTAGTCCTTGTTATCCCATTGCTGGTAGCGGTACTCGATTTTCGGCAGCAAGTTTTTCGTCAGCTTGTACTTTAAGATAACCACAACTTCGTGGTTGCGGTTGACCGTCTCCGGGTAGGGCGTGGCGGAGTTCGTGCCCACCAGCATAAACCGGTCCGGATCATTGGCGAGCGGCAGGTTGGGATGGTTGATGGGGTCGCCTAGAAAGCTCGAGAAGACATTGCCTCGCGCCGCCGACAGGGAGTAGTAGGCGGTGATATAGGCCTTCTTGCCCACATAGGTGTCAACACCCGCGGACCAGATGTCCACTCGTTCGCGGGATGTGCTTTCCCAGTCGTTGTTGGCGGTGTCGCACGCGCCGCGGTTGGCCGTCAGCGCGGTGTCCGGGCCGCAGCCGTTCGAGGCCCCCGTTGCGCCTTGTTCCGGAGCGCGATAGCGGGTAATCATCCGCTTGTGGTAACTCTCGCGCGAGTACTCGGCAAACAGGGTCACGTCCGGCGTTATGGCGTAATCCGCATTGAAGCCATAGTTGTAGGAGATGTCCTTCAGCACTCCGTAGAGGTAATAAGGACTGGTGGTGGCCGCCGCGCCCGTGAGGAAGTTCAGTGGCGTGGCGCTGTTGACGCCGCCGGACCGGTTGTAATCGTCCTGCAGCGTGCCCCCAAAGGCCGACAGCGTCAGCTTGTCCAGCGGACTGTACTGCAGCAGGCCATCGGCGCTGTTCCGCATTCTGGCTGCTTCGTCGAACCGCCGGGCGTAGGGACTGTCCACCGGAATGCCTCCCGAGATTTCTTCGGACACGTCATCCAGGTAAAAATCCGGTTTGCGATTGGCGTGCCGGTAGGAAAGCCGGAAGAGCAGGTCCTTGTTGGGGCTCAGGTCCAGGGCCGTGACGAACGTGTTCTCCAGGGTATGTCCCACGTCGCGGTGCACGCGGTCCAGCCATTCCGTCTCGTAACCGATCTTGAAGGAACTCAGCTTGGTGAAGAACCAGTTGCCGCTCACGTCCAGGTTCTTCCGGTTGTAGCCGAACGGAGTGTTTTCCGTTTCGGTTAAGGGAAAGTTCGTGATTGGGTCCCGCGCCGTCTGCGTGGCATCTCCCTGCGCGGGCGTGAAGGCATGCACCGGAGTGTTGTTGTTGTAATCGTAGTGCCGGTAGGCCGCCTTCAACTCGAAGTTCTTCCAGGCCGTGGTTGTCAGGGTGTAATTCATGGCCAGGGTCTGCTTGCTCCCCTCGAGACTCGGCACGGGCAGAGCAGCGAGCGAGGTGCAGGGCTGTGGTGCGTCGCCGCATGTTAGCGCCGTGTTGGTGCTGTACGGCAGGAAAAAGTCGTTCTGCCGCAGCCAGCCGGGACTCAGGCTGCCCGTCAGATGCAGGTATTTGCCCAGATCGGTCCCCCCGGCAAACATCAGGTAATTCGCATGGTTATCGGGGTACAAGTCCATGCGCCCGGTGAGCGGATTGCCCGCACTCTCGCCGGTGAGCCGGAACGGATTGTCCCATGTCAGTGTGCTGGTGTTGTTTTGGAAGAAAGACCCCATGTAGGCGGCCTGCACGGCCCAGCTTCGCTTGCCGTATTCGGTGCCCATGCGCAGCGTGTTGAAGAAGTAGTTGATGGGTTCCGGGAGCTCGACGCCATAACCCCCGGTGGCGCTGGCGCTGGGGCTGGAGTTCATGATCAGCCCGATGGGCCGCGTGCCCTTTTCGCTTTCCCGCCGGAAGAGGATATTCAGGTCCCAGTTCGCATTCAGATTGTAGGAAAGCAGCGCGGTTCCCGCCTTGCGGATAATGGACGGCGTGATGAAGTTGAACTGCGGCACCACCTGGGTGTTGATCACCGAGGGGAGATTGCCGCTGGTGGTGGCCTGCAGCGTTTGCCGGATCAGCGTTGGGAAGCTCCACACACCCGGCGCGGTTTCGGTGAACAGGGTGCGCGTGGTGTTGCTGTAGGTATGCGGGATCTCATCGTAACGGAACTGGATCTTGAACTTGCCGTACCGCCCGAAGGTCGCCAGGTAACTCTGGTCCCGGTAAAACGACTTTTGCGATTGCAGGGCCACGTAATTCTTCGTGCCCCGCACGTTTTCGAACTTGACGTCGAAGCGGCGGATATAGAGACCGTCCCGCAAATCGCGGTACTCGCCATATTTCGAGGATTTCAAGGCCGGTTCGAACGGGCTACCGTGCCCCTGGCCGGAATAGAGAGGGTCGCTCGGGCTGCAGGCCGGGCATGGATCGAGGGCGAGATCCGGCCGGCCATAGACGTCACCCCAGGAGTACCGGACCCCGAAATCGACGCTCCCATGTTCGGTGGTCTGCTCCTGGCCGAGGACGCCCGCCGGGAACAACAGGAGCGCCCAGGCTGCCAACACTGCAAACGGCGTGAATTTTCTCATTTTCGCGCTCTCCCTTCCTAGCGTAGGAACTTGTCGCCCGACGGGTGATTCGACCCGTGGATGGCGGAATGGCAGTTAGTGCAGCCGCGGTTGAAATTCTTGATCGAACCCAGGGGCTGCGCTTGCGTGGGGTGACGCGTGGCCACGTGGCAGGAATCGCAGAGGCGCGGCATGCGCACCTTCAGCAACTCCGGGTTGCTGGTGCCGTGCGGCTCATGACAGTTGGCGCAGTTCTCCATTACCGGCGGGTGCTCCCACAGGAAGGGGCCGCGCCGCTCCGTGTGGCAGCTCAGGCAATTCTCGTTGGTCGTGCTCTGCAGAAGTTGCTTGGGATTCGGCGAGCCGTGCGGATTATGGCAGCTGGTGCAGGTCACCTTGCCTTCGCGGTAGGGCATATGCGAGGAGCGTTGCAGCTGTGCGCGCCGCATCTGGTGGCATTGCAGGCACAACTCCGGCTGCGACTTCTTTACGCCCCGGTTCTCCGACAGTGGAGCGTTGTAGCGGCCTTCGGTAGACAACGCGACATGCAGCTCCTGCTTCACCTGGTGGCAGTCCACGCAGGCCATGCCGCGCGATTCGTGCGGGCTGCCTCTCCAGAACAGCCGCCCGCCGCGCGAATGGCACTCCAGACAGGCGGCGTTTTGCTCCGCGACCGTGTTCTTGGAATCCCTGCCGAAGCGCAGCGGTATGGTTTCCTTGCCGCCGCCGGCTTCCACGTGGGCTTTCCCCGGCCCGTGACACGCTTCGCAACCGCGGGCCTCCAGGGGCGTCCGGGGATTGGCCATCACCTTGCCCATGATGGTGTTCTTAAAGCGGCGCTCTTGATCTTGATGGCATGTTATACAGGTGTCGCTTCCTACATAATCTCCGTCCGCCCCCGAGGGCGCTGCGGCTTGCGCCTGGTCCTGTGCGGCCCCAGGTCCGGCCTCATGGTTGGCAGTCTGCCCCGCGCCGGCCGTGGCATAAGCCAGCATCCCGGCGCAAGCGAGGAGCAGTGGCAGAACGATGAGTAAACGTACTTTCGAGTGCATCGTGGAACTCCTTTGGCGGTCCGCAGGCCGCACAAATAGAAAAGAGTTGTCCAAATTGTCGGGGGTGTTCGGAATGAGACGGGAAACCCGGCTTGCGAGAGATCGTTCCTCACAAGTGCTCCCATCGCGAAAAACTCACTCGCGAACAGGCTGCTAGAAGGGCAACTATGAAATACCACGTTCACATGTTCGCGTCAAATAAAAAAACGCCCGCACTGTTAACTCTTGCAACAAGTTGGACAAGCCTGGTCCGTTTTCCCCCGCCCCAGCTCTTGCCTCTTTCAATTGCCTCCCCGCAGCTTGCCGGCCCGGTCGCCCGGGTCTAGGTTCCAATCCTTCCTATTCCGTAACACTATCTCACTCGTGTTAAACTGAGTGGGATTTAGGCCCGTAGCTCAGTTGGTTAGAGCGCCACCTTGACACGGTGGAGGTCTGGGGTTCGAGCCCCCACGGGCCTACCATCTACACCGCCGTGGCTTCCCTCTACATCCTGCGCAGCCAAACATCCAACCGCTACTACGACGGCTCCACCAACGATCTTGCCCGCCTCACGGTTGAGGCCTCGTGGAACGCGGTGCTATCCTGCCTCTCATGGCCGATCCCGTTCCTTCCTCCCCCAACGCGGCCGCGCCGCCCGAGCAGTCCCGGCGCCAGCTCGAAGCCCTGCTGGAAGTCAGCGAAGCCGTCGCGCAGCACCGCGATCTGCCAGCCCTCTTCCACGATCTCTCCGGCCGTCTCCATTCCGTCGTCTCCTTCGATTTCCTCGCCCTCGTCCTCCACGATCCCGCGCGTAACGTCATGCGCCTGCACGTCCTCGAAGCGCGCCAGCCCACCGATCACGAACCCGGCACCGAGGCGCCCGTCGAAAACCATCCTGCGGGCTGGGTCTTGCAGATGCAGCAGCCCTTTCTCGTCGCCGACGCCGCCCTCGATGCGCGCTACCCCGAGTTCATGCAGCGCCTGCAAGCCGAGGGCGTCCACTCCCTGGCCCTGCTCCCCCTGACCACTGCCCAGCGCCGCATCGGCGCGCTGGGCTTCGGCCGCCGCGCCGCCCAGCGCATCACCGACGCCGAGCTGCAATTCCTGCAGCGCGTCGCCAGCCAGGTGGCCGTCGCCGTGGACAACGCCCTCAATTCCGAGAGCTCCCAGGCCTACCAGCAGCAACTCGCCCGCGAACGCGACCGCCTCCAGGTGCTCCTCGAAGTCAATAACCTGCTCGTCGCCCACCGCGACTTCCAGGAACTTTTCCGCGGCATCGTCACCACCCTCGAGCGCGTCATCCACCACGACTACACCAGCCTCGCCCTCTTCGATCCCGCCAGCGGCCTGCTTCGCATTCACGCCCTCGATTTCCCCGCCGCCCAGGGACTCCTCCGCCCGGAGATGATCGTGCCCCTCGACGCCTCGCCCTCCGGCCGCTGCTTCTCCACCGGCCAGCCCTGCCTTCTGCGCGGCCCCGAGCTCGACCGCTTCCCCGGCGAAATCATCGGCATCCTCCGCCGCGAAGGCGTCACCTCCATCTGCTGCGTTCCGCTCTTCACCCACGGCCGCACCTTCGGCACCCTCAATCTCGCCAGCCGCCGCCCCGACGCCTTTCCCGAGGCCGACGTCGAGCTCCTCCGCCAGGTCGCCGGGCAAGTGGCCATCGCCGTCGAAAACGCCCTGGCCTTCAAGGAGATTGACGCCCTCAAGAACAAGCTCAACGAAGAAAAGCTCTACCTCGAAGAAGAGATCCGCAGCGAGTTCAACTTCGAGGAGATCATCGGCGAAAGCGCCGCCATCAAGCGCACCCTCGCCCAGGTCGAGCTCGTCGCCGCCGCCTCCACCGCCGTGCTCATCCTCGGCGAGACCGGCACCGGCAAGGAGCTCATCGCCCGCGCCATCCACAACCGCAGCGCGCGCCGCGCCCGCACCTTCGTCAAGGTCAACTGCGCCGCCATCCCTTCCGGCCTGCTCGAATCCGAGCTTTTCGGCCACGAGCGCGGCGCCTTCACCGGCGCCATCGCCCAGAAGATCGGCCGCTTCGAGCTCGCCGACAAAGGCACCCTGTTCCTCGACGAAGTCGGCGACATCCCCCTCGATCTGCAGCCCAAACTCCTCCGCGTCCTCCAGGAGCAGGAATTCGAGCGTCTCGGCAGCCCGCGCACCATTCGCGTGGACACCCGCGTCGTCGCCGCCACCAACCGCGACCTCGCCAAACTCGTCGCCGATAAACAGTTCCGCAGCGACCTCTACTACCGCCTCAACGTCTTCCCCATTCACGTTCCCGCGCTGCGCGAGCGCCGCGAAGACGTGCCCCTCCTGGTCCGCTACTTCGTCCAGCGCTATAGCCGCCAGCTCAATAAAAAAGTCGAATACGTCCCCGCCGAAGTCATGGACGCCCTGGTCAGCTACTCCTGGCCCGGCAACATCCGCGAGCTCGAAAATCTCATCGAGCGCGCCGTGCTCCTTTCCCCCGGCAACGAGCTCCGCGTCCCCCTGGCCGAGTTAAAGCCCGCTCCAGCCGCCGCCTTCGGCGACGCTTTTTCCTTCGCCCCCTCCCGCGCTCCGGCCGATGCCGCCATCTCCACCCTCGAAGAAGCCGAGCGCCAGCACATCCTCCGCGCCCTCCGCTTTACCCACTGGCGCATCGCCGGACCCAGCGGCGCCGCCGCCCTCCTCGGCCTCAAGCGCACCACCCTGCAGGCCCGCATGCGCAAACTCGGCCTCCGCCGCCCCATCTGACAATTTCGCATTTCGAGTTTCGCGTTTCACATTTCGCGTTTCGTATTTCGCGTTTCGCGCTTCGGTCTTTAAATGTGCGCGGGGCACCCTCGTTTTGTACGCCGGATGAATTGCAAGAGTGATACAGGGTTGTGATCCTGAAAATAATTCGGACGTCCTCTCTGACAACAAATTGTACGTCTGAGCGGGCCCTTCTCGCGATGGGTTCACAATGAGGCCCATGAGCTGGACGCAAAAATCCAGCTATTGAAATCTTCTAGTCCCACGACCTTCGCTGTTTCCGCCATTAGTACTCGCAGTACTCCAGAAGTTCTCAAGTCATGTAATTCTTGCCGGGATCCTGGAAGTAAAAAATTGGCAACTTATTCATTTCAAATCATTTAATAAGGTACTCGATGGAAAACCATCTGACTCTAATCGGGCTTCGAGGTGCTTATGATTCTGACCAAAAGAAAATACTTGATGGTTGGTGGTTCGGTATTGCTCGTAGTGGCGCTGGGGGTTGCGGCTGCTACTTTGCCGAAACGTTCAGAAGCTCTGACGCTGCCTGAAACCACAGCCATCCATGTGACTCTGAATCAAGCCCTGGCGAGCGACCAGAGCAGACCGGGAGATCACTTTGAGGCTACGGTCTCAGAACCCGTGATCATTGATGGCAAGACGGTCATCCCTCGGGGTGCCTACGCTGAGGGATTGGTTGTTGATGCACGGCACTCAGGAAGATTAATGGGCAGGGCGCGGTTGCAGCTGGAGCTCGAAGGCGTTTCAGTGAATGGCCAGAACTACGGCGTCCGCACAACTGCTTCCTGGAAGGCTGGCGGCGACCACAAGAAACGCAACTGGGCGTGGATTGGCGGCGGAGCAGGCGGAGGAGTCTTGATTGGCGCGCTCGCCGGTGGCGGTAAGGGCGCGCTAATCGGTGGGCCTGTGGGCGCAGGGGTAGGAACGACGGTGGCCTTTCTGACGGGAAAGAAAGACATCCATCTTCGCCCCGAGACTCCACTCACGTTCAAGCTCGCTGAGCCGGTCACGATCCCTGTGAAAGGTTGAGGCATTTGTCCTGAGCTTCCACAGATAGCGACTGGGGGGCGGGCGAAACTTGTCTCAACAAGGCACGGGAACGCCCTCCCCAAAATCTTAAGAGCCTACGCTCACTATTTCAGCCGGGTGCCCCGGGTTCAATGACCGAGCAGATCCGGGGTGCCCCCATCGCACCATTCCACGCTAACTTGCAGAAGTGCTATCCTCTCGCCGGGGTGCGCTGGCAAAAAAAATTTCAGAGAATGGAATGCGCAAGCCGCCAAGTTTCACCCCAAAAAGGAGGTGCGCCATGACGGAACGTAGCTGGAAGCGGGCTCTGCTTGTTCTGGGCCTCCTGGTTTTGACGCCGAACCGTGCCCTGGGTCACTGCGATGGAATGGATGGACCCGTGGTCAAGGCGGCGCAGAAAGCGCTGGAGACAGGAAACGTCAATCTCGTTCTCATTTGGGTGCAAAAGGCTGATGAAGTTGAAATACGAAAAGCCTTTGACCAAACGATGACTGTCCGGAAACTGAGCCCGGAAGCGAAGGCGCTAGCCGATCGATATTTCTTCGAGACCCTAGTGCGCCTGCATCGAGCGGGCGAAGGAGCGCCCTATACTGGGCTCAAACCTGCGGGCCGGGATCTCGGCCCCGCCATCCCCGCCGCGGACAAAGCGCTCGCGGATCGGACAGCAGAGCCGCTGGTGAAGCTTGTCAATGGAGCTGCGGAGAAGGGGCTTCGCGAGCATTTCCAAGGCGCGCTGGAAAAGGCGGACTTCAACAAAAACAATGTCGAGGCGGGCCACGCGTACGTTAAAGCGTATATAGAATTTATCCACTACGCTGAACGAATGTATGTGGCAGCCACGGAACCCGTCTCGGGCCATTACCATGAAGCCGGGGAGGGCGGGGCGCAAAGCGAACGGAAGTAACAAGGCGGCTGCAAGATGCTTTCTCGGATCACAACGCGGACAGGAAGTATGAAACGGTTCTTGAGTGTGGATTGGGACGCCGTGGCGGGGATAACAGCCGCGGTCGCGGCATTGGTCCTGCATTTCCTGCACATTGTGAAAGCCGAAGCTCTTTTGACAATGATGCTTCTGCTTCTAGCGCTCCTTCTCCTTCGCGATTTGCGCCGCGAACACCAACAAGGGCGTCTGACGGAGCACATCGAGCGGGCAGAGGCGGCGGTGATGAAGATGCAAGCGGCTTTGCAGCCGCCTGACGCCGTACTCATTGGGCCGTCGCAGTAACGCTCGATGAGCGCGCAGTTCGCGCGTCGTTCCCTCGGAGAAATGCTCTATTTTAACGTCTGCCTGCTCATGTTCAGACCGCAAACCCTTTTTGATGCTCTCCTGCGGCCAGCAATCGAAAACCCCCGCGTCACTGCCATTCAATTCATTCTGGATGAGAGCGAGAAGGAGCGCTGGCGCGACGACGTGATGCCTAAGATCAAGGCGTGCGTGTGCCGGCTCCGAGAAAATGCAGCCGCCGATCTGGTGCCCGCTCCGCGAAAGTGTATCGTTCATCCGGGCAGAGACGGAACCTGACGGAAACACAGAAATACTTTTGAGTTTCTGGGGGGAGCCATTTATGGCCCGCAGCACGGTAAGAGACGTACCCAGGTATCTTTTCCACGTGCAGTCACATTCAGAACTCGTGACCCGCCTGGGTGAACTCGAGCGCAGTTACCGTTTTGGGAGATGAACGGAGTGATTTGATGGGCCCCCGTATCTGATCCGCGATTGCCCTAGGTTCACTGACCGAGCAGACTCGGGCTGCCCTTCATCTCGCTACTCCGTGCTGACGTGCAGAAGCGGTATCCTCTCCCCGTGCGCCGCCAGATAGAAGAAAAAAATCCGCACGAGTGGGCCACCCGCCCTAATACAGGCCGACGTTATGGGAGTTACACCCGATCACAAAGATCGCAGTTTTCAGCAACGGGCAATGGGCGGATTTGGAGTCGGTCCAATGAAACGTAAGGGTTTCGTTGACACACAGGCGGGCTATCCTAATCGCTGATTGTCTCCGGTTTTTCAAGGAGAGCATCCGCAGCCTCACTGCCCGGCTGTTCCTCCCTTACATTGCGACGAATGGTTGGAATTGCAGCTTGAAGCCAGCCTGCGAGAATTGGCATCTGCTCGGATGGCACGTTCAGAAAAATTACACCCATCGCTTCTGCCGCCAGGCTGTAGGCTACAGTTGCTCGAGTTACGAAGAGAATTCCGCTTCTTTTGATTTCCACCAGGATGGAACTGCCACGAGGCAATGGCTCACGCGTGCGGATGCAGCATCCGCCTATACTCAAATCCTCCGTTTCTCCATAGATCTGTGTTCCGGAGGCCAAATTCGTGGCCCTCACCTCAGCGACAAACGGGTACCTCGCTGCACGGCTTCCACTGGAAGACTCTGCTTCCACTGATCGCTCCTCCGTCCAACGCAGTTTGCAACGATCATTCCCGAGTTTTTAGTATCCGCATCGCTCCTAAGAATTCTTCCGAAATTCAGATTCTTGCTTGGCATGCAGAGCAAGCGGACCGGGGTTTTGATTGAAGAAATGGAGTACGTGCTGGTTTGCTCTCAGCAAGGGGGCAGGAAGTCGTACCGGCAGCCCCAGCCTCACTGTCTCCGGAATGCGTTCATGACAGGGCATCGAGGTACCGGCCAGGGAATTGGCCGTTGCTCGGAATCCGAACCGTGGAACTCCACGCCCAGGCTCCGTTTGAAAGAGTTGCTCGGCTTACGAACCAGATTCTCGATTCGCGCAAACTCACTGTGTCTCTTACGCGTTAATAAGACTCAGAGGCCCGCCGGGTCGCTAGGGGTCCCAACTCTCAACACTTGGAGGAAACATGTCTTTCGGAAGAAAACTATTTGGGCTCGCGCTTTTGCTCGCAGTAATCGCCACACTCACGCTTCCCATTGACTTGCAACCAGTTAAAACGGAGCAGCCCGTTCTGCAGAGTGATGGCGGTGCGCCACCCGCACCGTCACCCTGGGTGCTCCCGTCGTCCACACTGGCCGCGTAGCACGAGGGTTGCAAACCGACCAGAGGGAAGGTTTCTTGAACCTTCCCTCTGGGCTTCGTGTTAGAATTTCTGGCTAACAATCATGATTAGCCAGTTAATTTTCTGGACGTGCAACATCCTCGAAGCCATTTTGCTCCTGAGAGCGGTTCGCGGAAGATTCTTCGCGAAATACTCTCTCTTCTACGCGTATCTGCTCTGTGTATTCCTGCAATCGCTCGCTCGATTTTACATCTTGCTCTGGCATGCGGATTTATACCCCTATTTTTATTGGTATACGCAATTCATCGATATGTTGTTGGGTTGCGGGATACTCTTCGAGCTTTACAGGCAGGGCCTCGTCCACTACCCGGGCGCCGCGCGCATGGCGCGCAATGTTCTCGCTTTCGTTTTTGCCATGGTGATCTCGAAAGTCCTGGCCAATGCGTTGTCCGGCACGGGATTGTCGCCGGGATCAATAGCCTATGACTTGGAACGAAATCTCCGGATGGTTCAGTCTGTCTTTCTAATCGCTCTGTTTGCCCTGTTTTATTATTACGCGATCCCTCTGGGCAAGAATCTTCGGGGCATGATGCTGGGTTATGGTCTCTTCCTTGGCACCAGCGTCGTCAATCTCACGTTCCGCACACAGTTAGGCTCAGCCTTTCAAGTATGGTGGGTATATCTTCAACCTCTTTCCTACGTTCTCGTTTTGGCCATCTGGTGCCCCGCCTTGTGGGCCTACGCGCCCATGCCCTTGCCCGCTTCCGAATCGAAGCTCGAATACGATTATCAATTGCTTTCGGCCGGCACGAGAAAGCGCGTGGCCATGGTCCGCAGTTACATCTCGAAGACGGTGCTTCCGTGAGCTGGCCCGCCATTCTCGTCATTCTTCTCGGCTTCCTGTTCATCGTATTGATTGGTTTTTCGTTTATGCGTGAGGGAGCCCAATCGGGGAGCACGCGCAATCGGTCGGAAGAACAGACGGCAGCGGCAATGCCTGCCGTACCGTGCCCGCCGGAGGTCCTGGAACGAATCTTCGACCGGGAAGATTCCGATTTTATCGCCCGGGAACACTCGCGCGGGGCTCAGGAGTTGTTCCACCGCGAGCGGAAAAGACTTGCCTATTTATGGCTGCGCCAGACCCGCCACGAGATCGCCAATGTCCGGCGATACCATGCGGAAATAGCCCGGAAAAGCACGGACCTGAATCCTGGGACGGAAATCAAGATTGCTGTCGATTGCCTGCTCGTTTCCGGAATGTGCTGGCTGATGGCCGTTGCTATCTATTTCCTCGGTCCCATTCACACGCGGGGGATGGCTCGCTATGTGAGCGATTTGTCGACGCAACTTTGGGGCCTGGCCGGAAAATCTGCGGGGATACCACAATCTCCGTCAGCAAATCTCCCCCGGATCGGTGGCTAAATGGAAACAAGGATCAAACGAATGGCCGTGGAAGCCGCGCGCGAGGATCTCCAGCATCGCACTCTGGCAAAACTCAAGGGGGATTTTGCCCGGCTGATCTATCTCGCCTCCACCCGCGATTACACCACGGGCCGCTATCATCATGACGGACTGGCGAATGAATTCTCGCAAGACGCCGCCGCCGCCGCGCTGACGGCCTGCCACCAGGAAATATTCAAATGCCTGGGGACGAGTTCCCTCGAGAACTTGGTGGAGGAGCTGGAAGTCTATGCTTGTTGCAATCGGATAGAAATAATCGAACTCATCGGCACTTGGGAGAAGCTTCAGCCCTATCGAATCACGGCACCCTTGGATTGCGATCCCCTGACCGCGGAGCTTTTTACGTCCAATGTCACTGTCGCTTTGGCAATCTTGCGCTCTCGCCTGCTCCCTCGTAATCGGGATCCACAAGCCGCATAGCCACCCCGGTCACCTGTCCCACGATCTCCGCTTCGGTCCCATACGCGTATTTTTTCACGCTGCAAGGGGATAGCGGGTGCGGGAGCAAAAGGAGTTCGTTGCGGTTCACTTCGCACCATCCGCAGGCATAACCGTCGCGAAGTTCGAGAAAATAAATCGGCCGGTCATATTCCGTCCGCCACTTGCCCGGCTGGATTTTCTTGACCCCCTCGTCAATCTGCACGAAGGAGCCGGGGCGCAGCAGTGGATGGAGGGTGAAATCTTGCAGGCCGATGTACCCGTAGTGTTGGTGCCGCAAGTCCAGGTGCTGAATCAGGGAGATCGGAATCTCCCCCCACACCTCCACCATCCGGGACAGTAGGTTTGTCGTGCTGACGCTGAATCCCGGGTCGAAGCGCACGGGAAAAGTTACGGTTCGTTCCGTGTCGTAGACTTCAATCGTCGCGCGGGAGGTGTCCTGCGGCGGCATCGCGATGCGATGTTTCTCGATCTTTTCCAGGTCCACCCCGAACAACAAAACCAGGTCGGTGAACTTGATCCTGTAAATCACGCTGAGGCTGAATAGCTTGAAGATGCTGGGAACCGAGTCGGTGTTCTCGAGTTGCGTGAGCCACGCGTTCGAAACAAAATATTCTGGATTGCCTTCGGCCTCGGCGATCTTTTGGCTTTGCTCGGCTACTTCGCGCGTGGTAATTCCGATCCGCGAACGTAACTCCCGCAGTCGGCCCGCAACGCTCAAGTGCTCTCCTGGACAAAAGCATACCTCAAGCCGCCCGTTCTGGTCGATAAAACGAACGTTTCATCCGGAATGTATAAACAGAGTGGAAAAGACGAGCGAGTGTCATTGCCTGCGCCTGCTGTAATGTGCACGCGATCGAGGCTCTTCGGCGCGCAAACCCTGCTTGCTTGTCTGGACCCCGCTCAGTCGGACAGCGCGCGCTTTTTTCTTAACGCAACAAACGTTTCAGCAAGAATGAGCAGCAGCTTCGCGGGAATCCGGCAACTCTGGGCTGGGTCCCGGACGTCGCTCAGGGTGACGCTGTCGTCGTCGGGAAGGCTGCGCAGCGTGAACATCGGATCGTTACCCAGATAAATCGTCGCGGTTGAACCCTTGTTTGGACCTTCCCTGTCTCTTGGTTCCATGGAGGGACTAGTTGCCATGTCCGCGCGTGCTCCTCTTCTGGTAGGAAAAGAACGCGTTGGAATGGAACTCTTCGGACTGCTCTCTTACGGACTTTGTCCGGCGGCCATGCCCCGCGCACGCTTATTCTCCACTCAATTCCGGCTTGTCCGCGTTTTTAGCATCCCTGCTTGCAATCGCAACCAGGCCGGTAGCACAGGTTTAATGATCGAACAGGTTCGGGACGCCCCCCATCGCACTACTCCGCGATAACTTACAACAGTGGTATCCTCTCCGCGTGCGCCGCCAGGAACATGGGAAGATCCGGAGGACTGGGCCACCCGCCCCA
Organism: Terriglobia bacterium; assembly: GCA_020072785.1. Lineage (NCBI taxonomy): Bacteria > Pseudomonadati > Acidobacteriota > Terriglobia > Terriglobia bacterium. The sequence continues at coordinate 274,782 of JAIQGG010000001.1, read as the reverse complement.
AGTGGCTGAAACATATTCCGGATATTGGCACATACATAAGTAGAAAGCCTCGTTTGGCAAATGACTGAGTTTGCGATCCCTTTATCGGCCTTGGTAGGCGGTCCTGGTTCTCCGTCGAAGGTGTCCTTAGGCGCCTACCTGCTGATGTTCAGCGCCGCGGTACTCCTCACGATCGTGGGTGCGCTGAAAACGTTTGCCCCGGGCCAGCTGCTGCGCTTCAGTAGGTGGCGACGCCGGAGGAGTGGAGTTTCGCCCGCGATCCTAGAAAACGTCGAAAAAACTTCAGCATGGAAGTGGAACCAGCGCATCCCTGGTTTGCTTGCACTGGGCTTCGGACTATTCTTGCTGTTCGTACTAGTTCGTTCCTTGCTTCACGGGATTTTCCTCGCCCTCTTCCTGTTTGGTCAAGTTTGGCCATGACCGCTGAGGATGCATTGCAATACGCAAGTAGCCTCGTGCCGTTAATAGTTGGGATCATCGTCTTTTTTCGAGCGGACGCAATTGTTGACGGTCTTGAGAAGAAGTACAACCTCTCGCCGCTCAACAAGACGGACGTGCGTTTTCGTCACGCGCGGATTGTTTTCCGGCTGGTAGGTTGCGTCTCAATGGCTGTAGGAATCTTTGCCGTTCTGCATAAGCTGATCGGTCTGTAACTACCTAGTATTGGAACTCTAGGCGGGTGGCCCACACGTCGGGTTTACGTGCGGGGGTTTTGACGTTTCGGACTGCAAAAGCGCGTCACTCCCGTACTTTTCCACAATCCATTCGAATACCACTCAGTAATCTATTGAAACAAGGTCACTCTTCTGCTATCCTTCTCTGTGTTTCGTCAATCTTCTGTTCGAATACTTTCCCGGCGTCCTTCCCGCCTCCTCCTGCTTTCAACTTTCAACTGTCAACTGTTAACTGCCTCTCTACTCCTTTCTTTTCATAGCCTTACACACTCTTTTCTATCTAACACAAAAGCCAGGACTTTAAGTTCTTGCCCTGGCTGCTCTTGCGCACTCTTTTTCTCAATGAAAAATGCAACTCTTTCAGAATCAAGCATCTCCGCACTCTTTGCAATAAACAACGGGGGTGGGGGTAGGAAGAGGGTGGAATTCTGGTACCTGCTACCACAAATGGAAGTGCCCGTCGTGCTGCGCCAGCCGTACCGGCACGCCAAACAGCTCCGTCAGCCGCTCCGACGTCAGCACTCGCTCCTTCGGCCCGTCCGCCAGGATGCGCCCCGCGCGCAGCAGCACCACCCGCTCGATCTCCGGGATGATCTCCGAGACGTGGTGCGTCACCAGCAGAATCCCCAGGCCCGCCTGCGCCAGCTCGCGCATCGTCGTGCGCAGCTGCATCTGCGCGGCGATGTCCAGCGCGTTGCTCGGCTCGTCGAAGAGCAGCGTCCGCGGATTGTGCGCCAGGGCCCGGGCGATCAGCGTGCGCTTGGCCTCCCCGGAGGACATCTCCGCCACCGCGCGCCCCGCCAGATGCGCGATCCCCAGCCGCGCCAGCGCCGCTTCGGCCCGCTCCCGGTGCTCCGGCGCGGGATGGTGATTGGGGAAAATCCGCGTGCTGCTGAAGAATCCCGAGAGCACCACGTCGCGGCACGTCGCATCCGTCGAGCACATCGCCAGCAGGTCCGGCGAAACGATCCCCAGCAGCGCCCGCAGCTCGAAAATATCCCAGCGCTCCTGCCCGAAAATCGCAATGGACGACCCTGCCCGCGCCACCGGATAACATTCCCGCGTAATCGTCTTGATCAGCGTGGATTTCCCGCACCCGTTCGGCCCCAGGATGCACACGTGCTCCCCGTCGCCGATGCGCAGCGAAACGTCGTCCAGCGCCGCGCGCTCCCCGCGCTGCACCGTCACGTGGCTCATCTCCAGCAGCGCCGGCTTCCTTTTGTTCCCGCTCTCCACCATGGGTGTAACCATACCTCAAAAACGCTTCTCGTCCTTCCGGGCGCCGCGCGGCCGGTCGGAAAGGAACCGCGCTCCCTTCGCTGCGTGGATTGCGAGCGAAGAACTTCTCTTCTTCTTTACGTCCTTGCTTCCCTACCCACAATCCCCCCGGGTGGTTATACAATGATAGCGATGTCCATCACCGCCCATTCCGCGAAATCCGGCCTGCTCCTGCTGCTGGGGCTGCTGCTCAGCGGCCTCGCCGCCGCGCAAAGCCCCGCTCCCCCGGACACCGCGCCCAGCAGCGCGCCCAGCAGCGCAGCGGACAGTGCCGCGGCCGCCGGTCCGGTGATCCGCTTCGTGCGCAATCCCGACTCGGCCCCGCCCTTTGCCCTGAAAGATCTCGCCGGCAAGCCGCTCGCGCTCGCCGCGCTGCGCGGCAAAGTAGTCCTGCTCAATTTCTGGGCCACCTGGTGCAAACCCTGCCGCGCGGAAATTCCCGATCTCATCGATCTGCAGACGAAATACGCCGGCAAGCTGCAGATCGTCGGCCTCTCAGTGGACGACGATGCGCCCGGAGACGTGCAGAAGTTCGTGCAGGAGTTCGGCATCAATTATCCCGTGGCCCTGGCCCCGCCGGGACTGCGCGAGCTTTATGGCGGAATTCCCGCGCTGCCCACTTCGTTCGTGTTGGATACCGAAGGGCGCGTGGTGCAGAAGCACACCGGGCTGCGCGATCCCGCGCTCTACGAAACGGAGATTCGCGCCCTGCTCGGCCTGCCCTTCGGCGCGAAGATCGAAACCTTCGAGGACACCGGCCAGGTCTTTCTGCAGCACGCCGACCGCGCCACCGAGCTTCCCGGCGTGGACCTCTCGAAGCTCACTCCGGAACAGAAGCAGACCGCGCTGCGCCGCTTCAACGCCGAAAGCTGCTCCTGCCCCTGCCAGCTCACCCTGGCGCAGTGCCGCATCAACGATTCCGCCTGCCCGGTGAGCCAGGCCGCCGCCAGGAAGATCGTCGCGGCCCTTGTCGCCCGGACGCATCACGCCGCAAAGCTCGCCCCGCCCGCCGTCCCGGAAGACAAAAAACCGTGAAGCGCCGCGCACACTCGCACTTCGTGGAAGAAATTCTTGCAGCCGTACCGCGGTGGAGAACTCCGCGACCTGCTAAACTACCTGGGATTCTATGAACATAAATACGAAGACAGTATTTTTTCTCGGGCTGATCATCTCCGCGACGGGCTTGCTCTCGCCGCCCCTGGCGCTGACCGCGGGTCTCCTGTACGGGCTGAGCTTCGCCCATCCCTTCCATACCGACAGCCGCAACCTGGCCAAGTTTCTCCTGCAATCCTCGGTGGTGGCCCTGGGATTCGGCATGAACCTGCAGGAAGTGCTGAAGGCCGGGCGCAGCGGATTTGCGTATACAGCGGTGGGCATCGCGTTTGCCTTGAGCGCGGGATACGGGCTCGGGCGGTTGCTGCAGGTGCGGGCCGCGCCGTCCTTTCTGATCAGCACGGGCACGGCCATCTGCGGCGGCAGCGCCATTGCCGCGGTGGGACCGATCATCGAAGCCGGCGAGGAGGAGATGGCCGTCTCGCTGGGCACGGTGTTCATCCTGAATTCGATCGCGCTGCTGATCTTCCCGCTGATCGGCTGGTGGCTGCATCTGACGCAGGGGCAGTTCGGGCTGTGGGCGGCGCTGGCGATTCATGACACCAGCTCGGTGGTGGGAGCGGCGGCGCGCTACGGCGCGGCGGCCCTGGTGGTGGGCACGACGGTAAAGCTGGCGCGGGCGCTGTGGATTGTGCCGCTGTCGCTGGGCACGGCGGCGGCGAGGAAGAGCAATTCGCGGGTGCAGATTCCCTGGTTTATTTTTTTGTTTTGCCTGGCCGCGGTGGCCAACACCTACGTGCCACGGATTTCCGGCGCGGCGCACGGCCTGTTCAACCTGGGGCGCCTGGGGCTGACGGCCACGCTGTTCCTGATCGGCACGGGCATCTCCCGGGGCACGCTCAAGCAAGTGGGCTGGCGGCCGCTGCTGCAGGGCGTTCTGCTGTGGATGGTGGTGGGTGCCGGATCGCTGTGGCTCATCCGCGCCGGCTGGATCACCTTCTAGAGCGGCTTGATATGAGGTCGCAGGTCCGTCAATTTCTGAATCAGTTGGGGACCGCTCAGTCCGGGCATGACCACATCGGTAATCACCAGCGCAATCGGTCCCGGATGGCTTTTCACCAGGGGGATGGCCTCGGCGGCATTGCTGGCCACGAGAACGGTGTAGCCCTGCGCGGTGAGATACTCGCAGGCCATGGTGCGTAATTCCTCATCGTCCTCGACAACGAGAATGGTCTCCGTGCCGCGCGTTTCTTCTTGCTGGGGCTCTACGGCCGCCGCCTGCGGTTTTTCGTTTATGCGCGGCAGGTAGATCTTGAAGGATGTGCCTTTGCCCACCTCGCTGTAGACCTCGATGTGGCCGCCGCTCTGCTTGACGATGCCGTAGACCGTGGAGAGTCCCAGCCCCGTGCCCTTGCCCAGCTCCTTGGTGGTGAAAAAAGGCTCGAAGATACGCTGAAAGGAATAGATCAATGACCATATTACGGCATTTCTAAAAGACTTAATTTTATCTATTGCCCATATATAGTCTAATTTAAGGCAATAGATAAACCACAATAAGTTCGTATGTTACACTTATATAAAGCCTTAATTTACTTGCATCGTTTTTTGTGAATTGTTCGTCTAATTGCAATATGGACAAACGGAACCTTCGTGCGGTGAAGGCAAAGCGGACACCTATAGGGGTGACCGAAAAGCGGACACCTATAAGGGTGACCGCAAAGCGGTCAACATGTTGAAGATCACTACAGAGCGAAAGCGCGGAAAGCTGATCCTGAGCGTCGAGGGGCGGCTGGCCGGGCCCTGGGTAGCAACGTTGGAACAGTGCTGGCGGGAGCTGCGCACGGGATTCCCGAAGCTGAAATTATCCGTGAATTTGTGCGCGGTGAGTTTTATTGATGCGGCGGGAAAGGAACTGCTGCAGGAGATCCACCGGCGAGGCGCGCAGTTACTGGCGGAAGGCTGTCTGAACCAGGAGATCATCCGGAAAATTGTGGGCTGCAAGAAGGGCACGGACAGCGACAAGAACGGCCCGGGCGGAAACGGGTCGCACATCATTTTTTACGGGTTCCTGTTGTTTGCGCTGCTGCTGCCGGGGCGGCTCGCGGCGCAGCAGAGCGCGGCGCCAGCTGCGGAGGCGCCGAGCGGGGTGCTGCGGCTGACGCTGGACCAGGCGGTGGCGCTGGCGCTGAAGCAGAACACCACGGCGCAGATTGCGGTGCTGACGGCGGCGCAGAGCGAGCAGGAGAAGAACGTGGCGCGGGCGGCGCTGCTGCCGCAGGCGCAGCTCACGGTCGACGACGCGGCACGGCGGTTGAACCTGGAGACCGGGTTCGGGCAGCGCTTTCCCGGGTTTCCGCAACATGCGGGTCCCTTCCAGGTGTTCACCGCGGGCAGTTCGTTCGGGGCGCCGGTGCTGGACCTGACGCTGTGGCGGAAATATCAGGCGGCGCGGGAGACGGCCAGGGCGGAGCGTGCGACGAGCCATTCGGTGCGCGAGGAAGTGGTGCTGGTGGTGGTGTCGCAATACATCGCGACGCTGCGCGCGGAGGCCAGCGTGAAAGCCTCGGACGCGCGGGTGGCGCTGGCGGAGGCGTTGCATGAGCTGGCGACGGACCTGCAGAAAGCCGGAGTGGGGACGGGGCTGGACACGCTGCGCGCCAACGTGGAGCTGCAGAACGAGAAGCAGCGGCTGCTGGAGGCGCAGGCGGAACGCACGGCGGGGCTGTATGGACTGAGCCGGTTGCTGAATCTGGATCCGCGGCAGGAGATCGAGCTGGCCGATGCGATGGAGTTTTTCGATACGCCGCAGCCGGAGCTGAACGCCAGCCTGGAGCAGGCGCTGGCGGTGCGGCCGGAGTGGCAGGCGCTGGAGGCCAAGCTGCGCGCGGCGCGGGACACGCGGAAGGGCGCCAGCGCGGCGCGGCTGCCGTCGCTGCGCTTCGACGGAAACTGGGCCTACTCGGGGGTTTCCGCGGCGACCGGAATCCCGGTCTACAACTATCAGGCCAGCGTGAATGTGCCGCTGTTCACCGGCGGACGGATCCACGCGGAGGTGGCGCGGGCAGGGCTGGAGATCCAGAAGCTGGAGCAGCAGCAAGCGGACCTGCGCAACGAGATCGCGCGGGAGGTGAAGACCGCGCTGGTGAACCTGAACGCGGCACGCAGCGAAGTGCAGCTGGCGAATCTGAGCGTGCAGCTGGCGACCGAGGAAGTGGCACAGTCGCGCGACCGCTTCCAGGCCGGGGTGAGCAGCAACATCGAAGTGATCACGGCGCAGGCCGCGCTGGAGCGGGCCAACGACAACCAGATCGCCGCGGTGTACCGCTTCAATCAGGCGCGGGCGGAACTGGCGCGGGCCACCGGACAGATGGAAAAGCTGTACGCGAAGTGAGGGACTGATGGGCATCGAGATCGAAGTCGGACTGGAAAACGCGCCCCAGATGCCGGCCGCCGCGGAGGAGCCACCGCCGAGGAAAGCGGAAGCGACGGGGCTGGCGAATCCGAAACTGCAGCGGGCGCTGCTGGGCGCGGGGATGGGGCTGCTGGCGGTGATCAGCGGGCTGTACTTCTATTACCACTTGCGGGAGACCACGGACGACGCGCAGGTGGACGGACACGTCACGCCAGTGGCGGCCAAGGTGTACGGGCGCGTGGAGCAGGTGCTGGTGGAGGACAACCAGGCGGTGAAAGCCGGGCAGGTGCTGGTGCGGCTGGACACGCGGGATTTTCAGGCCAACGTGGACCAGGCGCGGGCGGCGGTGTCGCTGGCGGAGAGCGAGGCGCGGGCGGCGGGGATCGATGTGCCGCGAACGCGCGAGAACATGGCCAGCGAAACGTCCAGCGCGGAAGCGCAACTGGCGGGAGCGGAGGCGGAACTGCAACGCGCGCAGGGGGCCTACGACCTGGCGCGCACGGCGGACCTGGCGTACGCACAGGCCAACGTGGCGAAGAGCCGGGCGAATGCGCAGCTGGCGAAAGCCGACCTGGAGCGCTTCCTGCCGCTGGCGGCGAAAGACGAAATTTCCAAGCAGCAACTGGACGCGGCCCGGGCCAACGCGGAGGCCGCGGGCAGCGTGCTGCACGCGGACCAGGAGCGGCTGGCGCAGGCGGAACGGAACATCGCGATCACCGAGGCGGCGTACCAGGCGGCGAAGGCGCGGGTGGACGAAGCGCGCGCGGGAATCGGGGCGGCGCGGGCCAATCTGAAGCAGGTGACGATGCGCAGCGCGGAGGCGCAGGCCAAACTGGCACGGGTGGAGCAGGCGCGGGCGGCGCTGACGTACGCGGAGCTGACGCTGCAAGCGGCGACAGTGGTGGCGCCGGTGGACGGGGTGGTGACGCGCAAGCAGGTGGAGCCGGGCCAAGTGGTACAGGGAGGGCAGGGCCTGCTGGTGCTGGTGCCGCTGCACGACGTGTGGGTGACGGCGAACTTCAAGGAGACGCAACTGCGGCGGATGAAGCCGGGGCAGAAGGCGTACGTGGAGGTGGACACCTACGGAAGAACCTTCACGGGGCACGTGGACTCGATCGCGGGAGCGACGGGGGCGCGGCTGAGCCTGCTGCCGGCGGAAAACGCGACGGGGAATTTCGTGAAGGTGGTGCAGCGCATCCCGGTAAAGATCGTGCTGGATGCCATCCCGGCGGAGAAGGCGGTGCTGCGGCCGGGGATGAACGCGGACGTGACGGTGGTGACGAAGTAAGAGCGGCGAGGGAAGAACAGGTGCATGGTCAAGCGAATTTTAGCGAAGCTGCGGACGGCGGACGGGGGCATCAACCCGTGGGTGATCGCCGTAACAGTGACGCTGGCGACGTTCATGGAGGTGCTGGACACCTCGATCGCCAACGTGGCGCTACCGCACATCGCCGGGAATCTTTCCGCGGGGCTCGACGAATCGACGTGGGTGCTGACGTCGTACCTGGTGTCGAACGCGATCGTGCTGCCGCTGTCGGGGTGGTTTTCGTCGCTGCTGGGGCGCAAGCGGTTCTACATGATCTGCGTGGCGCTGTTCACGACGAGCTCGTTTCTGTGCGGACTGGCGCCGAGCCTGGGCGTGCTGGTGCTTTTCCGGATCTTGCAAGGGGCGGGCGGAGGGGGATTGCAGCCGAGCGAGCAGGCGATCCTGAGCGACACGTTTCCGGCGTCGAAGAAGGGCATGGCCTTCGCGGTGTACGGAGTGGCGGTGGTGGTGGCGCCGACGGTGGGGCCGTGGCTGGGCGGGTGGATCACGGACAATTTTTCGTGGCGCTGGATTTTCTACATCAACGTGCCGGTGGGGATCATCTCGCTGCTGCTGACGTCGCTGCTGATCAGCGATCCGCCGTACATGAAGCGGCTGAGCGTGAAGCAGGGCTTCCGCGTGGACTACATCGGGATCGGGCTGCTGAGCCTGGGGCTGGGAAGCCTGCAGATCATCCTGGACAAGGGGCAGCGCGAAGACTGGCTGCACTCGGACTTCATCCGGGTCTTTTTCGTGCTGATGATCGTGGGGCTGGCGGCGGCGGTGCTCTGGGAATTGCGGGAGAAGGAACCGGTGGTGGATCTGCGGATGCTGAAGGACCGCAACTTCGCGATCGGGACGATGAGCATGTTTTTTCTGGGATTCGTGCTGTACGCGAGCACGGTGCTGATTCCGCAGTTTCTGCAGCAGCTGATGGGCTACAACGCGGAGCTGGCGGGGCAGGCGCTGTCGCCGGGCGGGCTGGTGATCATGCTGATGATGCCGGTGGTGGGGACGCTGGTGTCGAAGTACGAGGCGCGCTGGCTAATCATGTTCGGATGCGTGGTGTGCTCGGCGGCGCTGTTCGTGATGGCCGGGTGGAACCTGGATATCTCCTTCGGGGTCGCGGTGAAGGCGCGGATGCTGCAGAGCATGGGGTTGGCGTTTCTGTTCATCCCCATCAACGTGGCGGCGTTCTCCTATGTGGCCAAAGAGAAGACGAACATGGGCACGGGGATCATCAACCTGGCGCGGAACATCGGGGCCAGCGTGGGCATTGCCACGGTGACGACGATGCTGGAGCGGCGGGCGCAGTTTCACCAGGCGCATCTGGCGGGGCACGTGAATGCCATGAACCCGGAATACCAGAGCTTCCTGGCCCGGACGACGGCGTATTTCGTGGGGCGCGGGTCGGATGCAGTGCAGGCCGCGGGGCAGGCGCAGCGGCTGCTGTACAACCTGGTGGAGCGGCAGGCGGCGATGCTGGCGTTCATCGACAACTTCTGGATGCTGGGCATGATTTTCCTGGTGGTGATGCCGCTGCTGCTGTTCATGAAGAAAGCGGAGCCGCCGAAGGGGCCGCTGGCGGGGCACTGAGCGCGTGGCGGGCGAAGGATTTGGCGGCCGGTTTTGCGGAAATTGCGTATTGAGCAATGGGGGAAGAGATGGCGACACAGGCGATTGGAAAAATGCAGGGCAATGACACAGACTTGATCCGCGCGGGGCAGCGGGGCGACGCGGAGGCGGTGGAGACGCTGTTCCGGCGCTACCAGCGGCCGCTGTTCCAAACGGCGCTGCGGGTGCTGGGGAACGCGGAGGAGGCCGAGGACGCGGTGCAGGACGGACTGCTCTCCGCATACCGCAACCTGAAGCGCTTCGAAGGACGCTCGCAATTCTCGACGTGGCTGACGCGCATTGTGATCAACGCGGCGCTGATGCGGCGGCGCAGCCAGAAGGCGCGGCCGGCGGTTTCGCTGGACGACACGACGCACGAGGACGCGCTGAGCATCGCGGAGCGCTTCGCGGACGACGCGCCGAACCCCGAGCAGGTGTTCGCCGGGACGGAGCTGCGGGAGATGATCCGGGAAAACCTGGACGAGCTGTCGCCGCTGCTGCGCACGGCGTTTGTGCTGCGCGAGGTGGAGGGCTACTCGACGGGGGAGGCGGCGCGGAAGCTGGGGGTGACGGAGAATACGCTGAAGGCGCGGCTGTGGCGCGCGCGGCACCAGCTGGCGGAACGGCTGGGGCAGCGGCTGCGGCGCATGAGCGATGAAGTGGCGGCGGGCAGCGGCTCCGGAGTGCTGGGCGACGAGGCCTGCAGCTACTGCTGAGGGTAATCGATGGTTTGATTGGTACGAAGGGCCGGCCGCGAGGCCGGCCCTTTTGTTTTTCTGCGCAGCAGCTACGGGCGGTGCGCGGCGGGGTAGAGGCCGAGGACGCGGACGTCGCTGGCGGCGCGGCGGAGATCGGCGGCAGCAGCTTCCAAGCGCTCGTGGGATTCGGCTTCGACGTCGAGGAAGAACTGGTATTCCCAGGGACGGCCGTGGATGGGGCGGCTTTCGATCTTCTGCAGGTTGACGCCGTGGCGGGCGAAGGGCTCGAGGGAATCGACGAGCGCGCCGGGGCGGTGCGCGAGGCGCATGGCGATGCTCATCTTGTTGGCGCCGGGAAGGGGGCGGACAGCGCCGGGCAGGAGGAGAAAGAAGCGGGTGAAATTTTCGGCGTTGTCCTGGATGCCGGCGGCGAGGATGATGCCGCCGTAGTGTTCCGCGGCGCGGCGGCTGGCGATGCCGGCGCAGGATTTGTCGCCGCGGGCGAGGACTTCGCGGACGCCGCCGGCGGTGTCTTCGGCGGGGACGCGCTTCAGCCCGGGATGCGCGGCAAAGAAGCGTTCGCACTGGGCGAGGGCCATGGGATGGGAGGCCACGGAGCGCAGGCCGTCGAGCGTGGCGCCGGAACAGCCAATGAGCTGCATCTCGATGGGGAGAATGGTTTCGGCGACGATGGTGAGGCTGCTTTCGACCAGCAGGTCGTAGACGCGGACGACGGAGCCGGCGAGGCTGTTTTCGACAGGGGCGAGAAGGGCGTCGGCGGCGCCGTCGCTGATGGCGGAGAAGAGCGCTTCAAAGGTGGGGCGCGGCACGGTGATGATGGCCGGGCCGAGCAGGCGGAGGGCGGCTTCTTCGCTGAAGGCGCCGGGCTCGCCCTGAAATGCGACGCGGGAGCCGGCGGGCAGGAGGGGCGCGGCGCTCATGCGCGGGCCCGCTTTCCGGCGGCGCGAGACTTGGCGAAGGTGCGCGCTTCGACGCGGCGGGATTCGGCGAGGATGGCGCGGAAGAGGCGCGCGACGGCGGGTGCGGTGAGCGGGCCGGGGTTCCGCTGGCGCATACGGGCGAGGATGGCCGCTTCGCGCCGGGAATCGCGCAGGGCGATGCCAACGGCGCACTTTCTGCGGCCGACTTCGAGGGCCAGCCGGGCGCGCTCGTTCAGGAGCCCGAGCAGCTTCTGGTCAATTGCGTCGATCTGGCCGCGCCATCGTGCGAGTGACACCGGCATGGGTTCCTCTCCGGCATGGTTGCATTTCCCGCGGAGTCAAGGAGTCTAACCGAAATCGAAGAGAGATTCCTCACTTCGCGGACTCCGTTCGGAATGACGCTGTTCTATAAATTGTCACGCTAAATGACGGTACTGCGTAAATTATCCCGCTAAATGCGGTCAGCGGGGGGAGTTTTCCCAGAGTTGCTGGAAGAGGCGGAGGGTGGCGGGGGAATGGCCGGCGTAGTGGGTGGACTAGCAGGGCGGGGGAAAGCCAAGAAAACAGAGCTAGGGGATGTCAACGGCTTCTGGGAGGGCGTTCTCGACTCGTTCCCATGCCGTTTGTGACTGCGGTGAGCCGGTTATCGCAAGCACATACAACACTGGCCATTTGCGGATTATGACCAGATTCAAATTGAGGCCACTGGAGGGCACGAAGAACTCCAACTCCTTTGCCTTCTTGGCTCGAATTTCGAGCTCCCTCTGCCCTCGCACAATGTAGCCTCCGGCCGCGTAATTCTTGCGCAGGAAATCTGCATCAGCGTCAAGCGATGGCAGGAGATCGGGTTGCGGCCAGAACATCAAGTCTAAACCGTCCTGGGAATCGAGAATGCAGAACCGGTGCGCCGCGTCGGGTTTGGTTATTTGGGGAGCGCTTACTTTTCTCCACACGCCTGGCAATCTCAGGGTTACGCCGGTTTTCGCATTCTTGTAAACAGTTTCAAAGGCGGTCTGGTAGCTCGGGCGAGGGCCGCTCTCCAAGCGGAGAGGCTGAGAGGCGCTAGTTGTGATGGAATCAGCCGAGTGGTCAACTTCACTGATCTTCCGGGAATAGCGGCTCCATGCGCGGAGTCCAACAACCGCACCTAACACGGTCAGAACGCCGGCCATAGCGAGGAGTCGCATGACAAGTTTGAACGCGTCACTTCGCTTTGGCTCTGGAATAGGGTCGTTCGAGAGGCGAAGGTCAGTCATCGCGCGGGAGAGGTTGAATCATAGCACTAAGAGACCGCTCTCTGAAGAGGGCGGTTGCAGCTTTGGTGGTGAATGCGCGGGAAGAAGGCGATCAGCGGGGGGAGTTTTCCCAGAGCTGCTGGAAGAGGCGGAGGGTGGCCGGGGCGTGGCCGGCGTAGTGGTTGTTGGCGAAGACGAAGATGGCGATGCGGCGGGCGAGGAAATTGCGGCAGGCCGCGACCCAGACCTGCAGGTCGCGGCGGCGGTCCACGATGGTCTGGTCCCAGGTTTTGGTCTGCGCCTCGATGCCTTTGCGGTCGCCGAGCCAGCGGATGTAGGTGAAATCGGCGGTGATGGGATCGAGGGATTTGAGGACGTCGCGGATGGGGGGCATCCAGGAGTGGTCGATGAGGGCCAGAGCGACGTTGTGTTCGCGGAGGGCTTCGGTGAGCGCGGGGACGAGCCAGTATTTGTTGCGGATTTCGAGGGCGAAGCGGTAGTTCTGCGGCAGTTTTTTCAGGAAGGGGCGAAGGCGGGTGAGGAATTGCGCGGCATTGGCGAATTTGGATTTGTTGAAGTACGGGAACTGGAAGAGGAGCGGGCCGAGCTTTTCGCCGAGGAGGTCCATGGCGGAGAGGAAGCGGTGAAGATCGGCGTCGCAGTCCACCAGCACCTTTTCATGAGTGATGGCTTGCGGGACTTTGGCGGCGAAGAGGAAGTTGGCGGGGGTCTTGGCGTACCAGCCGCGCACGGTGGAGGCGGCGGGGGTGCGGTAGAAGGTGCTGTCGAGCTCGACGGTGTCGAACTGCGTGGCGTAGTAGGAGAGGTATTCCGCGGGCTTCAGCGTGGCGGGATAGAAGCTGCCGGGCCAGCCTGCGGCGGTGAAAGCGGAGGTGCCGAGGCGCAGGAGCGGTTCGTTCATGAAGCGGATTGTAGCGCAGGCGCAACGCTAAATAATGCATCCCCTGACGGTGGACGATGCGCCGGCGGGGGATGCGCATCGGCTGCATTTCACGGGCAAATAAGCAAAACGCCGGGAGCGATTACGGCGTCAGCCCCATGCGGCGGAGGAGATCGGCGTAGCGCGGATCGGAGCGAAGGGAATCGAAGCAGAACTCCACTTTTATGTCCTGCAGCCCGTCGGCCTTTTCGGCGTAGGCCTTTTCCAGCCAGCGGAAGGCCTGCTCCTTGTCTCCCAGGCAGCCATACTCCAAAGCGATTCGGGTGGGATCCACATAGGCGCGGGCGGACATCTCTTTGCGCAGCTCAATCTCGCGAGCGAGGGCTGCCTTATAGCCGGAACGGGCATAAACTTTCGCGGTTTCTTCGGCCAGGGCGATCTCGTCCCGGTCGTTGATCAGAACGGCCTCTTTCTTGCTCTCCTTCAGCCAGAGGTCGTAGCGGCCCATGGCCCAGTACAGAAACGAGAGTTCGTCATGCGTACTGACGAAATTGGGGTCTAGCTCGAGCGTCTTTTTCAATTGCTCGAGTGCCTGGTCATACTTTCGAGCCAGCCTGTAGCCCCCGCCCAGACTGACGTTGTATCTCAGGTTCAGGGGATCGAGTTCAACGGCCCGCTGGAGGTGGGCGATGGCTTCCTGGGAGCGGCCCAGCAAGCTCAACTGGAGACCATACCAGTGGTGCGCATTGGCATAGTTGGGATCCAGTTCCAGAGCGCGTTGCATTTCCCGTTCCCAGTCCGCCCATTCCCAGGCGCCAAAATGGGCCGCGGCCAGCGCCGCGTGCGCTTCCGGCAGTTTCTCGTCGAGTGCCAAGGCTTTGAGCGCCGCGGCTTTCAGTTGGGGCACGGATCTGGCTGCTGGAACCGGTTCATAGCCCGCGATAACCGCCCAGTAATCGGCCAGCCCGACGTAGGCCCTGGCGTAGGCCGGGTCCCGGGCGATGGCTTGATTGAAGAAGTCGCGGGCTTTTTCGAGCGACTCCGGAGTGCGCTTCTCCCAATAGAAGCGCCCCTTGAGATAAAGCTGGTAGGCCTCGGGGTCGGAGGTCCCGCCACGATCGAGCCCGGCCTTCTGCGTTCCGGTAAGGTGCTCGCGCAGGCGGGCGGAGATCTCTCCGGCAATCTCGCGCTGCACGCCGAGGACGTCGGAGAGCTTGCGGTCGTAGCGCTCGCTCCAGAGATTGCGGTTCGAGCGCGCGTCGGTCAGCTCGACGCTCACGAGGAGCGTGTCGCCGCGCTGCGTGATCCGCCCGGTCACCACCGCAGCGGCCTTCAGCGCGCTCCCCGCCGTCTGCGGGTCCACGTCCTTGGCCTTGTAGCGGAAGACGGCGCTGCGCGAGCGCACGGCAAGGCCCGGAAGCTGCGAGAGGCTGCTGATGAGGCTTTCGGTCAAGCCATCGCACAGGTATTCCGTGTTGGGGTCGGCCGTGACGTTGGCGAACGGCAGAACCGCGAGCGAGTCAATCGCCGGACCGCTGCCGTGGAAGAATCCGCGGTAGGCGCCGAATCCCAGCCCCGCCATCAGGAGCAGGATCGCGGCCGCGGACGCCAGAAAAACCTTTTTGTGCCGCTTCAAGAGACTGACGGCAATCTGTGTGTCGGAGCTGGATTCGAGCGCGCCCCGGGGAATTCCGCCGCTGCCCGCCGCCGGCAACGCCGCATTTCCAGCGGAAGCAACCGCCGTGGAAACGGCCGAGCGGCCCGAAGCCGTGTCCCGCTTCAGCCGTTGGAGTTCCGCGCGCATGTCCGAAGCATGTTGGTAACGGAGCCGGGCGTCTTTCTCGAGCGAACGCATGATGAGATGCTCGAGTTCGGTGGGGACTTCGCTGTTGAGGCGCACGGGCGCTACCGGGGACTTGTGCAAGATGGCGTCGAAAATCGCGGCGGAAGTGTCGCCTTGGAAGGGATGCTTGCCCGTGGCCATTTCGTAGAGCACCACGCCAAACGAAAAGAGGTCCGTGCGCCGGTCCAGTTCCTTGCCCAAGGCTTGCTCGGGTGACATGTACGCCACGGTCCCCAGCGCGGTGCCGGGGCTGGTCAAATGCTCGGCGGCAAACCCCGGGGTGTCCAACGTTTCTCCCTTGCCGCTGGCGTCCTTGGCCGCAGCCACCTTGGCCAGGCCGAAATCGAGAATCTTGGCGTGGCCGCGATTAGTGACGAAGATGTTCGCGGGTTTGATGTCCCGGTGAACGATGCCCCCGGTGTGCGCCGCATCGAGCGCGTCGGCGACTTCGATGGCTATCTCCAGCAGGCGTTCCAGACCGACCGGACGGCCCGTGATCATGTGCTTGAGAGTCATGCCATCGAGAAATTCCATGGCGATGAAGGACCGGCCGCCCTCTTCGCCGATGTCGTAGATGGTGCAGATGTTGGGGTGGTTCAGCGCGGAGGCGGCCTTGGCTTCGCGCCGGAAGCGCTCGAGCGCCTGGCGGTCCTGGGCCACGTTGTCCGGGAGGAATTTCAGGGCCACAAAGCGGTCGAGGCGGGTGTCTGCGGCCTTGTAAACCACACCCATCCCGCCGCCACCGAGCCTTTCCATGACGCGGTAGTGAGAGACACTGCGCCCGAGAAGAGATTCACGGGCCGGCATTTGACGCAGATGGTAAGTGCCGCCCAGGGATTAGTCAACCCAGGAGGGTCAGCAACGCAGTTTGTTGAAGTTCGTCTTTGCCGGGGGCGAAATTGCGGCCCTGTCGCAGCAGTCCGAGCGGCCGAGCGCGACTGGAGGGACACCGTTGGAGCTCTCGGGCGCAGGAGTGGACCGGCCCTCCGGGCCGGGCGGAGGGAGGGGACGAAAAAGGGGGAAATGGGCTATACTAGGGGGCTCCAGGAGGAGTAGAAGACTGTGCTGACGATTCGCTTGGCAAGAATAGGCAAGAAGAAGAAGCCATTTTACCGCGTGGTGGTGATCGAGCGGACACGCTCGCGCGACGGCCGCACCGTGGATGCGGTGGGCACGTACGATCCGCTGAAGAAGCCCGCGGAGATCAAACTGGATGCCGAGCGCATCAAGTACTGGCTGGGGCACGGCGCGCAGCCGAGCGACACGGTCCGCAGCTTCCTCCGCCTGCAGAAGATCGCATAAGAAATCGCCTGACGGAAAAACCAAAGACTGCTCGCGTCCCGGCGGAAGCCGGGACGCAACGCCCGAGTTCCCCTACTTCCAGCTCGCGCGGAGGTGCCCGATGAAAGAATTGGTCGAGGCGATCGCCAAAGCGCTGGTGGACCATCCCGACGACGTGCAAGTGAAAGCCATCGAAGGCGAACAGACGACGGTGCTGGAACTGCACGTGCACCCGGACGACCTGGGCAAGGTCATCGGGCGGCAGGGACGCACGGCCAAGGCCATGCGCACGATCCTCGGCGCCTCGGGGATGAAGCTGCACAAGCGGCTGACGCTCGAGATTCTCGAGTAGTGCCGGGACGCGTGCCACCCCCGGCCGAAGGCTACGTGACGCTGGCGCGGATTCTGCGGCCGCGCGGCATCCAAGGCGAAGTTTCCGCGGAGATCCTCACCGACTTTCCCGAACGGCTGACGAAGCTGCGCGAAGTGTTTCTGTACGACGGGCGGAGCGCGCGGCGCAAGGCGGCGCTGCGGCGCTGCTGGCTGCACGGAGAGCGCGCGATCTTTCATTTCGAAGGCTGCAACTCCATGGATGACGCGGAGAAATACCGCGGCCTGGAGGTGCAGTTGCCGCTTTCCGAGCGCGCGCCGCTGGAGGCGGGGCGGTACTACGTCAGCGACCTGGTGGGCTGCGAGGTGGTGGAGATGGTCCCCGGTACGGGGGCGCAAGCGGAAGCCCCGGGCGGGGAGCCGCTGGGAACGGTGCGCGACGTGCAGTTCGGCTCCGGGACGCCGTTGCTGGTAGTGGACACGCCGCGCGGGGAGCTGCTCATCCCCCTGGCCGAAGATATTTGCACGCGGATTGACACCGCCGCGCGGCGCATTACCGTGGTGCTTCCCGAAGGGCTGCGGGAACTGAATTTGGGCGGATGAACCCGCACGTGTCACGGCAGCCCTGAAATCGAAGAGAGATTCTTTCCGACCGGGTCGGAATCTTTCCGACAAAGTCGGAATCCGAGATCGATCGGCTCTGCGGGCCAATAAAACCGGCCCGCTGCACTTGAAATGACCACCCCAGACAAAGGTGCGTTAGACTCACGACAGAATGCGATTTGATCTGATTACCATATTTCCGGAGTTTTTCGCGGGGCCGCTGGACTACGGGATTGTGCGGCGGGCGCGCGAGGCGAATCTCGTGCAGGTGCAGGTGCAGGACCTGCGGGCGTTCACGCATGACCGGCACCGCACGGTGGACGACCGGCCGTTCGGCGGGGGCGAAGGGATGGTGCTGAAGCCGGAACCGCTGTTCGAGGCGGTGGAGTCGCTGGTGGGGCACGGGGTGGGGGATGCGGCGCAGCCGGCGCCTCCCGACCCGCAGACGGCGATCGTGCTGCTGTCCGCGGCGGGGAAACTGTTCCGGCAGGAGACGGCGCGGCGCTACGCGGGGCTGGAGCGGATCATTTTGATTTGCGGGCGGTACGAGGGCGTGGACGAGCGCGTGGCGGAGCACCTGGCGACGGAGGAGGTTTCCGTCGGGGATTACGTGCTGAGCGGAGGCGAGCTGGCGGCGGCGATCATTGTGGATGCGGTGACGCGGCTGCTGCCGGGGGCGCTGGGGAATATCGCCTCGGCGCAGAACGAATCGTTCAGCGCGGCGGCGGGTGCGGCCGAGCGGGCTGGACATGCCGTGTCCCCACAGCCGGAGCAGGCGGCGGGTGCGGGGCAGGTGCTGCTGGATTTTCCGCACTACACGCGGCCGGCGGAGTTTCGCGGGTGGAAGGTGCCCGAGGTGCTGATCGGCGGGAACCACGCGGAAGTGGCCAAGTGGCGGCGGGCAGCGGCGCTGGAGAAAACGCGGCGCAACCGGCCGGATCTGCTGCTGCGCGAGGCGCGGCGGGTTGCAGATTGATTCGAGCACGGTATAAATTTTCCGGGAGGAACCATGCGCAAACAACTTCTTTTTCTGGCCTCGCTGGCGCTGGTGGTGGCGGGTATCACCCGCGCGCAGGAGGATAAGAGCAAGCGTCTCAGCCCGCCGGCAGCGGCGGAACACAAATTTGCCGACGGCAAAACCGTGAAGATCGGCTACAGCAGCCCGCGCATGAAGGGGCGGAAGATTTTCGGCGGCCTGGTGCCTTATGGGAAGGTGTGGCGTACGGGCGCCAACGAGGCCACAAGCCTGGTGACGACGGCCGGGCTGACCATCGGCGGCAAGACCGTGCCGGCGGGCAGCTACACGCTTTTCAGCATTCCCGAGGAAGGCAAGTGGACGCTGATTATCAGCAAGAAAACGGGGGAATGGGGGACCGAGTACCCGGGCGAAGCGGAGGATCTGGCGCGCGTGGAGATGGCCGTGGCGCCGACGAAGGCGCCGGTGGAGAACTTCACGATTTCCTTCCAGGACTGCGGGGGCAAGAACTTCACGCTGCGCATGGAATGGGACGGGGTCCAAGCGGCGGTGGGGATCGCCGAACAATAGAACGCGCCGCGCGCCCGGTCCGGACCTTGCTCACGGCGGCGCCGGAGACGGCGCACGGCCAGCGGCGGCTAGGCAAACCAGGGGAATTGGGCTATACTTTTGGATTGTCTCTGGAGTGCTGGCCCCACCTGAGCGGGTCTGCAGGAAAATAGGTTATGAATCCGATTATCCGTAAACTGCATGAAGGGCAACTGCGCAAGGACCTCCCGGAATTCCGCCCGGGGGATACGGTGCGCGTGAACGTGCGCCTGCGCGAAGGCGAAGGCGACAAGGAAAAAGAGCGCCTGCAGGCGTTTGAAGGCGTGGTGATCTCGAAAAAGGGCCGTGCGTCGGGAGCGACGTTCACGGTGCGGCGGGTGAGCTTCGGGGTGGGCATCGAGCGCATCTTCCCGCTGCACTCGCCCTCGATCAGCTCGATCGAAGTGGTGGGCAAGGGCAAGGTGCGGCGCGCCCGGCTGTACTACCTGCGCGACCTGAAGGGCAAGGCGGCGCGCATCAAGCGCGCGGGGCGCGAGGAAGCCGTGCCAGGGGCGGAAGCCAAGGCCTGAGCAGTGGGGCAGGCATTCTTGTCTGTCCTGTGAGAGTTGACCGCTGCGCGGTCAGAGAAATAAAAGATACCGTGGGCTACCGGGACAGGCAGAAATGCCTGTCCCATTTTTTTTGGGATGCGCCGTGCCGGTGCGGGATGGGACTGCCGGAGCACGGACCGGAGGCGGGACACGGCCGCGCAACGCGCGCTATGCTAAAATCGCGCGCCAATGGGGCGCTCCGACGAAACTCCGCGCAAGCGGCTGTGCTCATCGCGATTCGAGCGCGCGGCACGGAAACTGGGCTGGACACGCATCGCCGGGCTGGACGAAGCCGGACGGGGAGCGCTGTTCGGGCCGGTGGTGGCCGCGGCGGTGATCCTCAATCCGAAGCGGCGGATCGTGGGGCTGGATGATTCCAAGAAGCTCACGCCCGAGCGGCGCGGCGAGCTTGCCGCACGCATCCGCGAGTATGCGCTGGCCTGGGCGGTGGCCGAAGTGGACGCGCAGCGGATTGACGCGTGGAATATCTACCAGGCCAGCCGGCAGGCGATGACCGCCGCCACCGAGCAACTGGCCATCCGCCCGGATTACCTGCTGATTGACGCCATGCAACTGGACCTGCTGATCGAGCAGAAGTCGCTGATCAAGGGAGACACGCGCTCGGTTTCGATTGCGGCAGCGTCGATCCTGGCGAAGACCCATCGCGACGCGCGGCTGGAAGAGTGGAGCACGGTCTATCCGCAGTACGGGCTGGCGCACAACAAGGGCTACGGCACGCCCGATCATCTGGAAGCGCTGCGGCAGCACGGGCCGACGCCGCTGCACCGCCATTCGTTCGCGCCGGTGCGCGAGGCGGGCTGCTGGGCGGCAGGGGCCATACAGGCGGCGTTGCCGCTGGATACGAGATAGCCGTGAGGAAGGCCGGGCCTGTGCGGGACGGGGGATAACTGGCTGCTCACATGGGGCGCAAGGTTCGTTGACTTGGCTTTTCGCGGCCTGTTAGCGTGAATACGTAAGACTTTTGCCTGCCCCGCCGCCGTGGGGGCGGAGGGGAATCCCTCTGGGCCGGCCGAGTCGAGCGTCTGCGTGACCGCAAAGCGGTCAATTGTATGGGTGACCGCGAAGCGGTCAACTGTTGTCCGATGTTGTCCGAAGTCTGAGTTCGCGAATGGCCTATAACAAGAGCAAATACGTCGAAGCCGCCCAGAAACTCCTCAACCAGGGCAAAGTGCCGCAGGCCATTGCGGAATACCAGCAAATTCTGAAGCACGAGCCGAAGGATCAGGTCACGCTGATGACCGTCGGCGAGCTGTTCATCCGCCAGAACGAGCCGCGGCAGGCCATCGAATATTTCGAGCGGCTGGCGCAAATATTCGTGGGCGACGGCTTTTTGACGAAAGCCATCGCCGTGTACAAGCGCATCGCCAAGCTGGTGCCGGACGAGATCAAGCCGCTGGAAAAGCTGGCGGAGCTGTACGTGCAGCAGGGCGTGATGAGCGAGGCGCGGCCCCTGTTCCTGCAGCTGGCGGAGATTCACCTGAAGGGCAACCGGCAAGCCGAGGCGGTGAACCTGCTGAAAAAGCTGCTTTCCGCGGAACCCGATAACCTGCGCATTCAGGTACGACTGGCGGATCTGTACCAGGCCATGGGGCAGACGCAGGAAGCGGTGACCGCTTATCTCGAAGCGGCGCAGCGGGCCATGGCGCGGGGCGAGCAGCCGGAAAGCGACCGGCTCGCGGAAAAGGTGCTGAAGCTGGACCCGCAGAACGCGGGTGCCATCACCGTGAAGGTGCGCGGGTACGCGGCGCAGGGCAAGCTGGCCGAGGCGGCGCAACTGCTGGAACAGCTGCCGGACCTGGAGCAGGGCGGCGAACAGGCGGAACTGCTGCTGGACCTGTACCGTAAGAATTCGAAGTGGAACGAGCTGACGAATCTGGCGCTGCGCGTCTTCGAGGCGGACAACAAGAATTTCGGACTGGCGCAAAAGGCCGCGGAAATACTCCTGGAGGGGAACCAGAGCGAACGCGCGATGGGCCTAGTAGGGCAGATCCGCCTGCCGCTGATCGACGCGGGGGAGCACGAAGCAATTACGCAGATGCTGGGGACGCTGATCACGCGGCTGCCGAACAACCTGGAACCGCACGAATGGCTGGTGGATACGCTGGGCCGGACGAGCAATTCCTTCCAGTTGCCGGACGCGCTGGCGAATTTTGGCGCTGCGCTGTTGGCGGCGGGGGAGTACGAGCGGGCCAAGGAAACATTCCAGCAACTGGTGGACCGCCAGCCGGAGAGCGAGGCGGCGAAGAGCAAGCTGAACGAAGCGCTGCGCATGCTCGGCGGCGGGGCACCCGCGGGGACACCCGCGGCGGCACCGGCGGCAACCGAGGAAGATTTTCCGATGGAGCTCCGCAAGGCGCCTTCGTTTCTCGAGGAAGCCTTTCAGGTGGAGCTGGCCAGGGAGCCCGCGAAACCCGTATTAGGCCGGGAAGAAGGGGCGGAGCCGGTGGCCGCAAAACCGCTGGCACCGGCGGAAGCCCCGCTGGATGAAGAGACGCAGCAGTTCATCTCGCAATCGTTGACGGACGTGGATCTGTTCGCCAGCTACGGGCTGACACAAAAAGCCATCGGGCTGCTGGATGCGGTATTGCGGCGCGCGCCGCGGCACACGTCGACGCTGGAAAAGCTGCTGGATTTCGTGCTTGGCGCGGGGGACGACAAGCGCACTGCGGAGCTGGCCTCGCAACTGGAACAGATCCACCACGAGCACGGCGATGAGCGAAACGCAGAAAGATTCGGGGAACTGCGGAGGCGCTTCCAGCGCGCCGCGGGCCTGCCGGACCTGGCGGCAGGAGAGCTGCCGGCCGCGGCAGCAGCGCCGCCCGCACCGCGGCCACCCGTACAAGCTCCTGCGCCCGTTGCCGCACCGCCGCCGGCGCCAGCCGTGCCAGCGCGCGCGCCGCGGCCGCCTGCGCCGGCCGCCGAGATTCCCGTGGAATTGTCCGCGGAGCCCGCGGCGGCGGTCCACGAAGTGGACCTCTCCGACGAATGGGCCGCGATGTTGAACCAGAATGCCGTGGCGGAAGCCGCGCCGGAAGCGGCCGCGCCGCCACCCGCAGCCCCGGTTGCGCCTGCGGAAGCGGATGTCGGCGAGTTCCAGTTGCCTACCGCGGAAGAAGCCGCGCCTTTACCGGAGCCCGCGGCGGAGATTCCGGAGCTGATGGAACCTGCGGCGCCGCCCGCACCCAAGGCGGCGAAACCCGCGCAGAAAAAAGAACCCGCGGCGAGCGAGCCGGCTTTCGAGGTCGAAGAAGAATACGATCTGGTGCTGGAGCCGGAGGCGCTGGTGCCGGCGCACGAGCAACTGCCTCCGCCACCGCCGCCGGCAGTGCCGCCGCCCGCAGCCTCGGCTGCGCCAC
Organism: Terriglobia bacterium; assembly: GCA_020072785.1. Taxonomy (NCBI): domain Bacteria; kingdom Pseudomonadati; phylum Acidobacteriota; class Terriglobia; species Terriglobia bacterium. The sequence goes on along the minus strand of JAIQGG010000001.1, from coordinate 252,121 downwards.
CGAAGAAAGCAGAAGAGGCGCCGGCAGCGGCCGCGTTCTCCTCGGAGCAGTTTCTGGAAGAGCTGGCCCACGAACTGGACAGCCTTGGACTGGAAGAACTCGTTCCGCCCGCGGCGAAGGCCGCAGCAGAAGCTCCCGCGGCAAAGGCCCCGGCCCAGCCGGCGAGCCCGCCCGCGGCGGCGGAAGAAGGGGACAATACGCTGCAGGACGTCTTCAACGAATTCCGCGCGGAAATCGGGGAGATGAACACGGAAGACGAGGACCTGGAGACGCACTACAACCTGGGAATTGCGTTCCGGGAGATGGGCCTGCTGGAAGAGGCCATCAGCGAATTTCAGAAGGTAGCGAAGGCCAACGATCACGGGCGGGCCTTCCGCTACGCCATGCAGTGCTGCACACTGCTGGGGCTAGCGTTCATGGAGAAGGGGCAGCCGAGGATCGCGGCGCACTGGTACGAGCGGGCGCTGCAGACGCCAGATCTGGACCCGGAAAGCATCCTGGCATTGCGGTATGATCTGGGCGTGGCCCAGGAGTCCGCGGGCGATCTGGAAGCGGCGCTGAAAAGTTTTTCGAAGGTGTACGCGTCGAACATCGACTACCGCGACGTGGGCGAGCGAATCGCCGCTCTGGAAAAGACGGCTCGCTAGAAACAGCAAGCGGCGGCGTGCGGGATTCTATTTTCAGGCGGCCGCGAAGCGGTCAACTGTATGCGTGACCGCGAAGCAGTCGACTATTTGTGCGACCGCGAAGCGGTCGACCACCCAACGATGAATCGCATCCTGCAGGCCATGCTCGTGCTGTTGTATTTCGAGATGGGAGCGATCCTGATCTATCTGCCGTGGTCGGCGCTCTGGGAACAGAACTATTTCCTCAGCCGATTCCCCGAACTGATCCCCATCCTGCTGCATCCCTCGCTACGCGGGGCCGTCAGCGGCCTGGGGGTGCTGGACATCTTTCTGGCCGCCGGAATGATCCGGCAAGGCGGGCAGGCGGCCCGTGCCTCCGAGCGCTAAATCCACTCTCTGCTACGTGAGCGACCGGAAAAGTCTGCCCGCGGACGCGCGGGGAGGCGAAGCAGCGCTGCTGGAGGCGTTCGAACGCGCGGCGGCAGCCGGCGTGGACTGGATGCAGATTCGCGAGAAGGACCTGCCCGGAGCGCGGCTGGCGGCGCTGACGCGCGCGGCACAGGAACGCGCCGCGCAGAAGACACGCCTTCTGGTGAACGACCGGCTGGACGTGGCCCTGGCGGCCGGCGCCGGAGGCGTGCACCTGGGGGAAGAGTCGCTGCCCGCGGAAGAGGTGGTGCGCTGGTTGCGCAGCGCGGCCGGCGCCGCCGGTGCACCCCGGGATTTTCTGGTGGGCGTCTCCTGCCACGCGCTGGAGGCGGCGCGCGCCGCGGAGCGCGCCGGAGCGGACTACGTCTTCTTCGGGCCGGTGTTCGCGACGCCCGCCAAGGCGGTGTACGGCGCGCCGCAGGGGCTGGCGCGGCTGGGCGAGGTTTGCCGCGCGCTGCAGATTCCGGTGCTGGCCATCGGCGGGATCACGGCGGAAAACGCCGCGGAGTGTCTGGCCGCGGGCGCGCGGGGCATCGCGGCGATCCGCCTGTTTCAAGCCGCGGCGGACCTCTCCGACACCGTGCGCCGGCTGCGGCGCGCGGGCCCGCGCGGCCGCTAGCCGTTCCGATTCACCCTCGAGCTAACTGCCCATGGGGATGACATAGGGGTCCAAGGTGATCGTGGCCTTGTTCGTCAAGGTCACCACAATCGTGTACTTGTAGGCTTTGTGCCGGACGCCGTCGGGGACCTTGACGGGCTCCTGATCCGGCGTCGCCGCTTCGCCGGCCGGCACGAGCGCCTGCTGCGCGGATTGGAACGGCCATTCCCCGCTTGCAAACTTGATCTCGAACGATTTCACGCGGTTGCCCTGGGCATCCGCAGCCGCGCTGGCCTTCCAGTGCACGCGCTCGCCGGCGCACACGGCGACGAATTCGTCCACTTGCGCGATGCCGTCCAGGGGATTGACGGCAATCTCGACAACCCCGGCTTCATGGGAGATGTGCTTGTAGCAATCCACGTATTTCAGGTTGTTGGCTTTGGCCGGCTGCGGAGCGGGCGGCGCGACGGCGCGCTCCGGTTTCTTGCAAGCGGCGAAGAAAACAAGAGAAGCGAGAAGCAGGGCGGCGCCGGGCAGGGCCGCCGGGATAGTGGCGAAACGTTTCATGGTTTTTTTCCTTCCTGGGTCTCCGGCGCGGAGACCAGAGCGGTAAATCGCGAATTGTCATTCAGGGCCTGGAAATTCGGGGTGTCGCGGATGGTGGCCGCAGGGTAGCCGGCGGCCACGGCGTGTTCCAGCGCGCTGACGGCGCGGGGGAGCTCTCCGAGTTGCGCGTAGACGAGCGCGGCGGAGTAGAGCACTTCCCCCTTGCGCGGGGCGAGGCGCAGGGCTTCGGTGATGAGGCCGCGGGCCTGGCGGGGTTCCCCAAGCATGGCGTAGTAGCCGGCCAGGTAGCCGAGGGTATCGGCGTCGCGGGGATTAACTTTGCGGTCTTTTTCGGCCAGAGCGACGGCTTTGCGGTACGCGGCGGGGGCCCGCTCGCGCAATCCTGGAGCCCAGTAATAGGCGTCGCCGAGATTGCCCCAGAGCTCGAAGCTCTCCGGGTCCAGACGCGCGGCTTCCTCGTACCAGCGCGCAGCATCGGCGTAGCGCGCCAACTGGAAATAGGCGGTGGCAAGGTTGGAAGTGGCGGGGCCGGTGCGGCGAATGGCCAGGGAACGCTCGAGGAGCGGGATGGCGTCCGCGTAGCGGCCCTGGAGGACACGGATCATCCCGGCATTGCTGTAACCGATGAAGCTGTCGGGGACGAGGGAGACAACCTGGGCATACATCTGCGCGGCCTCCTCGAGACGGCCCTGGCGCATAAAGAAATGGCCGAGGCGGTTGTAGCCGGCCCAGTAAGCGGGCTGGAGGGCGATGGCCTCGCGAAAGGCCTTCTCGGCGTCCGCGGGGCGCTCCAGGCGTTCGAAGGCCAGGGCCAAGCCGGAGTGGGCATCATCGAGGGTGGGGGCGAGGCGCGCCGCGGTTTGATATTCGGCGGCGGCCTGTTCGTATTTTCCGGTGCCGTTGAATACCAGTCCGAGACAGGCGTGGGCCACAGCCAGCGTGGGATCGCGGGCGGCGGCGCGCCGGCAGGAGGCGGTGGCTTCGCCGACCCAGCGGGTGTCGTGAGTCAGTTCGAACTTCCGCCAGTAGGCTTCGCCGAGGCCGGCATCGGCGGCGGCGAAGGCCGGATCCTTTTCGAGGGCGCGCTGGAAGACGGCGATGGCGCTCTCCAGACTTTCCCGCTTGCCGATGTCGCGCAGGTAGCCGCGGCCCTGCAGATAGAAGTCGTAGGCAGCGGGCTGCGCGGTGCCGTGGGCCTGCAGCGCCTCCAGTTCGGGAGGGCCGATCTGCAGGGCCAGGGCTTCGACGACGTTCTCGGCGACGCGGTCCTGCAAGGCAAAGGGATTGGAGGAGGAGGCGGTGATGGAGGCGCCGCGGAGCTGCTGGCGCGAGTGGGTATCCACGAGGCTGTAGTTGACGCGCACCTGTTCCGCGGCATGCTGGATGTGCAGCACGAGGACGAGGTTGACGCCGAATTCGCTGCCCGCGCCCTCGATGGAGGTGACCTTCTTGGCGCGCATTTCGCTGGCGGGAATCACCGCGAGGGGATGCCGGTCGGTGAGAGCGCCGAGGCGCGAGGTCAGCGTGTCCACCAGGCCGTTGTCAAAGGCCGCTTCAGGTGCGCCGCTGCCGCTGCTCTCCGGGGGAAGAATGGCGAGCTGCATGCGCGCGGGCATGGCGGGAGCCGCCGCCGGGCGGAAGAGCGCGGGGCGCAGGAAGAACAGCGCGAAAAAGAGGAACGCGGCGAACCCTGCGGCGGCGAGCAGGCTGCGGGAAAAACGCGGGCGCGGGAAGCGGGAAGCCGGCAGAGAAATCTCCGGAGTGATGGCTTCGAGGGCCGCGCGCACTTCTCCCGCACGCTGGTAGCGGCGCTCCGGCTCCTTTTCCAGGCAGCGATGAATGACCGCGGCGAGGCCCGGGGGCACGTGCGCCGGGAGGGGGGGCGGGGGATCGCGCACGATGGCGGTGCACAGGCGGAAGAGATTGTCCCCGCGGAAGGGGCGCTCGCCGGTGACCATTTCGTGGAGGACTACGCCGAGGGCCCAGATATCGGTGCGTGGCGTGGCGTCCTTGCCTCCGAGTTGCTCCGGGGCCATGTAGGGAAAGGTGCCGGCGACGCCGATGTTGTCCGCGGTGCTGGTGATCTCCAGGGTCTTGCGGTCGAACTCGGCCGGATCGGTGCGGCGGGCCAGGCCGAAGTCCAGAATCTTGGCGTCGCCCTGCGCGGTGATGACGATGTTGCGGGGCTTGAGATCGCGGTGAATGACGCCGCGGGCGTGGGCGTGCTCCAGCGCGGAGGCCAGTTGCCGGGCGTAGCGCAGCGCGGTCTCCACGGGCACCCCGCCGGGACGGATGGATTCGGCGAGCGGGCGGCCCTCGACGTATTCCATGGCGATGTAAAACTCGCCGGCGGATTCGCCGACCTCGAAGATGGTGCAAATATTGGGGTGATTGAGGGCGGAAGCCGTGCGGGCTTCTTCGCGTAAGCGCGCCTGGCTGCGGGCATCCAGGCCAGAACTCTCGGGGAGGAACTTGAGGGCGACGGTGCGGCCGAGGGTGGTGTCCTCGGCGCGATAGACTACACCCATCCCGCCGCTGCCGAGCGGATTGAGCAGGCGATAGTGCGAAACCATCGGGCCCAGCATGGCCACACCAGCAAGAGCCTGCGCGCAACGAGGGTAGGGAAAACGCGCGCCGACTGGGGCATCTTAGGCGCGGGCGCAGGGCAAGTCAACGGATGGCAAACGTGGCGCGAAGCGCGGCGGACGGATCAGGCGGCCCTTTTCCGGCGCTGTTGCAGGCGGCGCAGGAGACGAATCTGTCCGGCATGGTAGATGTCGTGGAAGGCGATGCCGAGGATCTGGCGGGTGAAGCGGGAGGCGCGGGCGGTGCGCAGCGCGCGGACCACCACGGCACGCAGGGCGCGGTGTTCTTTTTCCAGCAATTCCCGATCGGCCCGCCAGGCGGCTTCGGTGCAGCGGCCCCGCTCCGGGCGGGGGAAAAAGTTGCTGCCTGCCAGCGCGAACGAGCCGCGCTGGCCGCCCTCGATCCTGCGGCGCAGGGCGTATTTCCAGTAGGCGGCGTGCAGGGCCTCTTCCCAGATGTTGTGGCGAGCGGGAGCGGGACGCCAGGCGGCCTGCTGCACGGTGACGCCGCGCAGAGACTGCTTGAGGTTGGGGCCATGCCAGGCGCGCTTTTCATAGGCTTCGTCGAGGAGCTGGAGCAGAAGCGAATCGTTGTTCATGGCGCACCATCCGTATGGCGTCGCGCGCCAAGGAAAAAAGCGGCGCGGCCCGTCTTCTTCGTGCCAGCGAAGAGAGACACAGGATGGGGCCGAGAGGAGGGGAAAGGCAAGGGGGGGTACTTGAAAATGAGTTGCAAATAGAAAGGAGGGTGCGCTAGAGTCTTTCCAGTTGCAAACCATTTGCAAAGAGAGCCTATGCCTACTTATTTCTCCGCTTTTTTCCGGGCACTTCCTGCCCTCGTCCTCCTGCTCCTGCTCGGACCTGCGCTCTCCGCGCAGGAACGCCCCTATTTCGTCGCTTACGATCACTATCTGGAAGAGCCGGGGAACCTGGAAGTGGCGGTCAATTCGACTTTCGGCAAGCAGCGCGCGGGCAACGATTTCGTCTCCTACTGGGGGGAACTGGAATACGGGGTGACCGGGTGGTGGACCACGGAGCTGTATCTCGACGGGCAGAGCACCTTCCGGGACAGCACGATCTTCACCGGGGTCCGCTGGGAGAACCGCTTCCGCCCGCTGCGGCGGGAACACTGGATCAATCCGCTGCTGTACGTAGAGTTCGAAAACGTGAACGGCGCGGACAAGATCCTGAAGGAGGTCGTGGGGCATGACGGCGCGGCCGACCAGGCGGAAAGCAACAGCGTGCTGCGGCAGGAACGCGAGCGGGAATTCGAACTCAAGCTGATCCTTTCCAGCAATTGGAAGGGCTGGAACCTCTCCGAGAACGTGCTGGCGGTAAAAAACATCAACAACTCGCCGTGGGAGTTCGGCTACGCCCTGGGGGTCAGCCGGCCGCTGACACTGAAGGCCTCGGCGCAGCGGTGCACGCTGTGCCGGGAGAATTTCGTCGCGGGGGTGGAGATGTACGGAGGGCTGGGCGACCGCCACAGCTTCGGCCTGGGGGACACGGCGCACTACCTGGCGCCGGTGGTGGCGTGGAATCTGCCCAGCGGGATGACGCTGCGCGTTTCGCCGGGTTTTGGATTGAACGGGAACGGCCAGCGGTTTCTGCTGCGCTGGAGCGTTTCGCGGGAGTTTGCGGGGTTCGGTGCGGCGATGCGGCGGATGCTGGGAGGGCGGCGATGAAGAGCGCGGGAATCGCGCTGGGGATTTGGCTGCTTTTCCTGGGCCCCGCTCTGGCGCAGAAGGAAAAGGAAAAGAGCGGCGGAGAGGCGAAGAAAGAATCTTCCTATGCGGAACTGGCGCAGGCGCCGGAAAAGGCGCGCAACCGCAGAAACCCGCTGGAGCGCGACGCCGAAGCGCCCGCCGCGGGAAGGAAATTATTCGAGCGGCATTGCGCGGAATGTCACGGGGAAGACGCGGCGGGAAGTCCGAAAGCGCCGAGCTTGCGCGCCCAAGCGGTGCAGAAGGCGGCGCCCGGCGCGCTGTTCTGGGTGCTGACCAACGGCGTGGTACGCCGCGGAATGCCGGTGTGGTCGAAGCTGCCGGAGGCGCAGCGCTGGCAGCTGGTGAGCTATGTGCAATCGCTGGGGACGGCGGCGAACGCCAGCCCTACTTCGCCGCCTCGTTGAGAATCATTGCCAGGCGGATGCCGGCCTGCGCCAGGCTCTCCTCCACCACGGCTGCGGCTTGGTTCTGATAGGTCGGCCCGGCGACGATGTGCTTGTGGAGCATCCGCGCGCCGATATTGTGGTTGTCGGCACAGGTGTTGACGGCGACGTTAGGCTCCACGGCGATCTTCTTGGCCAGCGCGCCGTAGGCGGTTTCCTCGGCGTGCTGGTGACCTTCCCAGGCCCAGTCCTCGAGGTGCATCCTGGCCTGCTGCCAATTCGGAATCTTGCTGGCAAAGCTGGCTTCCAGGGAATCGGCGATCTCCGCGGGATCCGCGCCGGCGGCTTGGCGCTCCAGAATTTCCGTGTCCCAGAGGTGATGCAGATTGGGCTCATAGGATGAGCCGTTCAGGTGCGGGATCCTGTGAAAATAGCGGATGGGGACGCAGTTTCCACCGCGATCGCCATTGGTCGTGGTGTGCAGCGGCTGATGGAGGTCGCCGACAAAATGGATGAGAAAGCGCAGCGCCTCGGCGCGCTGCGCGGAAGCGGCCGTCTTGTCCTTGAGGATGGCGAGCTGCTGTTCGATGGCCTGGGTCACGCAGCCCGCGGCGCCGCAGAACGGAGTCAGCGCGCCGCGGGGCGCGCCGCGGGGAATGTCCAGGAAGTGCCAAGGGGCGGTTTCCGGGTGGAGAGTGCGCACGTCGTCGGCCCAGGTAGCGGCGTCGGCAAAGTCGTCCGCCGCTTCGCCGCCGCAGAAGCGCTTGAGCTTGGGGTCCACTGGATTGTTTTGCAGCAGCGCGACGAACATCTGCTTCGCCGCCGGGGTCAGGTGCTTCTCCGCCAGCAGGGCGACGGTCTGATGGCCTTTGCAACCCCAGGCCTGCGCCACCGGGGAGAAAAACAGCGCCGCCGCTGCGGCCAAAACCAGGATGAGCAATCCATGACGCTTCATAGGACCTCTCTGCAGTGCGGACTTGACGGGAAGGCGGAGGCCGGCTGTCAAGGGGGCAGGCGCGGCGCCGCGCGGTCCGGCAAAAGGTTCAGGCGCTGAGCCAGCGGCCGATGGGCTTCCACGATTCGGTGTGGTCGCAGATGACGCGCAGCGTGGCGGTGATGGGAATGGCCAGCACCAGACCCATGGCGCCCCACACCCAGCCCCAGAAAAGGAGCGCAACGGTGATGGCCACGGCGTTGAGGCGCACGCGGCGGCCAACCAGCTCCGGCGCGAGAAGGTTGATGGCCAGAACGTGGAAGGTGGTGAGCACGCCGGCGATCAGCAAAAAGGGTGCGACCGAGTGCCACTTGGCCAGGCCGATGACCATCGGAGGCACCCAGGCGAGGACGGCGCCGAGATAGGGCACCATGTTGAAGATGCCGGAGACGATGCCGGCGAGGAGCGGGTAGTCCAGGCCCATCATCCAGAAGAAGAGCGAGCTGACGGCGACGACCACCAGGGTCACCACGGTCATGCCGGCGAGGTAGCTGCGCAGCACCTCGCGGAGATCCTCGAGGGTTTCCTTTACCTGGGTGCGGCGGGAAAGCGGGAAGAGCTGGAGGGTGCCGTGCCAGACCTCGCGCTTGGCGGCGAGCATGAAAAAGACGAGAAAGGGCACAAAGGTGGCTTCGAGAAAGAGGGCGTAGAGCGAATTGGCGCCGCGCAACAAGAGCGTGTGCACGATTCCGGGCCCCTGCGCCACGGCGGGAGCCGCCCGCGGCGGAGCCGGGGCCTCGGAGATTTCCGAGACACCGCCTTCGAGGCGCTCGATGCGGCTGTCAATGGCGCGGGCGGCCTGCCTGAGGACGCCGCTGTAGCGCGGCCAGTTGTCGGCGAAATCGGCGGCGCGCAGCCAGATGGCGTAGCCGGCGCCGAAGAGGACGGCGATGAGAACCAGCACCATGAGCAGCGCGCCCAGGGTGCGCGGCAGGCGCAGGCGTTCGAGCATCTCGACGGCCGGATCGAGAAAGTAGGCGAGGAGCACGGAAAGCAGGACGGTGATGACCACGCCCGCGGCGTAATAGCAGAAGAGCAGGATGATGGCCCCCGCCATGACGCGCTGGCTGAAGGTGGATCCCGCCAAACGGACAATATCCGGACGTGGACTGCTCGCAGACAAGAACACTCCTCTGCGAATCAAAATAGCACAAAGCGCAGGACACGGAGAGTGCGGAGGCGCGTGCAGTTTCGATAACGGGAACACCGGCGCATGCGCAGGGCATTGCCAGGCGCGGAACAGGAGCGGGGGGCGCGGACTCCGCGCGGAGGGCTGTGCTAGACTGCGTTTTGCGCGTGATTTTGCGTCGTGCGGTGCAGGCTTTCGCCGCGATGGACTCATGGCCAAACAACTCTTCGGTACCGACGGAATTCGCGGCATCCCCGGAACACCGCCGCTGGACGACGCCACGCTCTACGCCACCGGCCGCGCGCTGGGCGCTTCCCTGCGCCAGGACCACGATACGCCGCGCGTCCTCCTGGGCATGGATACGCGGGAATCCGGGCCGCACATCGCGGCCGTGCTGGCCGCGGGGCTGGCGGAAGCCGGAGCCACGACCGCGTTCGCGGGAGTGATCACGACGCCGGGTGTGGCCTGCCTGGTGCGCCAGGAAGATTTCCGCGCCGGCGTGGTGATCTCCGCGTCGCACAATCCCTACCACGACAACGGCGTAAAGCTGTTCTCGCACGCAGGCATGAAATTTCCGGATGCGTTCGAGGAGGAGCTGGAGGGGGAGATTCTGCGCCTGCGCGGCGCGGCGGCGCCCGCGAATCCGCCGCAGCTGGCGGCCGACGAAACGCTGGATGCGGACTACCTGAAATTTCTCCGCGGCTGCGCGCTGCCGGGGGCCAAGCTGGCGGGGCTGCGGGTGGTACTGGATGGCGCGCACGGCGCGGCCTACCGGCTGGGGCCGGAGCTGTTCCGAGCGCTGGGCGCGGAGGTGGTGACGATGAATGTGGCGCCGGACGGGCGCAACATCAACGCGGGCTGCGGGTCGCTGCATCTGGAGGGCTTGCAGCAGCGCGTGGTGGCGGAGCGCGCGGCGCTGGGCATGGCTTTTGACGGGGATGCGGACCGCGCGCTGTTTGTCACCGCGGGGGGGCAGGTGGTGAACGGCGACGGCGTGCTGCTGGCGGCGGCGCGCTACCTGAAGGCGCAGGGGCGGCTGAAGGGCCCGCGCGTCGTGGGCACCTCGATGACCAACCTGGGCCTGGAGCGCGTGCTGGCGGCGGAGGGCATCGCGCTGGCGCGCACGGACGTGGGCGACCGCTACGTGCTGGAAGAGATGCTGCGCAGCGGGAGCGTGCTGGGCGGGGAGCAGTCCGGGCACGTGATCTTTCTGGAGGATTCGCCGGCGGGCGACGGCCTGCTGACGGCGGTGAAGATGGCTTCGCTGGTGGCGCTGCACGGCCCGCTGGAGGCGCTGGTGGCGGGGCTGAAGGAGTATCCGCAGAAGATCGTGAACGTGAAGGTGCGCACGAAGCCGCCGCTGGAGTCGCTGCCGGAAGTGGCGCGGGCGCTGGACGAAGCGCAGAAAGCCCTGGGAGAAAACGGGCGCATCGTGCTGCGCTACTCGGGCACGGAACCGCTGGCCCGGGTGATGGTCGAAGCGGAACACGAAGCGGACGTGAAGCGCTACAGCGAGCGGGTGGCCGCGGCGCTGCGCGCGGCCATCGGGGCCTGAGCCGCACTTTTTGCTTGCCTGCAGTGTCTTTCTGCATAACATAGCGGGGTGTTAAACAGTTTCCTCACTAAGAGAAGTGTGTTTCTGCTGCTGGGCGTGCTGCTCGCGGCGTCGTGCGTGGAATTGCGCGCGCAAGCGGCCGCGGCGAGCGCTCCGGCAGCCACCGCAGCGTTGCCCAGCTATCCGGACAACGCGGGGGGACTGGAAAAACTGGTGAAGGATATTTTCCGCGCCGCCAAGGACGGAGACGCCGCGCAGTACGGCGCGCTGGTGAGCAGCCTGGCGCAGCCGGTACCGGAAGAATGGTATCGAGAGACGTTTGGCGAGGACGGCGGGCCGATGTTCCAGGAGTATCAGCAAGGCCGGCTGCGGCTGGAGGGGGATCTCAGCGGGATGTTTCGCAAGATGGGGGAGAAGAAAGCCACGTCCGTGGTGGCACGGAAGCACGAAGCTTCCTGCGACGACGACGCAGGAGAGCTCATCTATCCGGTGATGGTGATGCGCCAGAAGGCGGTGCCGCTGTATGAGCTGCGATTTTTCAAGGGGGAACGGTTTTATCGCATGTGGGCCATCGTTTACGTGGAAGGCGGGTTCCGCTTTGCCGGGAACCTGCATCCCCCGGAATCGTTTTCTGACACACGAAAGAAGGTTTCGAGCGAAACTGAGGAAAAGCGGATTCGCATGGGCGGAAATGCAACAGCGGCGAAGATCCTGCAGCGCATCCAGCCGCTGTACCCCGAGAAAGCGCGGCGGGAACGCCTGCAGGGCACGGTGAAGCTCTTCGCCATCATCGGCAAGGACGGGTCCATCCACATGTTACGTGTGGCAACGGGCTACTGTTCTCTAGCCCAGGAGGCGATGCGGGCAGTGCGGCAGTGGCGCTATTCGCCAACGCTCCTCGAAGGCCAGCCGGTGGAAGTGGAAACGACAATTGATGTGATTTTTTCGCTCAATTACTAGAGGTAAGCAGGGCCCATGGGTGCTCCTCCGGACGCAGCTTTTCCGACAGTTCTGGCTGCTCGGTGTTCCGCCGAGGAGGACAGTCAAGGTTTTCCTTCCGCCTTGCGGAGCTGTTTCTCCCAAAGAATGGAGCCAGATGAGAGAAGTCTGTGAGAATTTGTATATTGGAAGTGCCTAGGGCCAGAAAATAGCGCCTGAGAAATCCTTATGCCGTGCATATTCAGTGAGTTGCGTTTTCCCAGTGTTCCCCGTGATAGTGGCATGCGGCTTGCACTTCTTTAGCGACAACTAACATAAGATTGGCTTCCCGGGGTGGCCGCATCCGACCTCGACTGGATCGCGGTTCTGGGGACCAAGAGCTAAAAAGGGGGCCCGCACCGGCCCCCTTTTTCATTTCCCGGGGCTTTTGCGGTCCCGGCGCCTGCCTGCCTGATTCCTCATCTCGGACCAAGAAGGCTGGACCATCGAACGGAGGTAGTGCGCGAAGGTGGCCAGGGTGTGGGGCCAAGAAAAGAGCGGCCGGTGGGGGTGCCGGCCGCTCGGGGCGTGGGGTGATGGAGGGTATCCTGATTCATGACCGGCGCCGGCGCGCCCTTGCGGGCTCGCTCAGCTTCCGATCACGAGATGATTCTGCTTGAGGGCCCTTGCGCGGGCTATAGTCCCGGTGGTTCATTCGCGGGAGTACTTTTGAGTAGTACCTTGGTCCCTGTGGACATTTTCCGCGCCCAGCTCCCCCCGCGGTCGAAGCAGGTTTCGCCCGGCGCTACAACGGCCAAGCGCTTTGCGGTATTCTCCTAGGACCATGCATGATCTGAGTTATTTCCGGGAACATCTGGACCTGTACGCGGAGATGGCGAAGCGCCGCGGGATCACGCTGGACCTCGAAGGGTTCCGGGGACTGGACCGCGAGCGGCGCGAGCTGATCACCGCGACGGAGCAGCTGAAGGCGCAGCGCAACAAGGCCAGCGAAGAGATTGCGCGGTTGAAGAAGGACAAGCAGAACGCGGACGCGCGGATCGCGGAGATGAAGGTGGTCTCCGAGCGCATCAAGCAGGCGGACGAGCGGATCACCAATCTGGACGCCACGCAACGCGAGCTGCTGCTGACGATACCCAACGTGCCGCACAGCTCGGTGCCGGCGGGAACGAGCGCGGCGGACAACCAGGAAGTGCGGCGCTGGGGCAGCGCGCCGAAGTTCGATTTCTCGCCGCGGCCGCACTGGGAAGTGGGCGAGCGCGCGGGGATTCTGGACCTGCCGGCGGCGACGAAGATGACCGGGGCGCGCTTTGCGGTATACAAGGGCTGGGGAGCGCGGCTGGAGCGGGCGCTGGCTAATTTCTTCCTGGACGTGCATACGCGGGAGCACGGCTACACGGAGATCCTGCCGCCGTTTGTGGTGAATACGGCGTCGCTGATGGCCGCGGGGCAACTGCCGAAGTTTGCCGCGGAACTCTTCAAGCTGCAGGATACCGATTACTGGCTGACGCCGACTTCGGAAGTGGAGCTGCACAACCTATACCGCGACGAGACCCTGCCCGAGGAGCAACTGCCCATCCGCGTGACCGCCTGGACGTCCTGCTTCCGCTCGGAAGCCGGCGCGGCGGGCAAGGACACCCGCGGGATCCTGCGGCAGCACCAGTTCCAGAAGGTGGAGCTGTTCAAGTTCACGCAGCCGGAGAAAAGCTACGAGGAACACGAAGCGCTGGTGCGCAACGCGGAGACGATTCTGCAGAAGCTGGGGCTGCACTACCGCACCGTGCTGCTGTGCTCCGGGGACATGGGGTTTGCCTCGGCCAAGACCTACGACATCGAAGTGTGGTTGCCGTCGAGCAGGGAATTCCGCGAGATTTCGTCGTGCTCGAACTGCGAGGCGTTCCAGGCGCGGCGCGCGGGCATCCGCTACAAGCCCAAGGGCGGCGGAAAAAGCGAGTTCGTGCACACGCTGAACGGCTCGGGGCTGGCCGTGGGACGCACGTGGATCGCGGTGGTGGAAAACTACCAGCAGGCCGACGGGTCCATCGTGATTCCGGAGGTCTTACGCCCGTATATGGGGATTGAACGGATTCCGGCGGTGATTTAGAGCCCTTAGGCGGAGGCGACGTACGGGCCAGCGTATTTCTTGCATAACCCATTTATAATGTGATTGTTAGGATCTGAAAAGAGGCCTAAAAAGGTCCCTCTAGCGTACCCTTTCCGTCGCGCAACCTATTGAATTTGCACGTTTTCGTTTGACACTCCTTTTTCCCGTTGCATACACTTCGCTCACCGCTGCCGGCGGGGCAACTAGCCGCAGGTTGACCGCTTTGCGGTCACACTTGCAATTGACCGCTTCGCGGTTACAGAGAGTAATGAACCGGCCGCGGGGGCGAACGACATTCCCATGAACTTCCTTGCGCGTGTGATGCGGTTCTTGTTCTGGTTGCTGGTAGTGTCCTGGAGCGTGGCGCTGTTGCGCCGCGCCGTGGCCTGGCTGCTGCGGGGAGCCACACCACGCGCCGGGGCCAATCGCGGACGGGGCGAGGTCGCAAGGCGGTTGCAGCGCGATCCGCTCTGCGGGACCCACGTTTCGGAAGAGATCGCATTCCCGCTGCGCGCAGGGGGGAACACGCTGTATTTCTGCTCGGAAAAGTGCCGGCAGGAGTATGCCAGTTCCCAGCGCTACGCGGCGAATGGTTAGACGGCGGACGAACGCCGGATAAAGGAAAGGAACGACACTGATGGCCACGGTTCCCAAGTCCACAGCCCCGTTGCGCCCCGCGGGGATCGCACCGATCGTGCCACGCATCGCCCCGCGCGAAGAGTTGAATCCATTCCGCATCGCGCAGATTCAGTTCGACATGGCCGCGGAGTTTCTGAAGCTGGATCCCAGCCTGCGCCAGATCCTGCGCACGCCGAAGCGCGTGCTGGAAGTGTCCGTGCCGACGAAGATGGACAACGGGCAGGTGAAAGTGCTGACGGGCTACCGGGTGCAGCACAATGTGGCGCGGGGGCCGGGCAAGGGCGGCATCCGCTACCACCCCAACGTGACGCTGGACGAAGTGAAGGCGCTGGCGGCGTGGATGACGTGGAAGACGGCGGCGGTGAACGTGCCGTTCGGGGGCGCCAAGGGCGGAGTGATCTGCGACCCCAAGCGCATGTCCAAGAGCGAACTGGAGCGCATGACGCGGCGCTACGCCAGCGAGATTTTTCCAATCATCGGGCCGGATCAGGATATTCCTGCGCCGGACATGTACACGGACGCGCAGACCATGGCGTGGATCATGGATACCTATGCCATGACCGTGGGGCATGCGGCGCCGGGCGTGGTGACCGGCAAGCCGCTATCGGTGGGAGGCTCGGCGGGGCGCACCGATGCAACGGCGCGCGGGCTGCTGTGCGTGGTGGAAGAGGCCTGCAAGCTGAAGAAGATCCCGCTGCGCGGGGCCAGCGTAGCGATTCAGGGCTTCGGGAACGTGGGATCGGCGGCGGCGCGGCTGTTCGCGGAGAAGAAGGCGCGCATCGTGGCCATCAGCGACACGCGCGGCGGGGTGGCCAATCCGCGCGGGATCGACCCCCTGAAGGCCATCCGCTACAAGGAACGCTCGGGAACGGTGGTGGGCATGCCCGGAGCTTCGCGCATCTCCAATGACGATCTGCTGACGCTGAAGTGCGACATCCTGGTGCCGGCGGCGCTGGAAGGGGTGCTGACGCTGCACAACGCCGACCAGGTGAAAGCGCGCATCGTGGCCGAAGCGGCCAACGGGCCGACCACGCCGCACGCCGACGAAGTGCTGGTGCGGCGCGGGATCACCGTCCTGCCGGATATCCTGGCCAACGCCGGCGGGGTGGCGGTGAGCTACTTCGAGTGGGTGCAGAACCAGCAGGGGCTGATCTGGGACGCGGAGGAAGTGGACGCGCGGCTGCAGAAGACCATGACGCGGGCATTCACGGAAATGGTGGAGACGATGCGCAAGCATCACGTGCCGCCGCGCGCCGGAGCCATGATCCTGGCGGTGGGACGCGTGGCGGAGGCCACGCTGGTGCGCGGGCTGTTCCCGTGAGCGGCTGAGCGCGTATCGGGATCTGGAAAGACGCCGCCTTCCGGGCGGCGTTTTTGTTTTTGTGCAGCCGCCGGCAGGCCTGTGCGGGGAAAAGCCGCCGGCAGGACGCCTCGGAATTTCGCGGAGGACCAGCCGGAGCTGCGCAGAGGAGTCCGAGGATGATTTGGGAGAACGCAGGAGCTGAATTCTTCTTCACTTTTTTGTTGCGTTGAAGAAAAGAGTGCGCGTACATTCGCGAGTGCCGGTGCGTTCCGCGCGCGGAGCGTGTCCGGCACTTTTCGCTTGGCGGGGCGAGGGCGGGAAGAAGAGAACAGGAACACTCTTGCTGCACGAGGGACGACCGACAAGACGATGAGCAACCCAACGAATGCCGCGCCACCGATACTGCTGAGCATCGCCGGGTTTGATCCGAGCTGCGGGGCGGGGACAGCGGCGGACCTGAAGACGTTCGCGGCGCACGGGTGTTACGGGGTGGCGGCGATCACCGCGCTGACGGTGCAGAACACGCAGACCGTGGAGGACGTGCACAACACGCCGGCGGCGACGCTGCGCGCGCAGCTGGAGGTGCTCGCCAAGGACGTGGAGATCGCCGCGGTGAAGATCGGAATGCTGGGCAACCGCGGGAACGCCGTGGTGGTGGGGGAGTTTCTGGATGCGCACAATTTCGCGCACGTGGTGCTGGACCCGCTGATGAAGTCCTCGACGGGGACGGAACTGCTGGACGCGGGCGGGGTCAAGTACATCGCGACGGAGCTGATGAAGCGGGCCAGCGTGGTGACGCCGAACGTGGCGGAGGCGGAGATCCTGACGGGGCTGGCGATCAAGGAGCTTGCGGACATGGAAGCGGCGGCGCGCAAGATCGTGGAGATGGGAGCGCGCGCGGTGATCATCAAGGGCGGGCACATGGAGCGTCCGGTGGACGTGCTGTTCGACGGCAACGAGGTGGTGACGCTGGGCAGCGACCGGGTGAGGATCGAGAACACGCACGGGACGGGCTGCACGTTCGCTTCGGCGCTGGCCGCGCAACTGGCGGCGGGGCGGCCGCTCTCGGAAGCGGCGATGCTGGCGAAGGCCTACGTCACCAAAGCGATCGAGAAGAGCTACGCGGTGGGCAAGGGGCGCCTGCCGCTGGACCATTTCTACCGGCTGAAGATCGAGCCGCCCGCGCGCGGGTTGCACGAAGTGCCGCAGCACGGGATCCATCCCGCCGCCGAACCCGCCGCGCACTAAGAAAGTTGACCGCTTCGCGATCACGCATACAGAAGATTAGCCACAGAGGCACGGAGACACTGAGAAAAGAGAAAGATCGAAAATCTTTCTCTCTTCTCCCCTCCGTGTCTCTGTGGCTTTCCTATCTTTTATAAACCACGCGGCCGGCGACGATGGTGGCCATGGGCGCGCCCTGGAAGGCACGCCCGTCGAAGGGGGAGTTGCGGGATTTGCTGGGGGAGTCGTTGACGTTGTAGGTCCAGGGATGGCCGGTGGAAAAAATCGTGAGGTCGGCGGGCTCGCCGGGAGCCAGCTTGCGCTGGATGCCGAGGACGCGGGCCGGGCCGGTGGTGAAGAGCTCGACCATACGCATCAGAGAGATGCGCCCGGAGTGCACGAGCTGCTCGAGGGCCAGAGCGAGGGCGGTTTCGAAGCCGAGGATGCCGAAGGGGGCTTTGTCGAACTCCACGTCCTTGAGAGCGGGCTCGTGGGGGGCGTGGTCGGTGGCGATGGCATCCACGGTACCGTCGGCGAGGCCGGCCAGCAAGGCTTCGCGGTCTTCGCGGGCGGCCAGCGGCGGGTTCATCTTGAAGCGCGAGTCGTAACGCACATCTTCGTCAATGAGCGTGAAGTGGTGCGGGGTGACCTCGCAGGTGACTTGCAGGCCGCGCTGCTTGGCCCAGCGGACCTGTTCGAGAGAGGCTTTGGCGGAGAGATGGGCGATGTGCAGGCGCGCGCCGGTGAGCTCGGCGAGCTGGACGTCGCGAGCGACGCAGACGGATTCGGCGGCGGCGGGCATGCCGCGCAGGCCGAGACGCGTGGAGGTGACGCCCTCGCGCATGACGGCGCCGGCGGCGAGGGAAACGTCTTCGGCGTGCTCGATGACGGGAAGATCGAGCGAGCGGCAGTAGTCCAGGACCTGGCGGGTGAGCATGCCGGTGGCGATGGGCTTGCCGTCGTCGCTGACGGCGACGATGCCGGCTTCTTTCATGGCCGCGATTTCGGCGATGGCTTCGCCCTTGCTGCCGAGGGAGGCGGCGCCGATGGGCCAGACGCGGACACTGGCGGCGGCTTTGGCGCGGTCCAGGATGAAGCGGGTGACGGAAGCGTTGTCGTTGACGGGCCGGGTGTTGGGCATGCAGCAGACGGCGGTGAAGCCGCCGCGGGCGGCGGAGCGCGTGCCGGTCTCGATGGTTTCCGAGGATTCCTGGCCGGGCTCGCGGAGATGCACGTGAATGTCGAGGAAGCCGGGGGCGGCGACGAGGCCGGCGGCGTCGAGAACTTCGCAGCCCTGCGGCGCGGCAACCTTGCCGGCGGGGGCGAGCTGGGCGATGCGCTCGCCATCGAGAAGAATGTCGAGAGGCGCGTCGGTCTTGCTGGCCGGGTCGAGGACGCGGCCGTTCTTAATCAGAAGCATGCGTGGATTCCCTGGCCTTTGCGGGAGCTTTTTCCCCGGAAGATTCCGTGGTCTGCGGCGCCTCTTCTCCCGCGGTGCCGATGAGGAGATAGAGGATGGCCATGCGCACAGCGAGGCCATTGGTGACCTGCTCGAGGACGCAGGACTGCGGCCCGTCGGCGACTTCCGGCGAGATTTCGATGCCGCGGTTCATGGGGCCGGGGTGCAGGACGATGGCGTCTTTTTTGGCGCGGCGCAGGCGTTCGGCGTTGAGCTGATAGAGGAGGACGTAGTCGTCGAGGGGCAGAGCCGGCTCGTGCAGGCGCTCGGACTGCACGCGGAGAACCAGGATGACGTCGGCGCCCTCGAGGGCCTCGTCCATGCGCGCGGTGCAGCGGATGACCGCGCCGGGCGGGCCGATCTTTTCCAGTTCCTTGGGGACCCACATGGCGGGGCCGCAGAGGGTGAAGCGGCAGCCGAATTTTCCGAGCAGGTGGATGTTGGAGCGGGCGACGCGGCTGTGCTGGATGTCGCCGAGGATGGTGACGTTAAGATTTTCGATGCCGCCCTTGCGGTCGCGGATGGTGAGGGCGTCGAGCAGGCCCTGGGAGGGATGCTCGTGGGTGCCGTCGCCGGCGTTGATGACCGGGATGTCGAGGTGGCGGGCGACGAACTCCGGAGCGCCGGAGGCGGCGTGGCGCATGACCAGGCAATCGGGCTTCATGGCGTCAAGGGTGTGCACGGTGTCCAGCAGCGACTCGCCCTTTTTCACGCTGGAGGCTTCGGCCTGGAGGTTCATGGTGTCCGCGCCGAGACGCGAGGCGGCGGTGCCGAAACTGATGCGGGTGCGCGTGGAATTTTCGAAGAAGGCCAGGGCCACGGTTTTGCCGCGCAGGGTAGCCAGTTTTTTCAGGGGGTGGCGCTGAATTTCCTGGAAGGGCCTGCTTTGTTCCAATAGAAAGGAGAGTTCCGCCGCGGTGAGCGGTTCGAGGGCCAGCAGATCACGGAAGCGGTGCGTCACATCCTCCTCACTCGGGCGATCTTCGTGGCAATGTCCTACCCCGTACGGTCCACGAGAACCACGCGGTCTTCCTTGTCGATCTCCCGCAGGCGGACTTCGATAATCTCGGTGTCGCTGGTCTGCACGACGCGGCCGACGAAGCTGGCTTCGATGGGCATCTCGCGGTGGCCGCGGTCGATGAGCACGCAGAGGCGGATGCGGCGCGGGCGGCCGAGATCGAAGAGGCCGTTCATGGCGGCGCGCACGGTGCGGCCGGTGTAGAGCACATCGTCCACGAGGACGACGTCCTTGTCGTCGACGGAAAAGGGGATGTCCGAGGAGTGCAGGACGGCCTGCGGGGCGACCTTGGAAAGATCGTCGCGGTACAGGGTGATGTCCAGGGTGCCGACGGGGACTTCGACGCCGTCAATGCCGCGCATGGCGTGGGCGATGCGCTGGGCCAGGGGCACGCCGCGGCGGCGGATGCCGATGAGCGCGAGGTGCTTGGTGCCGCCGCTTTTCTCGACGATCTCATGGGCCAGGCGATGGAGCGTCCGGTCGATTTCCGGAGCGGACATCAACTGGGCTTTTTCGATGAGCGGCATGCTGGCGGGATTTTAGCATAAGTGGCGGGAGGGGGGTGGGGGACCGGCATTCCTGGCTATCCTGCTGAAACCGAACATTCATATTGGCGTGGTAGACTGCGCGGCGAAGTGCAAAGCGTTGACCGCTTTGCGGTCACAGAAATAGAGGTGCGCATGGTGCGGCAAAACGGAAATTTGAGGCAGATCGCGTGCGGGCTGGCGGCGCTGCTGGCGCTGACAGCAGGAGGCGCGGGGGCGCAGACCAAGCCGCAAGCAGCTGCGGCGGCTCCCAGCGCGCGCCCCCGAGCCGCAGTGGTGCGCCAGGCCGCCGCGCGGCCGAAGCTTGTGGTGCTGCTGGTGGTGGACCAGATGCGCGGGGACTACGTGGAAAAGTTCCAGGGACAGTGGACGGGGGGGCTGAAGCGGCTGGTGAAGGAGGGCGCGTGGTTCCGCGCCGCGGCCTACCCCTACGCGGCCACGGAGACCTGCGTGGGGCACGCAACGATCTCCACCGGGGCGTTTCCGGCGATGCACGGGATGGTGGCCAACGAATGGTGGGACCGCGACGGGGCGCAGGAGGTGACGTGCACGGCGGATCCCCGGGCGAAGAATACCGGCTATGCGGGGATCGCCGTGAAGGGCGGGGACAGCGGGTGGCGGCTGGCCGTGCCGTCGTTTGCGGAGGAGCTGCGCTTCCAGAGCGGCGGGGCGACGCGGGTGGTGACGTTTTCACTGAAGGCGCGGGCGGCCATCGACCTCGCCGGGCACCGCGGGGACGCGGTGACCTGGTTTGACGGCGGCGCCGGGGCCTGGACCACTTCCAACGTGTATGGCGCGGCGCCGTTCGTGGAGAAATACGCGGAGGCGCATCCGGTGAAAGAAGATTACGGGAAGACCTGGGCGGCGCTGCTGCCCGCGGCGGCGTATCTCTACGACGAGAAAGCCACCGGGGCGGTGCCGCCGCAAGGTTGGGGCGCGGCCTTGCCGCACGCGCTACGCGGGAAGGATGGCGGGGCGGAACCGGACCGGGCGTTCTATCAGCAATGGCAGACCAGCCCGTTTTCGGATGCCTATCTGGGGCGGCTGGCGGAGCAGGCGGTGGATGCGCTGGGACTGGGGCAGCGCGGGGGCACGGATTTTCTGGGGGTGAGCTTCTCGGCGCTGGACTACGCGGGGCATGCGTTCGGGCCGCGCAGCCACGAGGTGCAGGACGTGCTGGCGCGGCTGGACGGCACGCTGGGGGCGCTGTTCACGCACCTGGACAAGAAGGTGGGGCGCGGCAACTACGTGGTGGCCTTGAGCGCGGACCATGGCGTGGTGCCCATTCCCGAGGACATGGCGTGGACGGGAGCGGACGCGGGCTGGCTGAAAGTGGCGGAGGTTGCGCCGCACATCGAGAAAGCGCTGGAGCCGTTCCACTACCCGAAGCCGGTGCTGGCCAGCGCGGGCAGCGAAATCTATTTCGCGCCGGGCGTGTATGAGCGGCTGAAGAGCGACCCGGCGGCGCTGCAGGCGGTGCTGCAAGCGCTGGAGCAGATACCGGGCGTGGCGCGCGTGTACCGCGCGGAGGAGCTGCAGGACCGTCCGGCGAGCGCGAGTCCGGTGCGCAACGCGCTGGCGGCAAGTTATTTCGCGGGGCGCAGCGGAGACCTCTTTCTGGTGCCGAAGCCGTACTGGGCAATGGACTACACAGCGGCGGGAGCGGCGCGGCGCTACGGAACGGTGCACGGCACGCCGTATCTCTACGACCAGCGCGTGCCAATTCTCCTGATGGGCTTCGGGATCCGTCCGGGCGAATACTGGAAGGGAGCGACGCCGGCGGACATCGCGCCGACGCTGGCGGCCCTGTGCGGAATTACGCTGGCGCCGCGCGACGGCCACATGCTCGCAGACGCGTTGCAATCCGCAGCAACAGAGAAGCCCGCGCCACACTGAGGCCCGCTGCAAGATTTTGCGCAAGAAACCGCGTGCGGCGTTTCGGCTTCGTGCTACACTTCCGGCGAAGTGAGCGTCACGGCAGCAGTCGACCTGAGCGTACAAGTCGGCGCGTTGCGCCTGCGGAATCCTATTCTCGCAGCGAGCGGCACCTTCGGTTACGGCCTCGAATTTTCCCACCTGGTGGATCTCCATCGTCTCGGCGGCTTGGTCGTCAAAGGCATTTCCCGGGAGCCCATCGCGGGGGCCCCGGCGCCCCGGCTGTGTGAAACCGCGTCGGGGATGCTGAACGCGGTCGGGCTGCAGAACGTGGGGGTGCGCGCGTTCGTCGCGGAGAAATTGCCGGCGCTGCGCCAGTTCGACACCGCGGTGATCGCCAACGTCTTCGGCTACACAATGGACGAATACGTGGACGTGATCCGCGTCCTGGAGGATGCCGAGGGCCTGGCCGGCTATGAGCTGAACATCTCCTGCCCCAACGTCAAGAAGGGGGGTATGCAGTTCGGGAGCGACCCGGGGCTGGTGGCGGAAGTTGTGGGGGCGGCGCGGAAGGCGGCTGTCAAGCGCCCTCTGTGGGTCAAGCTTTCCCCCCTGGTGACGGACATCGGGGCCATCGCCCGGGCGGCCCAGGAGGCCGGGGCGGACGCTCTGACAGTGGCCAACACCTACCCGGCCATGGCCGTGGACTACCGGACGGGAAGGTCCCGACTGGGGAACCCGACCGGGGGGCTATCCGGTCCGGCGATCAAGCCCATCACCCTGAGGCTGGTTTGGGAGGTCAGCAAGGCCTGCACTCTCCCCATCCTGGGGCTTGGAGGCATCGAAACCGCCGAAGATGTGCTGGATTACATGGTTGTGGGGGCTACGGCAGTACAGGTCGGAACGGCCAGTTTTGCTGACCCGAAGGCCAGTGAGAGGATAAGGGGGGATCTGGAGAGGGCACTTTTCGAAGCTAAAGTGTGTAGTTGTAATGAGATACGAGGAAAATTTAGGGCAGAAAATGGTTGACATAATGGTTTTTGGGTGCTATTGTTTTTTGGAATCAAATCCCCCAAACAAC
Organism: Terriglobia bacterium; assembly: GCA_020072785.1. Classification (NCBI taxonomy): domain Bacteria; kingdom Pseudomonadati; phylum Acidobacteriota; class Terriglobia; species Terriglobia bacterium. Next base: position 229,344 of record JAIQGG010000001.1, on the reverse strand, counting down.
ACACTATGAGACATCCACTTTTCTTTATATGGGCCGCATTCCGTTGGGTACCGCTGATGTTCTTGATCCCAGTGGCCATGGAGGCCCCTCTCGTCGCCCGACAGAGCGAACCCGTCAAGCCGATCAGGGTTTGGGTTGGGAACGCCAGCTGGTACGGCCAGGAGTTTGATGGCCGGAAGACGGCCAATGGCGAAAAGTTTGACTGTGAGGCCCTGACCGCCGCCCACCCCACGCTACCCTTCGGGGCGGTGTTGCGGGTGGTCAATGTGCGCACCGGGAGTTTCGAGCTGGTGCGCATCAATGATCGAGGTCCCTATCAGGAAGGGCGGGAAATTGATGTATCCTATGCGGTAGCCCGCAAGATTGGGTTGATTCATCCCGGAGTAAGCCAGGTACGTCTGGAGCTAATGGCACTGCCGCAACGGTGAACCTCGAGACCCAGCCGCGCAGCCGTCTGATCGTCGCCCTCGACTTCGATTCCGTCGTTCCCGCCCTGCGTTTGGCCGAAAAAGTTGCCGATGTCGTCGGAATGTTCAAAATCGGCAGCCAGCTGTTCACGGCAGAGGGACCCAGCGTGCTGAACAAGGTGGCGGCGCTGGGGACGGGCATCTTCCTGGACCTGAAATTCCACGATATTCCGAATACGGTGGCGGGAGCGGTACTGGCGGCCACGGGGCTGCCCGGGCTGCAATTGGTAAACGTGCACGCGCTGGGCGGGCGAGCGATGATGGCGGCGGCGGCGCAGGCCATCCGCGCGACGCAGCCGCTGGATGCGGACCGGCCGCGGCTGCTGGCGGTAACCATTCTGACGAGCATGGACCACAAAGCGATGCGCGAGGCGGGGATTGCCGGGCCGCCGCCGGACCGCGTGTTGAAACTGGCGCGGCTGGCTCGCAAGGCCGGGGTGGACGGCGTGGTAGCGTCGCCCAGGGAAGTGCGCGCCATTCGCAAAGCCTGCGGGAGCGATTTTCTGATCGTCACGCCGGGAGTGCGGCCGAAAGAGCCGGGGGCTGGGCGGAAGCGCGACGACCAGGCGCGCACGGCAACGCCCGCCGAAGCGATCCGGGCCGGCGCCGACTACATCGTGGTGGGGCGGCCGATTATTGCGGCCGCGGATCCGCGCGCCGCGGTGCAGGCCATCCTGCAGGAGATCGACGCCGCCTGAAGCACTTTGCCTGGTTCTCCTCCGTTCCTTCCTTCTCGCCCTTCCTTTTCATGCACGACCGCGAAGCGGTCGATCCACGCACAACCGCGAAGCGATTGATCTCTGATTGACCCTGCCCGGCAACTCGCTGCATCCTGTAATTCATGAATCCGCCGGGCACAACGGCATCCGGAAAAAGCGTCATCGTAGGCACGGCTGGGCACATCGACCACGGCAAATCGTCGCTGGTGGAAGCGCTGACGGGGACGAATCCCGACCGCCTGGAGGAAGAGAAGCGCCGCGGCATCACGATCGACCTGGGCTTCGCCTTTCTGGAAGAAGGCGGGGTGCGCTTCGGCCTGGTGGACGTGCCGGGGCACGAGCGCTTCGTGCGCAACATGCTGGCGGGCGCGGCGGGGGTGGACCTGGTGCTGCTGGTGATCGCGGCGGACGAATCCATCAAGCCCCAGACGCGCGAGCATTTCGACATCTGCCGGCTGCTGGGCGTGCAGCGCGGAGTGGTGGCGCTGACCAAGAGCGACCTGGTGGAGCCGGAATTTCTGGACCTGGTGCGGCTGGAAGTGGCGGAATTTCTGCGCGGGTCGTTTCTGGAAAACGCGCCGGTCGTGGCGGTGAGCGCGAAGACCGGCGCGGGGCTGGCGGAGCTGAAGCGGGCGCTGGTGGAGGAAGCGCAGCGCGTGCCGGGGAAGGACGCCGCGCGGCATTTCCGTCTGCCCATCGACCGCGCCTTTGCGGTCAAAGGCTTCGGCACGGTGGTGACGGGAACGCTGATCTCGGGCAGCGTGGCGGCGGGCGAGGAGGTGGAGCTGTTTCCCGGCGGGGAGCGGCTGCGCGTGCGCGGGGTGCAGTCCGGGGGCCGGACCGCGGAGCGCGCCTTGGCCGGGCAGCGCACCGCGGTGAATCTGGCGGGAATCGAGCATGCGGCAGTGCGGCGCGGGATGGTGCTGGCGGCGCCGGGGCTGTTCCGGGCGACGCAGCGGCTGGATGCGCGGATCGAGCTGCTGGCCTCGGCGCCAAAGCTGAAAAACCGCGCGCGGGTGCATTTTCATCAGGGCACGGCGGAGACGATTGCCGAGGTGCATCTCTACGGGCGCACGGAGTTGAAGCCAGGCGAAGCGGCGTTTGCGCAACTGCGTCTGCAGGACGAGCTGCTGGCGCTGCGCGGCGACCGCTTCATCCTGCGGCAGTTCTCTCCGGTGGTGACCATCGGCGGCGGCGCGGTGCTCGATCCGCTGGCGGCGCGGCCGCAGCGCAAAGAAAGCCCGCGGGAAAAATTTCTGGAGATGCTGGAGCGGGGCAACGCGGCGGAGATTCTCGCGGCCATGGCGGAGCGCGTGCCGGCGGGGCTGCCGCTCGCGGAAGCGGTGGCGCGGACGGGCTGGCAGGACCGCGAAGTGCAGGCCGAGGCGGCCAAGCTGGCGGCCGCGGGAGAGCTGCGGCGGGTGAGCGAGCAGCCGGCGGTGGTGGTGCCGGGAAAAGTGTTCGAGCAGCTGTGCGCGGATCTCCTGGCGCGGGTGGAGAAATTCCACAAGGAGAATCCGCTGCTGCCGGGGATGGCGCGGGAAGATCTGCGGGCCAAGGCCGGGCGGCGGGTGCGCGCGGAGACGTTTCGCGCGGCGCTGGAGGAGCTGGCGCAGCGGCGCAAGATCGAGCTGGCGGGCGAGCTCGTGAAGCGCGCGGGGACGGAGATTGCGCTGCAGCCGGAGGAAGCGCGGGCCAAGGAGCAGATCGAGGCGGCCTTTGCAGCCGCGGGGCTGGCGGCGCCGTCGGTGAAAGAGGTGCTGGGCAAGCTGGCGGTGGATGCGCGGCGCGCGGAAAAGCTGCTGCAAATCCTGCTGCGCGAGCAGCGGCTGGTACGGGTGACGGCGGAACTGGTGTTCCACCGCGACGCGCTGGGGGAGCTGCGCGCGCGGCTGCGCCATTTTCAGAAGACGCGCGGGGCACGCATCACGGTGCCGGTGTTCAAGGAGCTGGCGGGGATCAGCCGGAAATACGCTATCCCCCTGCTGGAATACCTGGACCGCCAAGGAGTGACTCGGCGCGCGGGGGACGAGCGTGTTATCCTGTAAGGTGAAAGGGCGGCGAGCGCTTGCCGCAAATCGCGTCCTGGGATAGGGTACAAAGTATGTGTGACCGCGAAGTGGTCAACGTACTCGTTAGCGGTAAGGGCGCACGGAGGTAGTCCATGGGTGAGTTTAGTATTTTTCACTGGCTGATCGTGCTGGCCATCGTGCTGATTTTCTTCGGCGGGCGGCGGATCCCCGAAGTGATGCGCGGGCTCGGCGAGGGCATCCGCAGCTTCAAGGAAGGCATGGCGGGGACCTCGCAACCGACGCCGCCTCCTGCGGCTCCGGCGCCTCCGGCGGAAAAGCCGGCAGAAGAGAAGAAGTAGCGGCGCAGCGCGGATTGGCCTGCGCAAGAATTTGCAAGGGCGGCCCTGTGTGGCCGCCCTTTTTATTTTTAGCGCCGCTATTCTTCGTTCCAGCCGAGTTCGTGGAGGAGCTGGCAGAGGCGGGCCAGGGGCAGACCCACGACGTTGAAGTAGCAGCCCTCGATGCGCGGAATGTAGCGGCCGGCGCGGCCCTGGATGGCGTAGGCGCCAGCCTTGTCAAAGGGCTCGCCGCTGGCCAGATACCGGCTGATGACTTCGGGCGCAAGGTGCGCGACGGTGACCCGGGTGGTTTCGACGGCGGAGCGCCGCTCGGCGTCGGGAAGGCGAATCAGGGTGATGGCGGTGTGCACGGCGTGGGCGCGGCCGGAGAGCTGCTCGAGCATGGCACGGGCGTCGTCGGTGGAGCGGGGCTTGCCGAGGATGCGGCCCTCGATTTCGACCACGGTGTCCGCGGCGATGACAATGGCCGGGCCGATGGCGCGCGCGGCAACCAGCTCGGCTTTGGCCGTGGCGAGGCGCAGGACCATGTCGTGCGGGGATTCGCCGGGGATGGGCGTTTCGTCCACGGCGGAAGAGAGCATGTGGAAATGGAAGCCGGCGTCGCGGAGGATCTCCGCGCGGCGGGGCGAGGCGGAAGCAAGAACCAGCTTCATATGCGGCCGTTGAGGGCAAGGATACTACAGGCGGGGATGCTCGTGACTCGCGTTCCGTGGCCCGTGAAAAACCAGTCAGGAGAACCGCGACGGGCAATCAGATGACGACGGATTCGCGGTATTCGCCGAAGACGCGGCGGAGAGTGTCGGAGATTTCGCCGACGGTGGCGTAGCTTTCGACGGCAGCGAGGATGGCGGGGAGCAGGTTTTCGGCGCCGGTGGCGCGGCGGGTGAGCTCGCCGAGCGCAGCCTGGACTTTGCCGGCGTCGCGGCGGGCGCGCACGGCGCGGAGGCGGGCCACCTGCTCGCGTTCCAGCTCCGGAGCGACCTTCAGGATGGGGATGGGGCGCTCTTCGGCGGCGACGAAATCGTTGACGCCGACGACGATCTGCTCTTTGCGCTCGACGGCCTGCTGGTAGTCGTAGGCGGCCTTCTGGATTTCGCCTTGCACGAAGCCGGCCTCGATGGCCCGCAACATTCCTCCCATGGCGCCGATCTTTTCGATGTAGGCCAGCGCGCCGGCTTCGATTTCGTCGGTGAGGCGCTCGATGGCGTAGGAACCGGCGACGGGGTCCGCGGTATTGGCGACGCCGGTTTCGTGGGCCAGGATCTGCTGGGTGCGCAGGGCGATGAGCGCGGAATCCTCGGTGGGCAGGGCCAGCGCTTCGTCGAGCGAATTGGTGTGCAGCGACTGGCAACCGCCGAGAACCGCGGCCAGCGCCTGGATGGCCACGCGGACGATGTTGTTTTCCGGCTGCTGCGCGGTGAGCGAGGAGCCGGCGGTCTGCGCGTGGAAACGCAGGAGCAGCGAGCGCGGGTCGCGCGCGGCAAAGCGCTCGCGCATGATCCTGGCCCACAGGCGGCGCGCGGCACGGTATTTGGCGATCTCTTCGAGCAGATCGTTGTGGGCGTTGAAAAAGAACGAGAGCTGCGGGGCGAATTCATCCACGGCCAGGCCGGCGTCGAGAGCCGCCTGCACGTAGGCGATAGCGTCGGCGAGGGTGAAGGCCACTTCCTGCACGGCGGTGGAGCCGGCCTCGCGGATGTGGTAGCCGGAGATGGAGATGGTGTTCCACTTGGGCAGCTCGCGGCGGCACCAGGCGAAAATGTCGGTGACGATGCGCATCGCCGGGCGCACCGGATAGATGTAGGTGCCGCGGGCGATGTACTCCTTGAGGATGTCATTCTGGATGGTGCCGGTGAGTTTCTGGGGGCTGGCGCCCTGCTTCCTGGCCACGGCGACGTACAAACACAGGAGAATCGCGGCGCTGGCATTGATGGTCATCGAGGTGGAGACTTTTTCGAGCGGAATGCCGTCGAAGAGGGTCTCCATGTCCTCGAGGGAGTCGATGGCCACGCCGACTTTGCCGACTTCGCCGTGGGCCAGGGGGGCGTCAGAATCCATGCCGATCTGCGTGGGGAGATCGAAGGCCACGGACAGGCCGGCCTGGCCCTTGCTCAGGAGGTAGCGGTAGCGGCGGTTGGATTCGGCGGCGGTGCCGAAGCCGGCGTACTGGCGCATGGTCCAGAGGCGGCCGCGGTACATGGTTGGATAGATGCCGCGGGTGTAGGGGAATTCGCCGGGATAGCCGAGAGCTTCCTCGGGATCCCAGGCGGGCAGACTCTCCGGGGTGTAGAGGCGCTCCACGGGGAGGCCGGAGAGCGTGGTGAAGCGCGGCTTGCGCTCCTTGGATTCGCGGGCCGGTGCTTTGGTGTCAGCCATAAGAGTGCGCAACTCGCAATTCGCCTAGCGGATGCGGCGGGCGCGGCGGAACGAGCTCCAGGAAAAAAAGACCATGAGCAGGGTCACGGCCACGGCCGTGGCCAGCAGCCAGCGGGCCACATCGTGGGTCCAGGAGCGCAGCGTGGCGTTGGCCCAGCCCAGCGCCAGGACTCCGAAGACCGCTCCGGTCATCTCGTGAAAGAGCTGGCGCAGAACCCGCCCCAGGCGTCGAAAACCGCCTTCGCGCGCGGGCGCCGCAGATGCCAGAGTGGCCACGAGAGCATCTTAACGCAAAACGGACGGCGGCGCGGAGAGCCAGCGCGGCTGGCGCACGAGAAATGCGGGTTACGGGGCGGGCAGCCTGTTCCCGGGGGAAGTGCCTGTCATGCGCCTTTGGAGACAACGCGCAAGCAGTACTCTTGAATCCAAAGGAGTGCAGTTCTAGAATTGCCGTTAGGGTACCAGGAGAGCCAACCTTGCAACTTGACGATCACCTGAAAAACCTCCTGCGCGAGCTGGGGCACGCGATCAACGACACGGTGAGCGAATCCGATCGCATTACCGGAGCGATCGCCGGAGTGCGCGCGCACGGCTACGACATCATTCTGAAGCTGGATGCCACCATCGGTCTGGCGCGGCGTGAGGCCGGGGCGCCGGAGCCGGAGCTGACCAACCAGGACAAGCGCTTCCTGGAATCCCTGCGCATTCAAGTAGACCACGAGGCGCTGGATGAGGAGCGGGACCGCCGCGTGCCTGCCAAGCTGGCTATGACGCCGCAGGACGTGCGTTTCCTCAAGTCCCTGCGGATTGCCGTGGACGACCAAGAATGAAACAGCGCATACAAGGCGGCGTATGGCGGCGGGGAGTTGGCGCGCTGCTGCTGGCGGCGCTCCTGCCGTTGCTGCCGGCCGCGGCGCAGCAATCGGTTCCGCTGGACAAACCGATCGTCATCAAGAGCAAGCCGGAAAAAAGCAAAGGGCAATACGCCAAATTTCAGGGAACGGTGATGCACGCCAACGCTGCGCAAATCACCGTGCGCGGCATCGAAAACGAACTGGCCATCCGCACCTTCCCGCTCTCGCAGCAACTTTCCGCAAAGATGACGCAGATCATCGAGCGCGGCGGCTACCAGTACGGGGACAAAGTGACCATCGTGTTCGACCCGGTGACCCAGCAAGCCGTCAAGATCAAGGGAAAACCGTCGAAGCCCATCTGAAGCGCGGGGCGCCATCATGCTTCGCCTGCCTGCCGTAGCCGGACGCTTTTATCCCTCCCAAGCTGAGGAACTGAGAAGACTCGTGCGGCACTCCGCCGTGGCCGAGCCGAACGTGGAGCGCGCGCGGGTGCGCGCGTGCCTGGTGCCGCACGCCGGCTACCTCTATTCCGGGGCGGTGGCGGGGGCGGTGTATGCGCGGATCGAGCTGCCGCGGCGCATGGTGATTCTCGGCGTGCGCCACCAGCCGCGGGGAGCGAACGCCGCGATCCTCTCGAGCGGGGCGTGGCGCACGCCGCTGGGCGACGCGCCCCTGGATGCGGCGCTGGCGGCGGCGCTGCGCGAGGCCTGCCCGCTGCTGCGCGAGGACGAAGTGGCGCACCGCAGCGAGCATTCGCTGGAAGTGCAACTGCCGTTTCTGCAGGTGCTGGCGCCGGAGTTTTCCTTTGTGCCGGTCGCGCTGGGGACGCTGCGTTTCGAGGAATGGGCGCAGATCGGGGAGGGGCTGGGGCGGGTGCTGGCGGCGGAGCCGGAGACGCTGCTGGTGGCGACCTCGGACCTGAATCACTACGAAGACGACGCCACCACGCGGGTGAAGGACGGGAAGGCGGTGGAGCGGCTGCTGGCCCGGGATGCGCGCGGGCTGTTCGAGGTGTGCATCCGGGAAGAGATTTCGATGTGCGGGCTGGGTCCGGCGGTGGCCATGCTGACGGCGCTGGGCGCCCTGGAAGCGGCGCGCGCAGAGCTGGTGCGTTATGCGACATCAGCGGAGGCCGGCGGCGACCGCAGCGCGGTGGTGGGCTACGCGGGGATGATTTTCGGGTAGCGGGGGCTGCCCGCGCTGCCGGGGCCACCCAGCTCAGGAAAATTTCATCAGGGCTCGATCCCATCAAGAAAAACAGAAGCGGCTCCGGGGTGCGGAGCCGCTGTTGTTTTGCAGAGGGCTGCCGCAGGTCAGTGCGGACGGGGAGGAGGCGCGGAGCGCGGCGCATAGGAAGGCGCGGAACGCGTCCCGAACGAAGGCCCGGAGCGCGGCGAGGGGCCGCGCGGTGTGGACGCGGACCGCGATGGGGTTGGCGGCGCATAGCTGCGAGCCGGTGGCGGAGTGAAGGTTCGCGCGGCCGGCGGAGTAGTCCTGCGGGGCTGGTCGAAGCGCATTGTCGTTCGCGCTGCGCCACGGGGTGCCGCGCCGGAGGCCGCTGTGGCCCCGGCCCCGGCTGCAACAGCGCCGGCAGGGCTGGCGAAGCCGGTTGCGGAGTCCGCCGGCGAATTCGCCGCATTGACGAAGCGGTGCTCGCGCGGATCAAAGACGATGGAGGAAACGCGGTCCATGCTCACCGCGCGCACGCCGGAGGTGCCCGTGAGCAGTACCCGCGTGAGGCGCACAGGCGGCGCGGTTGCCGCCAGGCTGGAGGCCAGGGCCCCCGGCGGCGGCGCTTTCAGCACTTTCCACTTGTCGCCCGCGCCGCTGCCGGAGGGCGAAATCCCGGCCTGCGCGAGATTGACGGGAGTTTTTCCGTGCGTGTCCAGGGGATGCACGGGCACCACGCCGACGCTGTTGCCCGAGCGCACCCACACCGCCGTCGCTGGCCGCCAGTAGTTCAGCGTGCCCGTGCCGAAACCTCCCGGCACCCACAGCCAGCCGTAGGCCGGAGAGAAAACCCAGCTCCCGAAGTGATAGGGCAGCCAGCCCCAGGGCTCGAAGCTCACCCAGCTCCAGCCCTGAGAGGCATCCAAGACCCACTGGCCGCTGCTGAAGGGCGACCAGCCCAGGCCCATGCCGAACGGCCGCCAGCAATTGCCATAGCCGGAGTACGAAATAAAGGAGCCGTAGGTGTAGAGATCGGCGAAGCCGGAGGAGTAGTAGGGCGAGCTGACGTATTGCAGCGCGGAATTGGAGGCGGAGGTGACGCTCTCCGAGCGTGCGGAGACCCACTGGTCGAAGGCATCGCCGGCGGGGAGCCTGCCGATGCTGGCGCGGGCGTCGTCGCCGGCGCGCAGGCTCAGGCTCTGGCCCTTTTCGAGGGCGGTGGTCTGGGATTTGGCGAGGACGGTGACGCGGCCCTTCTCGACGCCGATGGTGCTGCCGTCGTCGTAGTTGTCCATGCGGAAGGCGGCGCGGGCTCCGGCCTGGGCGGTGAAGTCTCCGCCGGTAACGCTGAAGAGGTCGCCGCGGGCCGGATTGACGTAGAAGGAAGCGCTGCCCTGGCGGAGGATCAGGCGGGTGGTGCGCGCGCCGTCGTCGTCCAGGGAAAGATCGTAGAATTCGACGACGGTATTCTCGTCGAGATAGGCAGTGGCGCCGTTTTCAAATTCGACTTCGGCGCGGCCGTGCGCGGTGGAAAGCACGTAGCCCTGGCGGATGGGCAGATTGGCGATGGCCGATTCCCAGGCCAGGTTCTGATCGGCCAGGGGATCGTTCTTCTGGGCAGAGCGCGTGAAGCGCACATCGCCCTGCACCAGGCTCAGGCGCACGATGCGCGCGTGGCTGGGATGGGCCGCGGCGGGGCGGGCGGCAGCGGAGAGCAGGAGCAGCGCGCCGAGCGCCAAAAACGAAAAAACCGAGCGGGACTTCATGGTCCACCTCCAGGAGGGGACGCTGCCCAGCCAGCTGCTGGATAGATGAAATGGTCGCGCCGCGGGCCTGCGGCGTCAAGCAGAGAAAGGGCGCGCGGCCCGGCGCAGCCCGTAATGGCCAGCCCGCCCCATCGGCCGCTTCGCGGCCGCCCGTGAAAAGGAGCACGGAATTCTTGACAGGATGGGATTGAAACGTTAGTTTCATAGGGATTAGCACAGGGGTTCCCGCAGCAGATTCCGGAAAGATTGCGCTTCTTAATCGGCGGGTTCATCCAGGGCACGGGTGTATTGTTCACTTCGAGAGAAAACCAAACGAGGTACATATGCGAGTCACGTTGAAATCTTTGCTGCTGGTTTCACTGTTGGTGATGGCCGTATCGCTGGCCGGAGTGCGCGCTTACGGACAGGGCGGCGCCACCGGCGCAATCAATCTGAGCGTGGTGGATTCGAGCGGCGGGTGGGTTGCCGCTGCCGATGTGCAGGTGATCGACGTGCGCACCGATATGGTGGCTCGCAAAGTGCAGACGGGCGCGGACGGCACGATCACCATGACCCTGCTGCCGCCCGGGACGTACCGGATCGTCGTCAACAAAACGGGCTTTGCCGAAGCCACGGTCTCCAACATCGAAGTGCGGGTCACCGAGACGACGTCGCTCACGATCGCGCTCAAGGCCGGCAGCGTGACCGAAAAGGTGGAGATCACCGCGGAAGTGATGACCATCAACACGACCAGCGCGACGACGGGCGAGTCTATCGGCTCGGCGACGGTGCGCACTCTGCCGCTGGCTACGCAGAACTTCCAGCAACTGCTGACGCTTTCCGGCGGCGCACAGAGCGACCTGAACGCCTCCGGGCAGCTCGGGCGCGGCGACGTGCGCATCATCGTGAACGGCCAGCGCGAGGACAACAACAACTACCTGATCGAAGGGATCACCGCGACGGACTATAACGTCGCGGAGCTGACCAACACGCCGCTGCCTAACCCTGACGTCATCCAGGAGTTCAAAGTGCAGACGTCGCTGTACGACGCCAGCCAGGGCCGCAACGGCGGCGGCAACGTCAACGCCATCCTGAAGTCCGGCAGCAAGGATTTCCACGGCGACGTGTACGAATTTTTCCGCAATGACAAACTGAACGCCAACGAGTTCTTCCAGAATGCCGGAGGTAATCCGCGCCCGGTGCTGAAGCAGAACATCTTTGGCGTGAGCCTCGGCGGCCCGGTGGGCACGGAGAAGTTGGGCTTCTTTTTCTTCAATTACCAGGGCACGCGGCAGCGCAGCGGACTTTCGCCGGGAACCCTGATCAGCACGACGATTCCGGTTCTGCCTGCGGACCGCTCGATGGGCAACCTGGCGAATGTGTTTTTCGGTGATCCGAGTGTTGCACTGGACCCGGTCGCGGTCGCCCTGCTCAACTTCAAGAGCGACCAATTCGGGGGAACCTCGAACGGTTACCTGATTCCCAGCGGCGATCCGGCGACCGGGGCGTTTGCCGTCAGCCGTCCCGGAAAATACAGCGACAATCAGTTCACCGCGAACTGGGACCGGGAGTTCCGCGGCGGCGCGGACAAGATTGCCACGCGCTTCTTCTTCTCGAATTCGGAGCAGAACGTGCCCTTCGGGGCCGGCGGGCTGCAGGCTTCTCTGGGCGGCAGCATCAGCGGCACGGACCTCAACTTCCCCTATTTTCTTCCGGTCAAGGATCGCTTCCTCAGCGTCGCGGAAACGCACCTGTTTTCCGCGACCCTGGTAAACGAGTTTCGATTCGGCCTGGTGCACATCAACAACAGCTCCATCAATGAGCCGCCGGTTACGGCGGCGGACCTGGGCATCAACCGGCCCATGAGCAACATCACCGACAGCATCTACAAGTTCACCTTGGCCAGCTCCGGCTACCAGATCGGGCCGACACCCATGGCCGACCAGTTCGCGGAACAGAACAACTACAACTTCGTGGACAACTTGTCCTGGGTGCATGGTGCCCACGTCCTCCGCTTCGGCGGCGACCTCTCTCTCGTCAACCTGGACAAGCTGTTCCCCCAGGTCTTCAACGGCCAGCTTTTCTTCGTCAGCACCCCCGGGCTGACCGATTTCCAGAAGTTTTTGCTCGGCATGCCGGACTTCAGCTTCGGGGGCGGCGGCGTTTTCGACCACAAATACAGACAGAAGAACTTCTCGCTTTTCGCGCAGGACGACTGGAAAGTGCGGCGCGACCTCACGCTAAACCTGGGCATGCGCACGGAATTTTTCGGGGCGTTTCACGATGATGCCTGCCACATCGGCAACGTGGAATCGCGTCTGACGCAGCAGGGGCAATATCCCTGGGTCTATCCGAGCTGCGCGGGTTCGCTCGGCGTGGCCGGCTTCACGGGCAACGCCACTTCCTCCACCTTCCGCAACCAGATCGCGACGGGATTCGGGCCGCGCTTCGGCTTGGCGTGGGACGTCCTGAACCGCCATACCACGACGGTGCGCGGCGGCTACGGCATCTACTACGCTCGCGAGGATGTCGGCGTGATCGACCAGCTCAGCTTCCAATCGCCGCTTCTGCCGATCGTCTTCTTCAACGCGGCGGGGCCGCTCAGCCTGACCAACTTCTTTGCGCCGTGCTCGCCCTCGAATCCCGCGCCGGAGAATCCGTGGTGCGCGGCCATCGGGTCCAACCCCAACGGCCTGCCGCCCGCAGGCGTCATTAATCCCGCCTACATCCCTTGTTTGTCCACTCTCCAGGGCTTTCCGGGGAACGACACCACCCAGGCCGGGATCTACCAGTGCAGCGGACCCGGTGTCCAATCGGATCTCATCTTCGCTCTGGAAGTGCCTCGGGATTTCAAGGTGCCCAGCACGCAGCAGTGGAACCTCACGATTCAACGCTCGCTCGGGAAACAGTGGGTGCTGGAGGTCGGCTACATCGGCACGCACGCCGTGCATCTCCGCGAGACGCGCGACGGCATCCAGTCGCGGCGCGCCTCGGTGGCCAATCCCGTCGTCGTCACCGACGCCTTCAACAACACCTACCAGATCACCGCGAACACCTTCGCCAACGCCGTGGCGCGGACGCCTACGCCGGGCCTCAACGGCTACTCCGGCTACCAGCTCTTCGCCAACGACGCCTACTCGCACTATCATGCGTTGCAAGCGACGGTGTCGCGGCGCTGGGCGCGCGGCTATTTCCAGTCCGCCTACACCTGGTCGAAATCCACCGACGCCACTTCCACGGGCAACACGGCGTTCAATACCGCGTACAACGACCAGAGCAACATCAACGCCTCGCGCGGGCTTTCCGATTTCGACCGCAAGCACCGCCTGGTGGTCAGCTACGTCTATGACCTGCCGTTCTTCGAGAAGGAGGAAGGCTGGAAGCGCGCGGTGCTGGCCAATTGGTCCATCAGCGGCATCACCATCTTCCAATCCGGCACGCCATTCTCCATTTTCGATTCCGGCGCAGGCTCAGGCTTCCTCGGGCTGGGCAGCACGCCGCTCCTCGGAGCCAGTTTGGCGTCCGGCGGGAGCATCTCGCAGGGTTACACATCCGGCGATGTGCACGCGCGGCTAGGCGGCTATGTGGACTTCAACAACTTCAGTAAGGCGCTGCCGCTCTATCCGGCGCAGTGCGATCCGAATCAGCTCGATCCGACCATCTTTCCGAACTCCAACTTCTGCACCACGGACTTTGGCAATCTCGGAAGGAATATCTACCGCGGTCCGCGCCAGCAGAACTGGGACTTCTCGCTGATCAAGAATTTCAAGATCGGCGAGCGGCAGACCATCCGGTTCACGGCCGATTTCTTCAACATCTGGAACCACGTGAACTTCTCGAACCCGACTTTCACCGACGTGGAGAGCAAGGCCAACTTCGGGCAGATCACCACGGCCAAGGGCACGCCGCGGCTGATCCAGTTCTCGCTGCGCTGGGCGTTCTAACGCGGCGGCGACCATCCTGCATCCGCAGGGGCACGAATGTTCGTGCCCCTGCGTTTTTTGCGGGCAACATTTACGGGCTGAAAAATCTCCCCACGGAAGCTTTCCCATGAGCGAAACATCCCGGGTCCGGCTGCTCGAGCGCGCTGTGGTGATGGCGGAGATCGCCGCGGTGTACGGCGCGCTGCCCGCGGCGGAGTGATAGCATCGGAAAACCGACTATGAGACACATCGCCTCACGCATTTCCCAACTGACCGGAGAGGGCGCACTGGCCGTCTATACGCGCGCCAAGGAACTGGAGCGGCAGGGCCGCTCGATCATTCATCTCGAGCTGGGCGAGCCGGATTTTCATCCGGCGGCCCCGGTGGTGGACGCGGTGCGCGCCGCCGTGGCCGCGGGCCGCGACCGCTACTGCTCGACGCGCGGCGTGCCGGCGCTGCGCGAAGCCGTGGCCGACTATCTGGGGCGGACGCGGCGGCTGCAGGTGACGCCGCAGGAGGTGCTCGTCGCTCCCGGCTGCAAGATGGCCCTGGCGCTGGCGATGATGGCGCTGATTGAGCCGGGCGACGAAGTGCTCTACCCCGATCCGAGCTTCCCGATCTATCCGTCGTTCACGCGGGGCCTGGACGCGACGCCGGTGGCGTTTCACCTGATCGAGAAGAACCGCTTTCAGCCGGATCTCGCGGAAATCGCCGGGAAAATCACGGCGAAAACGCGCCTGCTGATCTTCAATTCGCCGAATAATCCCACCGGAACGGTGTACAGCGATGCCGCGCTCGCGGGAATCGCGGAGCTGGCGGCGCGGCACGACCTGTGGGTGATCGCCGATGAAATTTACGCGCGGATTCTCTTCCGCGGGGAGTATCGCTCGATCGCGTCGCTGCCGGGGATGGCCGAGCGCACGGTGATCATCGACGGATTCTCGAAGAGCTTCGCGATGACCGGCTGGCGGCTGGGCTACGCGGTAGCCCCGGTGGCGGTGGTGGACGCGCTGGACATGCTGGTGCTGAACACGTTTACGTGCGCGGCGGAGTTCACGCAGGTGGCGGCCATCGAGGCGCTGCGCGACCCGAGCAACGCCGTGGACGCCATGGTCGCGGAGTACCGCAAGCGGCGCGACCTCTTCGTGGCCGGACTCAACCGCATCCCGGGCTTCCGCTGTCTCGCGCCCGACGGCGCGTTTTACGCCTGGGTGAATGTCGCGGACACTGGGCTCGCGGCCGAGCAGGTGGCGGCGCTGCTGCTGGAAGAGGGCGGCGTGGCGGGGATTGCCGGAGCGGCGTTTGGCGCCGGGGGCGCGGAGTACCTGCGCTTTTCGCTGGTGAGCGCGCGGAATCTGCTGGAGGAAGCGCTGGAGCGGATCGAACGCGTCTCCGCGCGCTGGCGCGCCGCAGTGGCGCGGTAGGCGGGCTTTCGATTGCCGGAAGGATTTCCGCCTCGGCGTGGCCGCCGCGCATTGTGTTTTGCGGCCTCGACAAACTCGCTGCGGTGTGGAATAACTGTTTGTTTCGGTGAGGTGCACAAAAATGAAACAAATGATTCACCTGCTGCTGTGCGCAGTTCTCTTCTTCGCTGCTGCCTCCCCGGCCGTGGCACAAGCCAAACCTTTCGCGGGCCCGGACATGCCGGTGATCTACGAGCGCCTGCTCAAGAAGATCGACCAGATTCCCATTTACGACAACCATTCGCACGCCACCTTCCCCGACGACATGGACATGGACGCCATGGCCTCGCCGCCGGAGGAAAGCACGGTGCTGCGCCTGCGTGACACCAATCCGGAATTTGTGGCGGCGGCCAAAGCGCTCTTCGGCTACCCCTACGACGATTTCAAGCCCGCGCATGCCCAATGGCTGATCGACAAGAAGAAGGCCTGGGAGAAGGAAGGCGGCACGGCCTACTTCGACAGCATCCTGGACAAGGTGGGCGTGCAAATCTGCCTGGCCAATCGCGTGGCGCTGGCTCCCTATCTCGATCCCAAGCGCTTCCACTGGGTCTTCTTCGTGGATTCCTTCCTCTATCCCTTCGATAACCGCGACCAGGCCGGGAAGAATGGCGACATGGGCGTGTACATCCCGCTGCAGGAGAAGATGCTGCAGCGCTACAGGAAGCAGGAGAACGTCGCGGCGCTGCCCGCGGATCTCGCCGGCTATGAGGAGTTCGTGCGGCGCACGGTGGCGGAGAACCAGAAGCGCGGCGGCGTGGCCATGAAGTTCGAAGCCGCCTATTTCCGCTCGCTGCATTTCGAGGACCCGCCGCGCGAGCAGGCCGCGCAGATCTATGCGCGCTACCGGACGGGCGGGGTGCCCGCGGCCAAGGAGTACACGCTTTTTCAGGACTACATTTTCCGCGTGCTGCTGGACGAAGCCGGGAAATTGAAATTGCCGGTGCACTTCCACAGCGCGGTAGGCATCGGCGATTACTTCAGCCTGCGCCAGGGGCATCCGCTGAACCTGGAAAACGTGCTGCGCGACCCGCGCTACAAGAACGTGAACTTCGTGCTCATCCACGGCGGGTATCCCTACACGCTGGACATGATCTGGCTGACCGCGGCCAAGAACGTGTATACCGACTCCTCGCTGATGGGCTACTACGTCTACCCCTCGGAGCTGAAAACGATTCTGAAGCAGTGGATCTCGCTCTACCCGGAGAAGATCATGTTCGCTTCGGACGCCTTTCCGTTCAACGACGCCGTGGGCGCGGAGGAAACCTTCTGGCTGGCGGTGCGCTCGGCGCGCACCGCGCTGGCCGCGGCGCTGGCGGAGCTGGTGAGCGAAGGCGCCATTACGGAAACACGCGCGCTGGAACTGGCGCATCTGTACCTGCACGACAACGCAGCGAAACTCTATGGAGACCTGAAATGAGCGCACCGGCCGTGCTGAAGTACCTCAAGTGGGACGACATCAAGCGTGAGCACCTAAATCCCCTGATCGACCGGCAGATGATCGTCGGCGACAAGATGATGATGGCGCGCGTGCTGCTGAAGAAGGGCGCGCACGTGCCGCTGCATCAGCACCACAACGAGCAGCTCACCTACATCCTGGAGGGCGCGCTGAAGTTCGCCATCGACGGCAAGGAGATCGTGGTGCACGCCGGCGAGGTGCTGGCCATTCCCCCGAACATGCCGCACGAGGCCTGGGCCGTGGAAGAGACCGTGGACCTGGACATCTTCATGCCCCCGCGCGAGGACTGGCTGAGCGGCACGGACGCCTACCTGCGCGGCGGCCGCTGAGCATCCTCAACTTAATTTTTCTGGCCAGGATTCATCCTTGTATTTTAGCGGCTCCAGCTTGGTTGTGAATTTGTGCCCGAACTCACACTTGGTGGTTTGGACATGCGTAGTTCGCTCGTACTATGGAGTATGCTGGCCAGCTTTGCGATTCTAAACTCTGAAATTCGGGCCCAATCAAATTAATGGGGTGTCAATTAGGCCATCGCCTCCCCGTTTTGAAATTCGAGGTTGGACTCAAACTGGCACAATCAGACTTGGATTTATATTGCGCCGCGCATGTCGCATGCGCGGCCCGCAGCAGACAGGAGAATCGCTATGAATATTCGACGGTTGCTGGCCGTGCTGGCCGTGCTCGTGTTGACGTCATCCACTGTATCCGCTCAGCTTTTCGGCTCTTACAAAAAGGTTCCGAAAGTGCTGGAGGCGCGTTTCGTGACCGGCGAACCCGTCTGGCGCGAACTGCCGGTTCGCGCAGACTTCCAAAAAAACTACGACAAGGTCTGGCAGACGGCTGTCAACACGGTCCTCGAACACAACTTCGACATCGCGACGATGGATAAGGACTCGGGATATTTCCGGACCCTCCCGAACTCGAAAATCGTCACGATGAACACGAACTGGGTCTACAAAGTACAGATCAGCATCAAGCTCGTCTCGACGCCTGGCGATCCCAAGGCGAATCCGCCCGTGCCGGCGAGTGTCGAGAAAGTCCGCCTGCAGGTTTCCGGCGAAGTGACGAACGTAGATGGCAGGGGCGTGATGAGAGCCGATTTCCTGGGATACGACCAGGTCCTGCTGCAGAGCCTGTTTCAGGACCTCCAAGCCAAACTAGGCGGCGCTTAAGCCGCTGGTTGTTGCAATCGTGCAAAAACGAGAAAGGCGCCCTCGGTAGGGCGCCTTTTTTGCTTCCCTGGCATTTTGGCCACGCCATTTTCGCGGCCTTTTTTATTTGGCGGGGGGATAGGTATCGTAGCGGGAGATGTCCATTCTTTCCCAGTCACCGTGGATGATGCCGGCGCGGATCTGCGCCGCAGTCTTGCCCTTGCGCTGCTGCTCGGAGGCGTAAAAAGTTTCGCGTATGCAGATGTCGCAGCCGGAAGCGTGCTGGGAGACGTAGCAATCGAGCAGGCTGCCGTGGCCGACGCTGCGGTCGCAGTGGCAATAGCAGGGCTGCTGGTAGAGGGTTTTCTTGATGCGCGCGGCGGCGGCGTAAGCGTTTTTCACCACCGGATCGTTGAACTGCGCGGGGCTGAGCGTGGCCGGGAGCGGGCCCTGGGGCGGCTGGCGGTGATGCGCGGGCACGGCGCCGGGCTCCTGCGGGGAGCCGGAGGCGGCGCCTGGCGGCAGGAGCAACAGCCCCAGCCCGGACGCCAGCAGGATCGTACCGCCGAGGAAAGTTCGCATCACACGCATCGGATTAACCTCCATGCTGCAGCCCTACTTTACGGCCACCACGGCGAAATTTCCAGCTTCCAGTGTTGCGGAGCGTGCCGCCAAGGTTCGGGGACGTCAGCGGACGTTGCCGCGCGAAGGCCATCGGCCGGGTTCCCGGCCCTCTCCCGGGCGGGGCGGGATGCGCAAGAGGGCACCCGTACGGGGGTACTACTTGACGCGGCGATGGATTTCGGTAAACTGCTTTTTCTTTATGGCCACACAGCTCCAAATCGTGCCCCCGGAAATGCTGCTGGATTTCGATCTCCCGCAGCGCGAAGCGGCCTTTTTCTACGGGCTGTTTCTGCGCGGGCATTCCCCGGAAGAGCTGCGGCGGGACATCTCCGTGCCGCCCGTGGTGCTGGCCAAGTGGCATCGCGAGGCCGAGCGCCAGCCGGAGCTGCGCGACCTCTTCACGCGCATGATCGAATACCGCCGCCACGTCCTGGCGATTTTCGACACCCTGGTAGGCACGGACGGCCGCCCGCACCGCCTGCAGTAGCCCTCCTGCTCCCGCATTGCTCACCGATCGGTACGCCCCAGCCCGGTTTTGAGGGCGCGAAGTTAACAGAATGACCCCCACCCCCCGGTGTTTTCTGTAAGTGCAGATGATAAAGGACTTTAAGTCTAATGATTTGTAACTGCAGATTCTACAGGGGTTGCGGACGGATTTTTCGGAACTGCAGATTCTGCAAGGGTTAGCGGGCGAGGGGTGCGGCGCGCGGGGTGGCTGCTGCGTACTCACGGCACATGTTAGCACAGTAGTACATGCGCTTCAAGAAGGGATTGGGGGGAAATGGCCGGGGGGGAGGCGGGGCATTCGAATGAGGTTACGGCCATCAATTCGAAACAAAGATCTCTGGCTAGGGAGGAGAGACGTGAAGAATAAAATTAAGTACTAACATAATCAAACCACCTTCAAATAAGCATGGCAGGATGAACCAAAAAAGAGGTATGTTTTGCATGTTCCGCAAGATAATTTGAAAAGAAAATAAATGCAGTACGATAAATCCTGAGATGATAAGCCAAAATCTGATACTATTGCGCATCTTCCAGTACCACCGAACGATATATCCGTACAATATGGCCGTCGCGACCGTTAGACGAAGTATTTTTGCTGAAATGCCCGAGTTAGCAGGTACGTACAGTGCCCACAGAATGATTCCTGCCATGACGAGGATGCTCACTCCCGCATAGATCATCGCGTCACGGATTTTGTGCTGTTTCATTTGCACTCACCAGAGACTGCAGCCTTTATCTCGGTTACTGTTGATTCTACAGAAGTAACAAAGAAATCTGCCGCTGCAAGTCCATCGAACATCTCCCCCAATCGGGTGATACTCCTAAAAATGGAGGATCTCATTGGCACCGCTAAACCTTTCTCCGCAACGTAGCCAATCTTCATGCTGTCCGTAGCTGCCTTCCCTACGTCGACTGGTCCAGGACCTGCTGCCTCCCCTCCTCCAACGAATGTCGTGCCGAACAAATAGGCACATCCACCAGGCTGGAACGTTTCCTTTTTCATTTCTCTTCCCCATGCTTGGAAGAAAACCTTCGTTTGCAACCAAAGAGTACTGCCCTGCCCACCCGGATTAGGAGTCGGATAATCACCTAAACAAAATGCCGCATCCACAATGACGCCGACATAGCAATTGGTTCCGTAGGCAAGGTTGCCTTTGAACTTCCAATCAGGTCCGAAGTCTATGTAGCCTAATCCAGTCTGTAGATAATAATTGGCCACCTGGCAGGGGGCGGGCATGAAGTTCAGGAGACAATTCCCGGTGCCAACCGCGTCACTGAATTGGTGGTAGCGGTCATACTTATCGTCGCAGGTGTCATCACGCGTGCAAGACGCCAGCCCCAACGGATCAACCAGTGCGAGCGGATTATTCATCACATACGCATAGCGATTCAAGGACTGTGGATTCCCGATATTGCCTCCCATTGGATCGGGCGACGGCCAGCGGCCCTGGATGGCGTATTCGCGGGCGAGGAAGTCGTAGGAGCCGCCAGCGGTGTCCTGGTTCTGGCCGGTGAAGGAAAGGTCGGCGGTGCCGGACTGTGCATAGGGCTCGCCAAACGGCGCGTAGGCTGTGGTGGAATAGACCGTGCGTGTGGGCGTCGAGGCCAAGCGCGAACTCCCCAGCCAATCGGGATGGCGGTAGTAGCTGAGGCCCGTGCTGGTGTACACAGCGGAGCCGCCGCCGGGCAGGGGCACGAAAGCCTTCTGCAACGTCTGGCCATTCATCAGCGCCAGCTTTTCTCCCGTGGGGGCATAGACGATCTGAGTATAGACGCCGGAGCGGTTCTGTTCCACCATGCGGTCGAAGGCATCGAAGGTCAATCCGACGCTGTCAAGCGTGACAGAATTGCCGTCCGCGTCCCAGGTGTAGATGTGACTGCTGTCGTTAGTGACGTTCCCGTTAGCGTCGTAGGTCGGGGTGAAATTTCCAGGGAGGGAGGTCATGCGATTGGTGGATGGCGAATAAGTGGGCAGGAAGCTGTTGGGGCTGCCGGATTTGTTGAGATTGCCGAAGGGATCGTAAGTGAATGTTTGCGCTGCAGCGCTGCCGGGTGAAAGACAAAACCGCACCCTTTTCGCGGACGGTACCCAGTCCTTGCCAACTCATCAAGGGGCTGCCACCCGCCTTCGGCTCCTCTCTTCCGAGCCTTGGTCGTCGTACAGCTAGCAAGTCTACTCGGTCGAAGGAGCCGACGCCGTCATCTAATCGGACGGAAACACCCTCAAGGCTTCGGAATCACGACATCCGGAGGCGCGACCTGTCCTATAGCAGGCGGAGCCACCACCTCCACTGTGGCAGGCGGACGAAAGGTCACATCTGTAGGTGCCCAATCGTTGGTGCTTTTTCCGTCTAGCTTAAATTGAACCGTGATGGTCAAATGCTGATTCTCTCGTGCTTCCGGGGGAGGGCAGAATTTCCAATTCCTAAGAGCCTGTGCGGCAGCCTCGGCCAATATCGGGTCCCCTTCGACGACACTAACACTTACGGGCTCCCCCTGTGGGCCGACATCCACCGTCAGCCTGACGGTGCCTTGAATCCGTGCCGCGCGAGCTATCGGAGAATACCTTGGTGCCACAAACTGGCATAGGCACACCTTCTCTCCCCAGGCGTCGCCGGAAGCCCAGTTCCACAAGCAGATGAGCGTGACTAGGAGCACTCTGCCAAGTTTGCCACTCATAGTTAATTCCTTTTATTTACAGTGTTTTTTCAATTGATCTTGAAAGGCAGCAGATGCCATTGCTCGGCCCAAATCACTGGCGGGTGGCGCATTCTTCGGAGCGCATTTCGTTCCGCGCAGGCACGGTGAGGATACCACTGTCATACGTCACCCTAGAGTGATAAAACGGCACCGTCCCGGGCGGCCTGCGCTCTTATCGAGGGCCACTCGCTGGGAGCCAACCTGCCCGGAAGGCCAGGGTGTGCAGGCTGTCCGTTGGCGCGGGGGAAGTGTGGGGCGAGGCAACCCGCGCGGCGCGGCGGGCCTCTAAAGAAAATCGGGGGCAAGTTGCAGATAATGAAGGGGATTCCTTGATTGACGTGGGCTTGCCATGCGGTTAGAATTCGTACTCCTATGGGTAGAGGTGTCTTTATGACGCGGTTCTCGCGCGCCTTCGCGGCGTGTGCGGTTTTCATGGCTCTGGGTCTGGGCGCGGTCTGCGCACAGGAGATTCCTGCACCGGCTCCGAGGGCGGACAAAGATGCCCGGAAAAAAATGAAGCAGGTGTACAAGGAGCTGGGCGAGGCTTACAAGCACTGGCTCGACGAAGACGTCGTGTACATCATCTCGCCGGACGAGCGCAGAGCGTTTCTGCAGCTTTCCACCAACGAAGAGCGCGAGCAGTTCATCGAGCAGTTCTGGCTGCGCCGCAGCAGCAATCCGGATCTGCCGGACAACGATTTCAAGGAAGAGCATTACCGGCGCATCGCCTACGCCAACGAACATTTCGCTTCGGGAATCCCGGGGTGGAAGACCGACCGCGGGCGCATCTATATCATCTGGGGCCCGGCGGACGAAGTGCAGTCGCACCCGACGGGGGGCACGTACGACCGGCCGGCAGCCGAAGGCGGGGGAACGACATCGACCTATCCGTGGGAGACGTGGCGCTACCGGCACCTGGACGGGATCGGCGAGGACATCGAACTGGAGTTCGTGGACCCCTCGGGCTCGGGGGAATATCACCTGACGATGGACCCCTCGGAAAAAGACGCGCTGCTGCACGTGCCGGGCGCGGGGTTGACGCAAATGGAAGCGATGGGCATGGCCTCGAAGACGGACCGCTTCACGCGCTCGGACGGCACGAACATGGGGACGCCGCTGGGCGGGTCGCAGCCGGCGAAGTACAACGAATTCACGCGCCTGGAACTGTATACGAATATCCAGCGGCCACCGGCGGTAAAGTTCAAGGACCTGGAGGCGCTGGTGACGTCGCGCATCGTGCGCGATCAGATCCACTTCAACTGGCGCACGGACTACCTGAAGGTGACCAGCGAATCGGTGCTGGTGCCGGTGACCATCCAGATTCCCAACACGCAGCTCTCCTTCAAAGACAAGGACGGGGTGCATTCCGCGACGCTGAACATTTTCGGGCGGGTGAGCACGCTGACGGGGCGCGTGGTGCAGACCTTCGAGGATTCCGTGAGCCGCGATTTTCCGGATTCGCTGTTCCAGCAGTCGATCAAGCTCTCCTCGATCTACCAGAAGGCGGTGCCGCTGCGTCCCGGGCTGTACCGGCTGGACCTGGTGATCAAGGACGTGCAGAGCGGCAACATCGGGGTGGTGAATTCGCGCCTGGCCGTGCCGCGCTACGAGGACGACAAGATTCAGGCGAGCTCGCTGATCCTCGCGGACCAGATCGAGCACGTGCCGGCGAAGCAGATCGGCACGGGGCAGTTTGTGCTGGGTTCATCGAAGGTGCGGCCGCGCCTGGAGGCGGACTTCACGGTGAACGACAAGCTGGGCATCTACCTGCAGGTATACAACCTGAAGGTGGACGAAAAGACGCATAAGCCCAGCGGCACGGTGCAGTACCTGGTGCGCAAGGGCGACCAGCAGATGCTGGAGTTCAAAGAGACCACGCAAGAGATGAAGCAAAGCGGCGACCAGATGACCATCGAGCGGCTGCTGCCATTGAGCACGCTGGCGCCGGGCAAGTATACCCTGGAGATTCACGCTACGGACCAACTGGCGAATCAGACCATTTCCCGGTCGGCGGAGTTTACGGTGAAAGCCGCGCCGGAAACCAAGGCGGCGGCGAACACGACTCCGGGGAGGTAAAACGTCGTGAAAAACGGACGGCACCGGACGACCATCCCGGGGGCCCTGATCCTGAGCGCGGCGCTGCTGTCGCTGTTCTGCGTGGCCGCGGGGGCGCAGACAAAACCCGTTTCCGGCAAGGTCGCGGGAGTGGTACGCGACACGGCCGGAACGCCGCAGATGGGCGCAACCGTCCAGATCGTCCCGGAAGGGACGGGCCTTGCGTCTTCCGCAGAATACCTCACCAACATGCAGGGAATTTTCCGGGGCGAACGCTTCGCTCCGGGGCTGTATACGGTACGCGTGACGCTGGCCGGATATCTGCCCACCGTGGAACAGCACGTCCGCGTCACCGCCCAACTGACCACGCTGGTGCGCATCGAGCTGGAATCGATGTTTGCCTCGCTGGACCGCCTGCGCCGCCAGCCCGCCACGACCTCGGATGCTGATGACTGGAAATGGGTGCTGCGCTCGTCGGCGGCCATGCGGCCGGTGCTGCAATGGATGGACGAGAACGGAAGTGCGGGGCAGCACGGCGCGAATGGCGGCACTCCGGAGCTGCCGCACGCCCGCCTGGAGTTGACCAGCGGGGCGCGGCGCCCCGGTTCGATTTCGAATCTGGCGGATGCGGCGGGGACGGCGTTTGCCTACGAGCAAAGGATCGGGGCAACCGGCAAACTGCTGTTGGCCGGGCAGATGAGTTACGAGCGGGCGCCGGCAGGAGGCCTAGCGGCGATCTGGCGGCCCACGGGCTCGGCAGAGACCGGGCCGCAGACGACGCTGGTGCTGCGCGAAGCGCGGCTGGGGCCGGATGGGCCGACGTTCCGCGGGGTGCGCCTGGATCAGAGCGGGTTGGTGGCCCTGGGCGACCGCGTGGCTGTGCGCTACGGCGCGGAGTATGTTCTGGTGGGACTGGGAATGGCGGCTTCCTCGCTGCGCCCGCGTACGGAAGTGGATGTGCGGGTGAACGAGGACTGGCGCGCGGCGCTGGTATTCGCGGGGCAGCCCGGCGTTCCTTCGCTGGCGTCGAGCGGAGAGGAGGACCGCAACGCGGCGCTGGTTTCCGTGCTCGACCAGCTGGATACGTTTCCGGCGCTGCTGTGGCGCAACGGGCGTCCGGTGCTGGAAGGCGGCTGGCACGAAGAGCTATCGGCGCAGCGCAAACTCGGCGCGCGGGGCAGCCTGCAGATCGCGGCGTTCCACGACGACAACCGCCATGTGGCGCTGTTCGGGCGGGGCAGCGACCTGGCCAGTGAGAATTTCCTGCACGACTTTTTCTCCAACGGTTTGGCAACCGACGGGGGTGCGTCCAGCGCGTGGGGCACGCGGCTAGCGGTGCGCGAGAAGGCGGGAGAGAACACCGAACTCACCGTGGTCTATGGTTTTGCGGGCGCGCTGGCGCCGGACGAACAGCCCGGCGCGGAGTTCCGCGAGGCGCTGCGCACGCGGCAGCGGCACACGCTTTCCGCCGACATCAAGACCCGGGTGCCCTGGCTGGGGACGCAAGTGAACGCGGGCTACAAGTGGATCAGCGGAAGGATTCTCTCCCGGCCGGACAGCTTCGGCGAGACCCTCTTCCAGAACGATCCCTACCTGCACATAAACGTGCGCCAAGCCCTGCCCAAGTTTGCACCGGGCCACTGGGAGGCTCTGGCCGAGTGCCAGAACCTGCTGGCCCAAGGATACGTACCGATGAGCGGGCGGGATGGCAGCGTGGTGGTGGTGCCGGTGTTCCGTAGCTTCCGCGGCGGCGTGAGTGTCCAATTCTGAAGTTGAAGAGCGGGGCTTTGGAAAGTTGTATGGCACCTACCAGAAAGCGGATAATTCCAGGCCAAGATCCCCTGCCTGCCTTCAATTACTTGAAAACAGGGGTATTTGCTTGAGGCCCACCTACCAAATGATGGAACTGGAGTTGCTCGCCTATAAGGATAGCGGGGACGGAGCGGTTCCGTACGAGCAATGAAGCAGAACCTGCGAGTGAGCCTGGGGGCAGTGCTGCTGGCGGTGGTGACGCTGGCGGCGATGATCTTTGCCGCCCTGAACTTCAACCAGCGGGCGCGTTTCGAGACCCCGGATGATGGGGTGACCTGGCTGGACACCGAGCGGGGCGTGGAAGCCTGGCAGGTGGCGGCAAATTCTCCCGGGGCGAGCGCGGGGATCCACGCCGGAGACCGTCTGGTCTCCATCGAGGGCGTGGGCATCGGCAAGGCCGTGCAGGTGACCAAGCGGCTGTGGCGCGCGGGGCTGTGGACCCAGGTGCGCTACCGGCTGGAGCGCAGTGGCGAGGAGTATGAAACCCGGCTGGTGACCGCGCCGGCAGAGAAGCCGGCCTCCATCGAAGCTTCTCTGCGCTTCGTGGGCCTGCTGTACCTGTTCATCGGGCTGTTCATCTTCGTGCGCCGATGGAACGCGCCCCGCGCCGTGCACTTCTACATTTTCTGCCTGGTCTCTTTCATCCTGTATTCGTTCCACTTCAGCGGGAAACTGGACGCGTTCGACTGGGAAGTGTACTGGTCGAGCATCGCCGGGCGGCTGCTGGCGCCGGCGCTGCTGCTGCATTTCGCGCTGGTCTTTCCGGACCAGCGGGAAGTGCGCCTGGGCCCGGTCACCGGGAAGTCGCTGCTGGCGCTGCCGCTGCGATTGCTGGACCGGCTGCTGTCCTACGTACCCTCGCCGGTGCGCGTGGTGGCGCTGGCGTATATCGTGCCGGCCCTGCTGCTGGGCGCGCACATCAGCGTGGCCATCAACGCACTGGGGTTCATCCCCTGGCTGGGAGCGCGCCTGGTTCTGGACAAGATCGAGTTGGCCTACCTGGCGCTGGCGTTTCTGGGGGCGGGGCTGGTGTTTCACCGCAGCTACCGGGAAGCGCCCGCCGGCGTGCTGCGCCAGCAGCTGAAGTGGCTGACCGGCGGCACGCTGATCGGCAGCCTGCCCTTCACCCTGTTCTACATCACACCATTTGTCTTCGACGCGGCCCTGCGCCCGTGGATGAAATTTTCGGCGCTGAGCCTGGTGCTGATTCCGCTGTGCTTCGGCTACGCCATCATCCGCTACCGGTTGATGGACGTGGACATCATCTTCAAGCGCGGCCTGGCCTACACGGCGGCGACGGCGGGGGTGGTGGCGGCCTATTTCGGCCTGATCGGGTTGATCGGGTGGATCTTCCGCACGCAGATCACCCCGGGGGTAGCCGGAGAGGTCATCGCCATCGTGATGGCGGCGTTCCTGTTCCAGCCGTTCCGGGACTGGACGCAGGCGCGCCTGGACCGCTTCTTCTACCGCGACCGGCTGGATTACCGGCGCACGCTGATCGAATTCGGACGGACACTGACCAACGAGGTGCGCGTGGAGCCCATGCTGGGCTCGGTGATGGACCGCGTGTCGCAGACCCTGCTGGTGGACCGCCTGGCGATCTTCGTGGAAGACGCGGTGCAGCCGGGGCAGATGCGTCTGGCGCGCTCGCAGGGCCTGCGTTTTTCGGAAACCTTGGATCTCAGCTTTCTCGAGCCGGCCCGGCCCGAGTTCGCGCGCGGGGCGCTCTTTTTCGAGTCGCCCCGTAGCGCGCGGGATGTGCCGGAGCGGGTGCGGCGCACGCTGGAGCAGCTGGACCTGAACTACTACGTGCCCTGCCGCATCCGCGAGCACACCGTGGCGGTGCTGGGGCTGGGGAAGACGGTGGACGGCGATTTCCTCTCCAGCGACGACGTGGAACTGGTGCAGACCATCGCGGGTTATCTGGCGGTGGCCCTGGACAACGCGCAGCTCTACAGTTCGCTGGAGCAGA
The DNA here is from genome assembly GCA_020072785.1 of Terriglobia bacterium. Taxonomy (NCBI): domain Bacteria; kingdom Pseudomonadati; phylum Acidobacteriota; class Terriglobia; species Terriglobia bacterium. The sequence continues at coordinate 201,979 of JAIQGG010000001.1, read as the reverse complement.
AGGCCCTGGAGATCGCGCGCCTGAAGGACTTCAGCGAGAACATCGTGGAGTCGCTGAACGTCGGGGTGCTGGCGGTGGATCTGGAGGGCAGCGTCGAATCGTGGAACACGCGCATGGAGCAACTCTTCGGGGTGCCGCGGCAGGAGGCCCTGGGGCAACCCCTGGCGGCGCTGCTGCCGGCGGAGCTGGCGGCGGAGATTCTGGCGCGGGCGGGCGACGAGCAGGTCAGCGGGATCTACAAGCACCGGCTGCAGCACCGTGGGCGTTCCCTGACCTTGAACGTCTCGATCACGCCACTGGTGAGCAAATCCGGCGAGCATATCGGGCGGTTGCTGCTGTTTGACGACGTGACCGTGCGCGAACGCATGGAAGGGCAGATGACGCAGACGGAGAAGCTGACCTCGCTGGGGCTGCTGGCGGCGGGTGTGGCGCACGAGGTGAACACTCCACTGGCGGTGATCTCCAACTACATCCAGATGCTGGCCAAGCAGATGCCCGCGGGCGACCCGCGGCAGGGACTCATCGAGAAGATCGTGAAGCAGACGTTCCGGGCCAGCGAGATCGTGAACAACCTGCTGAATTTTTCGCGCACGGGAGCGGCGGAGTTCGCGGAAGTGGACGTCAACCGGGTGGTGGAGGAGACGCTGTCGCTGGTGGCCCATCCGCTGAAGACGTCCCGGGTGCAGGTGGTGCGGCACCTGGGAGAGGCGCTGCCCGCGGTGCACGGCTCGTCGAACAAGCTGCAGCAGGTCTTTCTGAACCTGTTCCTCAACGCCAAAGATGCCATGCCCGAGGGGGGCATGCTGGAAGTGCGCACCATGGCGCACAACGGGAGCGTGGAGATCGAAGTGGCGGATACCGGAGCGGGAATCTCCCGCGAACACATCCACCGCATCTTCGATCCGTTCTTCACCACCAAGGTCAACGGGCGGGGAACGGGGCTGGGGCTTTCGGTGAGTTACGGAATCATCAAGGAACATTCGGGAAAGATCGACGTGCGCTCCACGCCCGGCAAGGGCACATCCTTCCACCTGGAGTTCCCCGCAGCGAGAAAGCCGGTGCATGTCTAAGGGCTCGATCCTGGTAGTGGACGACGAGTCGGAGATCCGCGAGGGCCTGGAGCTGCTGCTGACGTCGGAAGGCTACCGCGTGAGCAGCGCAGAAACGGGCGCCGCGGGGCTGGCCAAGCTGGAAGAGCAACCCTACGACCTGCTGCTGCTGGACGTGAGCCTGCCGGACCGCAACGGCCTGGAGCTGCTGCGCGAGATCCGCCGGCGGGATGCCCACCTCGCAGTGGTGCTGATCACCGCGTACGGCTCGATCGACATGGCGCGGCAGGCCTTCAAGAGCGGCGCGCAGGACTACATCACCAAGCCGTGGTCCAACGACGAGCTGCTGGCGCAGGTGGCGCAAGCGGTGGAATCGCAGAAGCTGCGCGAAGAAAACCTGCAGTTGAAGCGGGCGCTGAAGCAGCGCTTCAATTTCCCCAACATCATCGGCAAGAGCGAGAGAATGCTGACGCTGCTGGACCTGGTGACCCAGGTGGCGGCGGCGCGCTCCACGGTGCTGATCAGCGGAGAGAGCGGGACGGGCAAGGAGCTGATCGCCAAAGCGATTCACTCGGCCTCGCCGCGCGCGGACAAGGCCTTCGTTCCGGTGAACACCGGCTCCATCCCGGCGGACCTGCTGGAATCGCAGCTGTTCGGGCATGTGCGCGGAGCATTTACCAGCGCGGTGGCCTCCAAGAAGGGCCTTTTCGAAGTAGCCGACCAGGGCACCATCTTTTTCGACGAAATCGCCACCATCAGCCCGGAGACGCAGGCCAAGCTGCTGCGCGTGATCCAGGAGCGGGAGTTCATGCGCCTGGGCGGAACGGAGCAGATCAAGGTGGACGTGCGCATCTTGGCGGCGTCCAATGTGGACCTGCTGACGCTGGTGCGCGAAGGGCGTTTCCGCGAGGACCTCTATCACCGCCTGAACGTGATCCATTTGCAGCTGCCGGCGCTGCGCGAGCGGCGCGAAGACGTGCCGCTGCTGCTGGTGCACTTTCTGCAGCGCTACTGCCAGGAAAACGGCAAGCCGCCGCGGCAGTTCAGCGCCGGGGCGCTGAAGCTGATGATGGACTACGACTGGCCGGGCAACGTGCGCGAGCTGGAAAACGTGGTGGAGCGCGCGGTAGTGCTCTCGACGCAGGAAAAGATGGACGTGGAGTTGCTCCCGGACTCGCTGCGCAGCAAGGAGATCGTGCGCGGAGTGCGCCTGCAGCTTTCGGAATTTCTACCGCCGCTGCCGGGGGAGCCGGGGGCGCGGACCGGGGCGGACAGCGCGCGGCCCTCACTGTTTCAGATCATGGACGAGATCGAGCGGCGCATCATCGTGGACATGCTGGAGCGCTCCGGCTGGAACCAGACCGAAGCGGCGGAGCGCTTCCTAATCCCGCTTTCGACGCTGAACCAGAAGATCAAGCGCCTGGGAATCGACGTGCGCCGCCGCGGGCGGGGCGCGGAAGACGCCTACAGCGCCTCTCCCGGAAAGTAAAGGCTGGCAGTAGTGTTTCCGCGGCAGCCTAACGGATCGCAGGTTTAGGTCTGGCCTACCCACCAACCGGGCTTCCGTCTCATCGCTTAAGAACAGACTGTGCTGTTTTCCGTGAGTGCTAGCTTGCACCGAGCCCGCCATCCCTCGGAGTGACCATTGTCTGAGGCGTGCTCTGCAAAATTCGCATCGCGGGTCTTGCTCAGGTGGCTCGTGGAAGATAGCCAAATGGCACAAGGGGCAGTGGAAGACCACCAGCGACACGCACTTGGGACACGTCGCTGGTGGCACCCTGGTATTACCTTCCTTCTCTTCTTGCATATCGAACACGAATGGACAGTTCGGGTCTGAACAGATTGCATAGGGAGGCATAGCGACCTCTTCGCAATTCGCCTGGAATAGAAAAACAAATTCCGAAGCGTGGTTTTGACTAAAACAGAGGGCCGACCGTAGTAAATGCTGGGAAAATCTACTTGTTAATTGTTCAATTGTCAATGGCGTCATTTAATTGGCGATTTTCATGGTGCGCGATTTCACGCCGTGGCCCCCCGGCCACCTGGAGGCGCATCTCTTAAGCTTCACGTGGCCTGAATAAACTGACCCCCTTTTTCCGCTACCTCGTGGGAAGTGCTTCCATAGAATGTTTTTGCCGGTCGGTCGGCCGTTGCCGGCATCTTAAGTCTATACTGGTCTGGCCACCGTACAGGACCTGAGACAAACTCCTCAATTCTGAGGACGAGGGTATCGACGTGGGTATATGCGATATACCGATGTTCTTTGACTAAAGTGACCATTTGCTTGACACACTCCTAGGTAGGCGATAAAAGCGCGGGGTGTTATTTATATATCAGCTACTTAGATGTGGCAAGTATTTCCTAATAAATATTATTAGGATGCTATAATATTGGACCCAGTTCGCATTGAGGACACGGCCAGATCTCGAACTTGCCCACTGCTCAAATCTGTCGAAATTCAGTCGATGCGGACGTATTAAAGAGTTCGGGTGTTCTTGTTCGCTTTGCGGGTGTGAAATTATAATAACGGTAACTGCAATCATTGCAGCGATATGGACGGATACGAAACCAATTCAAAATGCGGGCCTCGAATACGCCTCTTCTCTTAGAGAGATGCACGTCGTCGCTTCCGCATCTTGAACAATTGTGCCTTCTTGCCATAGGAAATCCCCCCTTGCGTCTAATATGCTAGCGGAATGATTTCACCTGATGTGCAAGACAAAGTGAGTCTTGAACCAAAGAGTTACCTATCGCTACTACAAGGTGGTGTCAACGTGAGCTGTCCGCCGGCGGGTGTGAGTTAGAATCTTCGCCCATAAACCACGAAGGGTTTATATTCTGTTGACCAATAAATGGCTTGCACAAATTATTTCGCCATAGTATTTTTTTCTTAGTCTAATATAGCCGTTGTGTAGGTACTAGAACTGCCGTATTATTGCTTCGTCTGGTTGCCAACAATAATGTTGGCAAACGGAAAAGAGTGGTAGATTGCCAAGAGGTGGTGCGCTGCCATGAAGTTACTGGAGGCAAGGTCGAACTGGTATCTTGGGATTCTTTGTTTTCTTTTGGCATGCATCCCGGCCTACAGTGCAGTTACTAAGTCTGTTGGAGCTATCGCAGGCGCTCGGGGAGCGTCTCTTAATGGGCTTGGTGTCCATCCGGGGACGACCCTGTTCAGCGGCGATTCGGTCTCGACCTCATCCTCAGGCCAAGCCTTCATCGATGCGGTCGGTGCCAACTTTCACCTTTCCGAGAACAGCTCAATAACACTGCGGCAATCAGATTCGAGCACGCTGGCAGTATTAAATTCAGGAACCCTTGGTTTCTCTTCTCAAAAAGGTGATTCCATAAATGTCCAAGCCTCGGACGCCCTGATAAAATCCCTGTCGAACGCCAGTGCAAGTGGACAAATTACTTTCTTAAGTCCAACAGTCGTGCTCGTCGGCTGCAGGTCGGGTGTCCTTCAAGCCTCCGTGTACGATGAGACCTATGAGATTCCCGCTGGAGAGGCATACCGTATAGAGATGGAACCCCAGGGACCCCGTGGCGCTGGTGCCGATCAAAACAAGGACATGCCCAAGAAGGGTGGGCGAACCCGCCGAAAAGCTATAATTTTGTTTGTTGGGATTGGTGGAACGGCTGCAGGTCTCGGTATTTACGCAGCGGTGCACCAAGATTTCCTCAGTCCGGTTAGACCATAGTTCCAAACGCACAAGTAGACGTACCGATTTGGAACTTATTCCTATTTTAGTTTCCGCATAGAGCATGGATTGACAAGTTCTGAAGACCCTCCAGTCGATAGATTCTCCAGCTGATAAGACCTTTTCTTAGTAAGAGTCAATAAAAAGATCGCTTTGGAACAATTAATGCAACGTCATCTGCGACCAGTCGGCTGAATGCGAACTGCATTGTTGGCCCTTCCCGACCTCCCCCGCCTCAGTTCGCACTCAACTCTCTAGGAAAAGTCTAGGGGAGGGAGTGCATGTTTGCCAAATATTTTGTGGCAGTTCTAATCGTGTCGGCTTCCATTGAAGCCTTCCAGGCCCAGGCGCAGACTGTAAGCTCCGAAACAAATTCAGCATATTCCTTAAACCTTTCATCCACAATTGACCAGAAGGTTCAGCATCAAGCGGACTTGCAGGCTCGGCGACAGAAACCGTTTGAAGATGGGCCGCCGCGTCCAGCAGCTCGGGGAAAGCTCGGAAAGAAGTTCTGGATGGCATGGGGAACGGGTATTGCGTTAATGGTTATAGACGCGGAGTTGACTTCTCACTGTTCTCACAATCCAACTTGCGTTGAGTCGAATCCGTTCTTCGGAAGACATCCATCCCGCGCGCGTATCTACTTAATCAAGTTGGCACCGACACTAGCGGGGTTTTACTTCTCGCAAAAGTGGAAGCGCGATCGCCGAGGTGATACATGGGGCTGGTGGGCTTTCCCAGCAATTACAATCGGATTCAACGGTGCAGCGGTCGCGATCGATTTAAGCCACGGGTCCGCTCCAGTAAAATCGGTCCCGGCAGAGAAACTGGTGGGCAATGTGCCCGCCTCGAAGGTTGAAGTTCTGCGCCAAACGACAGACACCCGGAATACAGGGCTGTAACATAGCTAAATGAATTATCTTGCAAGGTTTCCTGGTTTCGTAGCAGATTCTGTGCATGGCGGTATTTCGCATCAGCACTTACGGAGCGCGGTGTTGCATATTTATTGGAACTCTCCTTCTCTCCCTGACGTTTTGTTCCTATAGTTTGCGGAGTGGAGTTGCAGAATTTTATGCAGGGTCCGAGCGGCTCGAAGATTTGGAGCGGGCAGCTCGACTCGAACCAGACAACGCAGCCAATTGGTATAATCTCGGGCTCTATTGGCGACTGAATGCTGATCATCCTGATCTTTCACGCGCCATCAACTATTTTGTTCATGCAGCGCACGTTAATCCGCATTCGGCCGATATTTGGATGGATCTAGGGAAATCCTATGAATTGAACAGTGAAATATCGCAGGCGCGCGCGGCGTTTCTCGAGGCGCGCGCGAATTATCCGGTGTCCGCGGACGTGGCGTGGCGCTACGGAAATTTTCTGCTGCGCCAGGGGGAGACGGACGCGGCTTTCGCGGAGATTCGGCGCAGCCTGGCGGAGGAGCCGGGGCGCGCAGCCGAGGCCATCTCGGTCTGCTGGCGGGCCAAGCCGGACATCCGGGTTCTCCTGGATCAGGTCCTGCCGGCCTCGCCGCAGGTCTATCTCAGCGTGATCGAAGTGTTCGCGAAGCAGTGGGAGACGGACGCAGCGCTAGAGGTGTGGCGCCGCCTGGCCGGGCTACAGCCGAAGCTGGAGCTCAAGCAGGTAAACGTCTTTGTGGATGCCTTGCTGGCCAAGCGCCAGGTGGCGGAGGCGCACGAGGTGTGGACGCAGGCGCTGGGTTTTGCCGGCATTCCCCGCCCCGACGATCCCGCGAAGTCGCTGATCTGGGACGGGGGCTTCGAAACGGGAGTGAGCGGCGGATTTGCGTGGCGCGTGCAAGCGGCGCACGGTGCGCAGACGGACTTCGACAGCGAGGTGCGGCATTCGGGAAACCGCGCGCTGCGCATTCATTTCGACGGCAGGCAAAACGTGCAGTTCGAAAATGTCTGCCAGTTCGTGGCCGTGGCGCCGGAAACGGCGTATCAGCTCGCGGCCTGGATGCGCACCAAATCGGTCACTACCGACCGGGGTGTTTACATTATTGTGCGGACCCCGGAGTTTCCCGGCAATCCCCCGGCGATGAGCGCGGATATGCGCGAAACGCAGCCGTGGACGCGGCTGACCGTGCCCTGGACGGCCGGCAAGGACGTGCACCTCGCGCAGGTGTGCCTGGGGCGGGCCGCCAGCCAGAAACTGGACAACCAGATTTCCGGAACGGTGTGGGTAGATGACCTCACGCTGACACCAGAGAGCGCGCCACCCGCGGCGGCCTCCGCCGCGAGCCCCGCGGAACCCGCGCCAAAGGAACGGCCGTGAAATTTCTGCGCGTGGGCATCTGTTCGCTGCTGACTTTTGCGGTGCTCACGCATGGAGCCGTCGAGGAGTGGTCGGCGGCCGTCCTGGAAATCGGCGCCAGCGTTCTTTTCCTGACCTGGGCGCTGGGCTCGCTCTTCTGCAAGGAAGAAGAACTGCACATTCCCCCGCTGCTGCCGCCGCTGGTGCTGCTCGCGGGAGTAGGGGTGGGCCAGATACTTTTGCACACCACGGTGTACGCCTATCGCACCCGGATGGAAGTGCAGCTCCTGCTGGCCTATGCGATTCTGTTGTTCGTGGCCGGACAGGCGTATCACACGCTGGCCGACTGGCGGGGATTCGTCTGGTTCGTGATGGCCATGGGATTCGCGGTAGCGGTCTTCGGGATTCTGCAGCATCTGACCTTCAATGGAAAACTGTACTGGTTCCGGGAGATGCGCTACGGGGGCATTCCCTTCGGGCCGTACGTGAACCGCAACCACTTTGCGGGCCTGATGGAGATGGTGATCCCCGTGGGGTTGACGCCGCTGGTTTTCGGGAAAGTGCGGCGGGAACGCTGGATGATGGTGGGGCTGCTCACGTTGCTGCCAATCGTGGCGCTGTTGCTGTCGGCGTCGCGAGGCGGAATCATCTCCTTTCTTGTGGAGCTGGTGGTGCTGGCGCTGCTGCTGCGGCTGCGGCGCAGCGGGGGTAAGCACGCCCTGGCGGGGGGACTGGTGCTGCTGCTGGCGCTGTTGCTGGTTTCCTGGGTGGGCGTGCAAGAAGCGCTGCAGCGCTTCGCGTCGCTGCAGACGCTGGAACTGAATTCGGACAAGCGGGTCTCCATGACCCGGGACACGTGGCGCATCTTCCTGGACTACCCGCTGGCCGGCACGGGCCTGGGAACGCTGCAGAGCATATTCCCGAAGTACGACACGCTTTACGACGGAAAGGTCGTGGACCACGCGCACAACGATTATCTCGAGGTCCTTGCGGAAACGGGGATCCTCGGCGGGCTCTGCTGCGGGTTGTTTCTGTCGTTGCTGCTGGTGCGCGGGCTGCGGCGGCTGCTGAAACAGGAGAACTCCGCGGCGGCAGCGCTGCAAACGGGAGGACTGGTGGGCTGCGTGGGCATCCTGGTGCACAGCCTGGTCGATTTCAATCTGCATATTCCATCAAACGCCTTGCTATTCCTGCTGCTGGCCTACCTGGCGACGGCGGGAATCCTTCCCTCGCCCCGTCCCTCTCCCGCAACTCGTTGATTCCCACACGGCGGTTCTCTGTATAATGGGCCGGGGGTCATCTACTCTGATGCAGCCAGCTACCCTGGGTGCGCGGGAGAAGTTTATTTACCGCATCCCGATGACTGGAATGCAGAGGCTATTGCTCTGCTTGCTGGCGATTCTCGCCTGCGGCCCGGCGAGCCGGGCCCAGCAATCTGGCCTGGAGACATCGGAACAGACCAACGAACGCCTCCGCGCTTTTTCCGCCGCGGCCCAGAGCGTCAAGCGCGACTACGTAATCGGCAATGGCGATCTCGTGTCGGTGGAAGTGTTCGACGTGCAGGAACTGACGCGCGATGTGCGTGTCAGCCAGACGGGCACGATCACCCTGCCCTTGCTTCCCGTGCGCCTGCATGTTTCCGGGCTGACGGAACTCCAAGCGGAACAGAAGATCGCGGAAGTACTGGAGGCCAACGGCCTCATCACGCACCCCCAGGTCAGCGTCTCGGTGAAAGAGAAAAAGAGCAAGCCGATCACGGTCACGGGGGCAGTCATGCACCCCACGGTCTTTCAGGCCGACCATGAGGTCACGCTGGTGGAAGCGCTCGCCGAGGCGGGCGGGATCGCGGCGGATGCGGGCAGTGTGGTGATCGTGACCCGCACGGCCCACCCGATCTCGCCGGAAAACACGGCGGACGAGGATGTTCCGGCAGCAGGGGTGAATTCGGCGCCGCCGGCGACATCCCAGCCGGAGAGCGGACCCACGGCGGGCACAGATCCCGCAGCAGAGGGTGCGGCGGTGGCCGCGAAGCCGGTATCGCCAAGCGCGCCCACTGCAGCGGGCGCGGAAGCCGCCAAGGATCCTGCGCCGGTAGAGGATCTTACCGCCCAGGGGGCACCGCTGACCTTGACGATCAACCTCAACAACCTGCTGGAATCCGGGGACCAGAAAGAGAACCTGTTGCTGCAGGGCGGGGATGTGGTTACGGTGCCGCACGGGGGCATCGTCTACGTAATCGGCGCGGTGGGGCATCCCGGGGGATTCGTCCTGGCGGGCGACCGCACGCAGATGAGCACGCTCAAGATCCTGTCCCTCGCCGGGGGCTTGGAGAGCACCGCCAAGGCGGATTCCGCGGTCATACTCCGCAAAGACCAGACGGGACAGCAGCGGGAGATGGTCGTGCACCTGAAGAAGATCATGCAGCGGCAGGATGAGGATGTGACGCTCCTGCCCAACGACATTCTGTACGTGCCCGAAAGCAACGGGAAACGCGCGGCCTTCCGCCTGGCGCAAGTCGCGCTGGGAATCGGTGCGGCCGCAGCCATTCTCCGTGTGACTCATTAGGGAGAATGATGGACGAAAACCAGAAGTTGGTGCCCCTGGAGAACGGACTGAACGGCACGAATGGCGCCGTGGAGATTCTCCCGCTGCCCGCGCGCATGCCGACCCTGGACCTGCTGCCCCGCGAACCGCACCTGTACGACTACGTGATGATTCTGCGGAAGCATCAGTGGCTGATTCTCTCGTTTTTGCTGGCCGTAGTGACGCTGGTGTCGATCGCGACGTTCCGCATGTCGCCGGTGTACATCGCCACCGCGCGCATCGAGATTGACCGGGAAAACCCGAACTCCCTGGGATTCCAGGGCGGCGACCCCTATGCGGCCATGATCGATCAGGACAATTACATCGAGACGCAGTCCAAGATTCTAACCAGCGAGACGCTGGCGCTGCAAACCATCCGCAACCTAAACCTGGGGGGGAACCCGGCGCTTTCCCCCTCGGGCAAGGTGTCCGAGGCCATCCGCAGCGGCAGCCTGGCCAATCAGAAGCGCCCTCCGGAGCTGGCCGCGTTTCTGGCCGGGCTGAGCGTAAAGCGGGTGATTAACAGCCAGTTGCTGGACGTGGCGTACGAATCCACCGATCCGGAGCTGGCAGCGCGCATCCTCAATGCGCATCTGGAAAATTTCATCGAGCAGAATTTCCGCAGCCGCTACGAGGCCACGACGCAGGCTTCCGGCTGGCTTTCCGACCAGCTCAGCGAACTGCGCATCAAAGTGGAGAAGTCGGAAGACGCGCGCATCGCCTACGAGCGCGAGAACTCCATCTGGACCCTGGATGACAAGCAGAGCATCGCCACGCAGCGCCTGGGGGACATCAACAAAGAGCTGACCGAAGCGCAGAGCGACCGCATGAAGAAGGAAGCGCTCTACCAGTTGGCGCAAACCGGGAGCTTCGGCGCGCTGCCCCAGGCCCAAGACAACTCGGCCATGGGGGACCTCCAGAAGCAGCGCACGCAGGCCTACACCGACTACACGGGGGCCCTGAACCAGTACGGCCCGAATTTTCCGCGGGTGCAGCGCCTGCGCGCGCAGCTCAAGGAATACGACCAACTGCTGGAGACGGAAAAGAAAAACATCTTCAACCGGATCGAAAGTGAATACCGCACGGCGCGCCAACGGGAACTGCTCCTGAACGAGGCCCTGGACAAGCAGAAGGCGGAGGCCAACCAGCAGGCCGAGCGCCTGGTGCAGTATAATATCCTGCGGCGCGAAGCCGAGGCCAACAAGCAGCTCTACGAGGGCCTGCTGACCAAGCTGAAAGAGGCGAGCATATCCGCGGGACTGCGTTCCTCGAACATCCGGATTGTGGATCCGGCGATGATTCCCGCCACGCCGGCGCGCCCCTCCAAGACGCGCAATATTGCGCTCTCCATTCTGGTGGGACTGGTCGGGGGCATCGGGCTGGCCCTGACGCGGGAATATTTGGACAATACCGTGAAGTCGCCGGATGACATTGAGATGCTGGCGCGGCTGCCGTCGCTCGCGGTCGTGCCGTCGTTTGCGAGCTCCAACGGAAACGGCCGCGGCATGCGCCTGCTAGCGGGAGGGGCGGGGAGCGTGAACCAGCCGCATATCGAACTGGTCTCGCACCACCTGCCGAAGTCGCAGACGTCGGAGGCTTTCCGCGCGTTGCGCACGGCGCTGCTGCTCTCGCAGGCCGGAAAACCACCGCAGGTGATCATGGTCACCAGCGCGCTGCCCCGCGAAGGAAAAACCACGGCGGCGGCCAACCTGGCGGTGACCCTGGCGCAACTGGGAGACAAGACCGTGCTGGTGGACGCCGACCTGCGCAAACCCGGCGTGGGACGCGTCCTCAATCTGGCAGACGGCAAGTACGCGGGGCTCAGTTCCTACCTGGCGGGGGTTTCCAGCCTGGATCTGGTGACCGTGCAACACCCCAGCATCGAGAATCTCCTGGCCATTCCCACCGGCCCGCTGCCCCCCAATCCGGCCGACCTGCTCTCCTCGCGCAAGATGGCGGAAGCCATCGTCGAATTGCGGAAAAAGTACAAATTCATCGTCATTGACACACCGCCGGTCATGGCCGTAACGGACGCGGTGATCCTTTCCGTGCTCGCGGACGGGGTGCTGCTGGTGGTACGCAGCGGGGAGACGCCCAAGGGGGCCTTCACGCGCACGCGGGACCTGCTCTACAGCGTGAAATGCCGGATTCTCGGCGTGGTTCTGAACGCCGTGGATGCCAGCGCACCCGATTACTACTACTCCTATCGCTACTACCCCTATTCTTACGGCTACGGGCAGGAGAACGGAAGCAAGGATGCCTCGGAAAACACCCCGTTCGCTCCACATGGCTCGCACCGCCACTCGCTGGACGATGATTCCCAGGCTCTCTAAGGAGGATTTGTGCGCTACCTGATAACCGGAGGTGCTGGCTTTATTGGTTCGCACCTGGCGGAGAAACTCCTGGAGCGCGGCGATTCCGTCGTGCTGCTGGACAACCTGTCCACGGGCAGCATGGAGAACATCCGGCACCTGAAGAGCTTCGAGCGCTTGCAATACCATCTCGATTCGATCGAGAACAAACAGGTCCTGGCGGAGCTGGTGGATGACGCCGACGTCGTGGTGCACCTGGCGGCGGCAGTGGGTGTGCGCCTGATTGTGGAAAGTCCGGTGCGCACGATCGAGACCAACGTCAACGGCACGCAATTGATCCTGGAAGCAGCGCACAAGAAGCGCAAGCTGGTGCTCACCGCCTCGACCTCCGAAGTCTACGGCAAGAACACCCAGGTGCCGTTCCACGAAGATGCCGACCTGGTCCTGGGACCGACGACGAAGGGGCGGTGGAGCTACGCGGCGTCCAAGGCCCTGGATGAATTCCTGGCCCTGGCCTACTGGAAAGAGAAAAAGCTGCCGGTGATCGTGGTGCGGCTGTTCAATACCGTGGGGCCGCGCCAGACCGGGCGCTACGGGATGGTGCTGCCGAACTTCGTGAACCAGGCGCTGGAGCACAAGCCGATCACCGTCTACGGGTCGGGCAAGCAGTCGCGCTGCTTCTGCGACGTGCGCGACACGGTCGGGGGGCTGATCCGGCTGATGGATTGCGAGCGGGCCATCGGGGAGGTCGTGAACATCGGCAACACCGAGGAGATCACCATCGAGGGCCTGGCGCAGGTGGTGAAGGAACGCACGCAGAGCCGTTCCGATATCGTCTACGTTCCCTACGAACAGGCTTACGAGCCGGGTTTTGAAGACATGCAGCGGCGCGTGCCGTGTGTGGACAAGCTCCACGCCCTCACCGGATTCCGGCCGCAGACGCCCCTGAGCGAAATCGTGGACCGGGTGAGCACGTACTTCCGGGAAAAGCACGGAGTCACGGCTGCGCCGCGCACGGTGGCCAGCACCGCCCGCTGAGCAGCGGGTGGCTCTGCGGACAGAGGCACTAACCCTGAAGCGGGAGATAGGTAATTTCTTGTGAAGGCCGGAAAAACACTTTCGGTTCTGGTGCCTGTTGCTAACGAGCCGTTTCTGGCCGGGCCCCGATTGGAACGGCGGAGCGCTCTCGCCGCCGTGCAGGAAGCTGCCCGTTGAGAATGCCGGTGCCGGCACCTGGGGACCTGTCAGGCAAGGACCGTGCGCGGTCTTCTGAAAAAATCCTCGTCTTATTCTTCCTGCTTTCGCTGCCCCTGATGAATCCCCTTGTGCGGGGCGATGGCGTGGGCTATTACGCATTCGCCCGGGCACCGCTGATCGAGCATCGTCTCGATTTCACGAACGACTACCTGCGGGCCAATGCCAGCTTCCGTGAGCCGCGCGTGGATGAAAACGGCCGGATCCGGCAAGCCTTGGTCACCTCCACCGGCCATCTGGACAACCACTTCACCCCCGGCCCGGCGATACTCTGGAGCCCCTTCCTGCTGCTCGCCCACGCGGGCGTGCTGGCGGCGCGCGCGCTGGGCTCGGCGGTGGCCGCGGACGGCTTCTCCGCTCCCTACCGTTGGGCCATGGCCCTGGGAACGGCGTTGTACGGTTTCCTGGGGCTACTGCTCTCGTTCCGGCTGGCGGTGAAGTACGTGCACTGGCGCTGGGCGCTGCTGGCGACCATCGGCATCTGGGGGGCCAGCTCGCTGCCCGTTTACATGTACTTCAATCCCTCCTGGTCGCACGCGCACTCCGCTTTCTGTGTGGCCCTGCTCCTTTTTTACTGGGACAAAACCTCCGGCGAGCGCACGCTGGGGCAATGGCTTCTGCTGGGGGCTCTGGCGGGGCTGATGCTGAATGTCTACTACCCGAACGCGCTGCTACTGGCAGCGCCCGGCGTCGAGGCCCTGCGGGAATATGCGCGGCGGCTGCGCGCACCAGCGGCGAAGTGGCGGGGCGCGGGACAACTCCTGGGCCGGCATGTCGCATTCAGCGCGGTCACTCTTCTCTGTCTCCTCCCGACGTTTCTCACGCGCCAGATCATCTACGGAAATCCCTTTGAATCCGGGTATATCCCGCTGAGCCACTGGCTGTGGCGCTCACCGGCACTGCTGGCCGTCCTCTTTTCCGCCAATCACGGGCTTTTTTCCTGGACCCCGGTACTTCTGCTGGCCTGCGCGGGGCTGGTGGTGTTCGCCCTGCGGCAGCCGCGGGTGGGGGGCGCGCTGCTGGCCGCAGCCGGGGCGTACTATCTCTTCATCGCCTGCTATCCCACCTGGAACGGACTCTCCTCCTACGGCAACCGCTTCTTTGTCTCCCTTACGCCACTGTTCATCGTAGGGCTGGCGGCACTGCTGGAGACGCTCGCGGCGGCGTGGTCCCGGGAGCGAGCGGCGCTGGGGGCAGCGAGCGCCGCCATCGCCCTGTTCATCGTGTGGAATCTGGGGTTCATCTATCAGTGGGGCACCCAACTGGTGCCGGCGCACGGCCCCATCTCCTGGAGCAAAATGGTGCACAACCAGTTTGTGGCCGTACCGCGGCAACTGGGCGGCGATATGCGCACCTATCTGTTCCGCCGCAGCGCGATGATGCAGAGCATAGAGCGGAAGAACATCGAACTGATGGAAAGCCAGCCGCCAGGCCACCACTGAGTCCTCCCGCACAGGGCGCAGCGCGGGAGGGACTGCAGAAACCGGAAAGCTCCGTGGAGGAATAAGCAACCAGGAATCGATGTGCCGGGCCGCAGGGTTCGGCTAGAATGGTGCGGGGCATTCCATCGGAGAATGCGAAAATTGCATGGCTTCCCTCAGCACAAACGCTATGGGTGTTGAAACTGCCGCCGCGGCGGCGCCGCTCTACCGCATCACCCCGCCGCGCGGCTGGCTGGAAGTGCGTCTGCGCGAGATCTGGGAGTACCGGGAATTGCTCTATTTCTTCGTCTGGCGCGACGTCAAAATCCGCTACAAGCAGACGGTCATCGGCGTGGCCTGGGTGGTACTCCAGCCGCTGCTGACCATGGTGGTCTTCACGCTGTTCTTCGGGCACCTGGCCAAGCTGCCCTCCCAGGGCCTGCCTTATCCGGTCTTCTATTTCGCGGCCCTGGTGCCCTGGACCTACTTCTCCACCGCGTTGCTGAGCGCCACCAACATCGTGGTGGAAAATCAGCGGGTCATCACCAAGGTCTACTTCCCGCGCCTGATTCTGCCCATGTCCGCGGTCCTTTCCGGGCTGGTGGACTTCGCCATCGGTTTCCTGGTGCTGGTTGCCGTGACCCTGGGCTATGGGCAGCGTCCGGGTTTTGCCGCGCTGTACCTGCCCTTGCTGCTGCTGCTGGCGGTGGCCACGGCGCTGGGCGTGGGCCTATGGCTCTCCGCGCTGAACGCGCTCTATCGCGACGTGCGTTATGTGATGCCTTTTCTGATGCAGTTCTGGATGCTGGCTTCGCCGGTGGCTTACCCCGGCAGCCTCGTGCCGCAGCGCTGGCGCTGGCTCTACGGCCTCAACCCCATGACCGGCGTGATCGAAGGATTCCGCTGGGCGCTGACGGGGCACGGGCAGGCGCCAGGTGTGCTCCTGGTGGCCTCCGCGGGGATGGTGCTGGTGGTCCTGGTGGGCGGGATGCTCTTCTTCCAGCGCATGGAAGGCACCGTGGCGGACCTGGTCTGAACCGTGATGCCGCTGAAAACATTTCGCCCCGGGAAACGGACCGCGCGATGAGCGACGTGGTCATTCGCGCACACGAACTGAGCAAACGCTACCGCATCGGCCAGCGCGAAGAGGCGCTGCAGCTCCGCGAAGTGCTGACGCGCACGCTGCGCTCCCCGCTGCGGCTGTTTCGCCATGCCCCGCAGGAGACCTTTTGGGCGCTCCAGGACGTGAGCCTGGAAGTGCGACAGGGGGAAGTCCTGGGTCTGATCGGGCGCAACGGCTCCGGCAAGACCACGCTGCTGAAGATCCTCTCGCGCATTACCCGCCCCACCGCCGGCTGGGCGGAAATCCACGGGCATGTCGGGAGCCTGCTGGAAGTGGGCACGGGATTTCATCCGGATTTGACGGGCCGCGAGAACACCTATCTGAGCGGCGCGATCCTGGGGATGCGCAAGAACGAGATCGACCGCAAGTTCGACGAAATCGTGGCCTTCGCCGAACTGGAGAAGTTCATCGACACGCAAGTGAAGCACTATTCGACCGGGATGTACGTGCGCCTGGCCTTCGCCGTGGCTGCGCACCTGGAGCCGGAGATCCTGCTGGTGGACGAGGTGCTGGCCGTCGGCGACATCAAGTTCCAGAAAAAATGTCTGGGCAAGATGGGCGATGTCGCGAGGGCCGGGCGCACCGTCGTCCTGGTGAGCCACCAGCTCAACCAGATCCGCCGCCTCTGCCACCGCGCCATCTGGCTGGACAGCGGCACAGTACGCCAGAACGGCCCGGCTGCGGGAGTGGTGAGCGCCTACGAAGCGGCCATGACCGCCGGCGACCGCATGTCTTCGGCCCGCGGAAATAGTGCCACGCAAAAGGCGCGCTTCGTCCGCTGGGACATTGCCGAACCGCAAGGAAGCTCTCCCCACGCCTTGCAGACGCTGGGTCCCGCAAAAGTTCGCTTCCTGCTCGAAGTTCATAAGCCGATCTGCCACGCGCACCACGGCATCGCCCTCTACAACGCGGAACGCCAGCTGATGTGGGGTTATGGCACGGACAATCTCGACTTGGAAGCGGGCCTGCACGAGGTGGTCTATGAATTCCCCTCGCTACCACTGCGGCCCGGGATCTATTCCTGGCTGGTTACCTTGTGGGATGACTCCGGCGAGGTGGATCTGTGGGAGAGCGTCCCAGATATGTTGGTGGCCACGGAGTCCTACCAGCATGCGCGCGACGAGTGGAGTGGCATCATGAATATTCCTATCGCTTTGAAGATTGGTGCGTGTGCCGAACCGAACTTCGCGGCGGTTTCTCCTCCCGGCGGAAAGCGGACATGACCAGGCAGCGGCAACTCAACGGAACAGGCTCGGCCGAATTTCACTGCTGGTATGCCGGCGGAGAGGGAGTGCTCGCGCAAACGCGTAGTGTGCAGAGGCGACATAGAGCGAACACGCTTGCCGCATCGTGGGAGACCCGCGCGCAAATGAGAACCCTCTACCGCCGACGGTCGGCGCGGAGCCCCCAATGATTCGAGAATTGTCAGTACGGCAGTCTGGTATGGCGAGGCGGCTCATTCAGTTCTTTCAGAAATCATGGCCAGAGCAACGAGCGTCGTTTGGCTTTCGCTATTTCCGATGGTTTCCCGGAGCCGTACTTCCCCTGCGACTCCCCTACGGCGGTTGGTGGCTGGCGCGGGCGGATTTCTGCGGCCTTGCTCTTCTGTCCGACAGTTTCGAACCCCGCGAGGTTACTTTCACCGACCGGTTCCTTCGGCCGGGAATGGTGGTACTGGACATCGGTGCCCACCACGGCTTCTACGCTGTTCTTGCCTCAAAAAGAGTGCAGCCGGGAGGCATCGTCTTTGCCTTCGAACCGTCCCCGCGCGAGAGAAAGAAGCTGGTTGCTCATCTGCGCCTCAACCGATGCCAGAACGTCCACGTGGAATCTGTTGCGTTGGGAAGCAATGACGGAGAGGAGACACTCTTTGTTGTGGACGGATCGGAAACCGGTTGCAACAGCCTGCGACCTCCACGGGTGAACCAGGCCGTGTCCCAATTGCGTGTACAGCAGGACAGACTCGATGCTTTTCTAGAGATGCGCCAGATTGACCGTGTGGATTTTATCAAGATGGACGTCGAAGGGGGTGAGCGCCGGGTGCTGGAAGGCGCCGTGCGGCTGCTGGATCGCCGTCCGCGGCCACTCGTTCTATGCGAGGTGCAGGATCTTCGTACACAAGCGTGGGGTTACCCCGCTCGAGAGATAATTCAGTTCTTGTCCATGCGGGGCTATGAGTGGTTCTCCCCGGACGGAGAAGGCCGGCTGTCGCCCGTTGATGCGGATCGCGATTCGTACGACGGGAATTTTGTTGCTGTGCCGCAAGAACGATTCCCGGAGATGCGCGCTCGTTTTGGCTGAGCGCGCGCCCATGATGCGCAGGGAGCCCATAGGACCACCATGCTGACGTTTTTCTCGACACCGAAACCCTTCGCCGGGCACATCGGCGTGATCCAGCGCAACGCCATCCAGAGCTGGAAATCCATGCACCCCGATGCCGAGGTTTTGCTTTTTGGAGAGGAGGCAGGAGCAGCGGAGGCCGCCTCAGCCCTTGGCGTGTCCTACATTCCCGAGGTGCGGCGCAACGCGCACGGCACGAAGTATCTGAGCTCGATTTTCGACCGCGCACAGGAGGTTGCCCGGCACGACTTGCTTTGCTACGTCAATTGCGACATTTTGCTGCTCGCCGATTTCCGGCTGGCGCTTGAGGCCCTGCTCGCGCAGCACGCACGGTTCCTGATGATCGGCCGGCGCTGGGATACGGACATCGTGGAGCCGCTCGATTTTGCCCAGCCCGATTGCCGGGAGCGCATCCGTCGCCGCGCTCTGGCTGCCAATCGCCGGCGCCCGCCACAGTGGATCGATTATTTCGTTTTTGCGCGCGGGCTCTATCAAAACCGAATTCCGCCCTTTGTGATCGGCCGGCCGGGTTGGGATAACTGGCTCGTATGGTTTGCCCGCGCTTCCGGCGCGCCGGTGGTGGACGCTTCCAGCGCCGTTCTCGCCGTCCATCAAAATCACGACTATTCCTATCATCCGGATGGCGAAAAAGGCGTGTGGCAGGGCCAGGAGGCCCAGGAGAATTATGCTCTGCTGGACCGCGGCAGAAAGTTCTGCACCATGGAGGACGCTACACACCGCCTGTCGGCGCGCGGGTTGCGCCGCAATTATTGGCGGCATTGGGCCGGGGGAAAGAAAAAAGCAGCGGCCCTGGCAAGCAAGGCGTGGTTTTCACTCTTGGATCTGACTCGCCCCATCCGTCACCGCTTGGGACTGAGGTCCGGCGACGCAGGAGGAACCACGCGTTGAGCGCCCGGAACATTCTGGTCACCGGCAGCAGCGGGCTGATCGGCTCGGAAGCGGTCGAGCATTTCGACCGCCAGGGGCACCGCGTCGTGGGCGTGGACAACAACATGCGCCGGGTCTTCTTCGGCGCGCCCGGCGACACCACCTGGAATCTCGAGCGGCTCAAACGGGCGACAAAGAATTTTACGCACGCGGACCTGGACATCCGCGACCGCGACGCGCTCGGCGAGCTCTTCCGCGCGCACCGCTTCGACCTTATCGTGCACTGCGCCGCGCAGCCTTCGCACGACAAGGCCCGCGACATCCCCCTGCTCGATTTCGAAGTGAACGCCATGGGCACGGTGAATCTCCTGGAAGCCACACGCCAGCACTGCCCGGAGGCGGTCTTCGTTTTCCTCAGCACCAACAAGGTCTACGGCGACGCGCCCAACGAGGTGCCGCTGAAAGAGCTCGAGACCCGCTACGACTACGCGCGCCCGGAAGATTACGACGGCATCGCCGAAACCTGCCGCATCGACCGCACCCTGCACTCGCTCTTCGGCGCCTCCAAGGCCGCCGCGGACCTCGTCGCGCAGGAATATGGGCGCTACTTCGGGATGAAGGTGGGCATCTTCCGCGGGGGCTGCCTGACCGGGCCGGCGCATTCCGGGGTGGAGCTGCACGGCTTTCTCTCCTACCTGGTGAAAGTAACGCTCACCGGCGGCACCTATTCCGTTTTCGGCTACAAAGGCAAGCAGGTGCGCGACAACATTCACAGCCACGACGTGGTGCGCGCCATCGAGGAGTTTGCCGCCAATCCCCGCCCCGGCGAGGTCTACAACCTGGGCGGCGGGCGTGCCAACAGCGTCTCCATGCTGGAGGCCATCGCGCGCATCGAGCGAATGAGCGGCAAGAAGCTGAAATGGAACTACGTGGACCAGGCGCGCAAGGGCGACCACATCTGCTACATCTCGAACCTGAAGAAGTTCCAGAGTGATTACCCGAATTGGCGCATTACCGTGGGGCTCGACGAGATCCTGCAGCAGATCATCGAATCCCAGGAGCAGCAACTGCGCGCGGCGCCCGGCGCGCGATGAACAACATGGAGAAGGCAAAGCAATGACGCGGCCGTTCGTCTCCGTCCTGGTGGACACCTATAATCACGAGCGCTTCATCGAGCAGGCGCTGCGCAGCGTCCTGGACCAGGATTTTCCCGCCGAAGACCGCGAAATTCTCGTCGTGGACGACGGCTCGACCGACCGCACGCCGGAGATCCTGCGCCGCTTTGCGCCGCAAATTCGCGTCCTGCGCAAAGCTAACGGCGGCCAGGCTTCGGCCTTCAATGCCGGCATTGCCGAGTGCCGCGGCGAGATCATCGCCTTCCTCGACGGAGACGACTGGTGGGCCCCCGGGAAGCTGCGCACAGTCTGCGAATGCCTGCGAGCGAATCCCGGCCTCGGTGCCGTGGGTCACGGTCTCTACGAAGTTTTTCCGGATGAGCGGGCGCCCCTTCTCGTCGTACCGGAGAAAACGGTTCGCTTGTCCTTGAAGGACGTGACGGCTGCGCGTCTTTTCTCGCACCTTCGCGCCTTTCTCGGAACCAGCCGGCTGACGCTCCGCCGCAGCCTCCTGGAACGCATCCTGCCCGTGCCGGAAGAACTTATCATTGAAGCGGATGAATTCCTCTTCACCCTGGCTACGGCCCTCGGCACGGTGCTGGTTCTCGACGCACCTTTGTTTTACTACCGCATGCATTCCGAGAATCTTTACCAGTTCAATTCACAGGACTCTGCCAAACTTCGCCGGAAGGAAGCCGTGCTGTCGGCCCTCTTGCGCGTCCTTCCACCCAAGTTAGCCGAAGCCGGATGTCCGGAGACGGTCGTGCGTGCTGTGCTGGAATCCATCTGGGTGGATGCCGAGCGCATGCGGCTCTCGCTCGACGGCGGCGCGACGTGGCGGACCTTTCAAGCAGAGCGCACGGCTTACCGCTTGTCCTACCGGAAGTGCAGTGCGGGCTACCGCGTTTTTCAGGCGATGGCGCTCGGAATTTCTTTGCTTCTCCCGCCACGCAGCTTCTATCGCCTGCGAAATTGGTACACGGTGAAGGGCCTGAGCAGAATCAGGAGTTTATTCGGAGAAGCAACGCCCGCCGCGCCTGTTTTGGAAAAATGGATGGACACGTGAAAAGGCTCGGAGCCGGGTGTTTCGGTCGGGTAAGTGGAGTGCGCGCAGCGCTGCCGCCGTTTTCAGGCCAGCACCGCTTCCTGGTCTGCGCCGCGGCTCTTTCTGGCTGGCTTCCGGCGCGCGGCATTCCAGCCGAAGCGGTGAGCTGTGTTACGGAAATCGTGCAGGCGGTAGCGGAGCCACTCCGCCTGACCCTCGTGAGTGCTTCGTGCGAACTGAGCGAGTGCCCCGGGCGGGCCGCGCAGGCGCGCCGGCGGCGGAACACCTGGGATGGCGCAACTTCCCGTTTTGAAGAGCTTCCGGGATGCACCGCCGGCCGTGCAGAGCTCGTGCAGAAAAGGAATCGCTGGTGAGTTCACCCGTGACCAAGACGATGCGCCGGGACTGGGACGAACGCGCCCGGAAAAACGCCTTTCACTACATCGCTTCCTGGCGCAAGGAATGGGACCTGGCCTCCTTCCTGGCCTCCGGCGAAGAGGACTTCCAGCGGCTAGTCGTGCCCGCGCTCGCGCGCTGCGGCCTGCCCGCCACCGGCCAGCGGATGCTCGAGCTGGGCTGCGGCGCGGGGCGCATGACTCACAGCTTCGCGCGCCGTTTCACGCGCGTCTACGCCTTCGACCTTTCCCGCGAAATGCTCGCGCGCGCCCGCCAGATTCACAGCGAGCAGAAAAATATCCTCTGGCTGCTCAGCAACGGCTCCGATCTCTCCTGCGTCGCTTCCGGCTCCATGGATTTCGTCTTCAGCTATCTGGTGCTGCAACATCTCCCCGAGGAAACCCTCGTTCTCCAGTACATCCGGGAGATGCTGCGCGTGCTGCGCCCCGGCGGCACCATCCTCTTCCAGTTCAACGGCGGCTTTGCCCCCACCATGAACTGGCGCGGGCGCCTGGCCTGGGGCATCGTGGACGCCCTGTGGTCGGCAAATCTGGGCGCCGTGAGCCGCGCCGCGGCCTCCGCCCTCGGCTTGGACTCCAGCGCGGCCGGCAAAAGCTGGCGCGGCGCGGCCATCGCCGCACCGCGCATTGCCGAGCTGGTGCGCGCCGCGGGCGGCGAGGTCCGGGAGATGGCCGGGGAGAATACTCCCATGGCGTGGTGCTGCGGCGTGAAAGCCGCGGGAAAGGCCTGAGACCAAATGCTGACCCTGGGGATCAACTATTCGCAGATGCACGATTCCTCGGCGTGCATCGTGCGCGACGGCGAGTTGCTCTTCGCCGTCGCCGAAGAGCGCCTCAGCCGCCTCAAGCATGACCCGGGCTTCCCGCACCTGGCTATTCGCGCCTGCTTGGATTTCACCCAGGCCCAGCCGGGCGACCTCGACGAAGTGTGCTTCGGCTGGCAGGCGCCGGGGCCGCTCTACCGGCACGACCTGAAGTGCTACGCTACCGGCCGCCAGCCCCTCACCTATCTCAATCTCCTCAATTCCACCCGCTATTTCCTCAGCATGTGGCACCAGCAGGGCGGCGCCAAGCGCTTCACCCAGCACTTCGGCCGCACCAGGGCCCGCATGCGCTTTGTGGACCACCATCTCGCCCATGCCCTCAGCACCTTCGGCTACTCCGGCTACGGCGAGGCCGCCGTGGTGGTCATGGACGGGCGCGGCGCGTGGGAAGCCACCTCCCTCTGGCACGGCCGCGACGGCCGCCTCGAGCACGTGCTCACCATCCTCTGGCCGAATTCGCTCGGCCTCTTCTACGCCGAATTCACGCAGTACCTGGGCTTTCAGAAATACAGCGACGAATGGAAGGTCATGGGCCTGGCGCCGTACGGCAAGCCCGGCGTGGACCTCAGCGCGTTCATCGACCTCCACGCTGCGCCATACCGCGTGCATACCAAACTCTTCCAGGAGAGCGCTTCCGGTTCGCTTGACGGCATCGTCACCCGCCTCGGCCCGGCGCGCATCCCCGAGAGCGAAATTGACGACCACTACAAGAACGTCGCCTACGCCGTGCAGGAGGCCTGCGAAACCGCCATGCTCAACCTGGTGCGCATGGCCGTGGAGAAAACCGGCAGCCGCAACGTCTGCCTCGCGGGCGGCGTGGCCCTCAATTCCAAAGCCAACGGCAAGATCGCCGCTTCCGGCCTCGTGGACAAAATCTTCGTGCAGCCCGCCGCGGCCGACGACGGCGTGGCGCTCGGCGCGGCCCTCGCACCGTACCTCGAGAACGGCGGCCGCCTGCCCAACAAGCCCATGCGGCATGCCTACCTGGGGCCGGCGTTTACCGACGCGCAGATCGAAGCCGCGCTGCGCACCTACAAGCTGCGCTACCGCGCCCTGGCCGATCCCGCACTCACCGCCGCCGAGCTTCTCTCCCAGGGCCGGATTCTCGGCTGGTTTCAGGGGCGCATGGAGTTTGGCCCGCGCGCCCTGGGCAGCCGCTCCATCCTGGCCGACCCTCGCGATCCGGAGATGAACGCCAAGGTCAACAACGCCGTGAAGTTCCGGGAATGGTGGCGGCCCTTTGCGCCCTCCCTGCTCGCCGAGAAAGCCTCCGAATACATCGAAAGCGCCACCGATTCTCCGTTCATGATCCTGACCGCGCAGGTGAAGCCCGAAAAGCGCTGTGTCATTCCCTCCGTCACACACGTGGACGGCAGCGCGCGCCCGCAAACCGTGGAGAAGGCGATCAACCCGCTGTACTGGCGGCTGATCGACGAATTCGGCAAGCGCACGGGAGTCTACGTGGTGATGAACACATCCTTCAATTTGCGCGGCGAAGCCATCGTGCATACGCCGACCGATGCCATCCGCACTTTCTTCAGCTCCGGCATGGATGCGCTGCTCATCGGCAGCTTCCTGGTGGAGAAATAACGTGAGTGCTTCGAGCGACCGGCTGGCGCGGCTTTTCTTGCGATACGCTTCGCCGCTCGCGGGGCTTCGGCGTCTTCCTCTGATCGGCCCGTGTGTGAGCTGGGCAAGTGGGATGTTTGTCCCGCGCAATGCGCGGACCTGGGTGCAGGTTCAGCGCGGTCCGGCCGCAGGACTCTGGCTTCATTTGAATCCGCGCACCGGCCGGCCCTATTTTGAGGGTCAAGTCGAGCCAGAAGTACAAAGCGTCCTCCAGCAGCAATTGCGTCCCGGGATGGTGTTTTACGATATCGGTGCAAACGTGGGTTTCTTCACGATCCTCGCTGCGCGCCTTGTTGGTCCGGAAGGCCGCGTCACGTCTTTCGAAGCTGATCCCGAGGTTGCCGCACGACTCCGCGAACATGTTGCACGCAACGCTTGCGCTCAGGTCACCGTGGAGCAGAGGGCCGTCTGGTCGGAGTCATGCGGGGTTTTATTTGAGCGCACGGATCCGCGCAGCTCACCCGATCGGGGTCTCGGACGCGTCGTTAGCGCCGGCGCCGGAAATACGATTCCGGTGAACGCCGTATCCCTGGATGAATATGCGCGGACGTCCGGACCTCCGGATTTTGTGAAATGTGACGTCGAAGGCGCCGAAGTCGAAGTCTTCCGCGGCGCACAGAACCTGCTGCAGGAGAGGCGCCCTGGAATTCTGTGCGAAATGCATAGCGAAGAGAATCGCCGCATCCTACTCGGAGAATTTTCCCTCCACGGTTATGCCTGCCAGCCTTGCGGCGAACACCATGTACTGGCGCTTCCTCGATGACACAAAAGTGCATTGCGCTGCTTGGCCATCGCGACGCGCCGACCGACGCCATCGAGGAGTACTGCGGCTATCTTGGCGCGGCCCTGCAGCCGCACGGCTTCGCCTGCGAGATGGTGCGCGTGCCGTGGGCGGAACGCGGCTGGTCCGCCGCGCTCGCGGAACTGCGCCAGCAGGCCGCCGGGTGGCGCGGCGCCTGGGTCCTTCTTCAATACACCGCTCTCGCCTGGTCGCGCCACGGCTTTCCCCTGCGTGTGCCGCGCCTCCTGCGCTTACTGAAAAAATCCGGCGCGCGCTGCGGCGTGGTCTTCCACGACGTCCACCCCTATTCCGGCGGCCGGGTGGTCGACAGCATCCGCCAGACTTTCCAGCACCATGCCATGCGCGAAACTTTTCGCCTCGCGGATCTCGCCTTCTTCACGATTCTCCCGGAAACCCTGGCGTGGGTTCCGGATCAGCCCCACAAAGCGCTCTTCATTCCCGTGGGCGCCAATCTGCATGCGCCGGAACGTTTCTGGTGCACCGCGGAAAAAGATCCGGCTGCGCCGCTCTGCGTGGCCGTCTTCGGCGTGACCGGCGGGGCCAACATTGCGCGGGAAGCGCGTGTGATCGCCCAGGCCGTGCGGTTTGCCACCCCGCCGGCGGGACGCCTGCGCCTCGTGGTCCTCGGCCGCCACTCCCAGGAAGCCCGCAGCGCCTTCGAAAAGGAGCTGGACGCTTCCCGCATTGAGTTGCAAACGCTGGGCGTGCTGCCCGCAGAGGAGGTAGCGCGCACGCTGGCGCAAGCGGATGTGCTGCTGTTTGCGCGCGGGCAGGTCTCCACGCGTCGCAGCAGCGCTTTGGCGGGCATTGCCTGCGGCCTCCCGGTCGTCGCCTACAGCGGCCCGGACACCACCGCGCCCATCACCGAAGCCGGAGTCGTCCTGGTAAAGGAAGGCGACAGCGAAGGTCTCGCCGCCGCTTTGGAGCGCGTCCTCAGCGATGCGCGGTTGCGCGGCGCCCTGCGCGAGCGCAGCCGCTGTGCCCAGCAGAACTATTTTTCCTGGAGCGCCATCGCCGCCCGCTATGCCGAAGCCCTGCGCAACTCTGGTTGACGAGTTCCCCTACCAGCTCTTCGCCAGCACTGCGATGATCCGCGCCAGCGCGTCCGCGTCGCGCGTGTCGATCACCTCTGCGGGCGAGTGCGAATAGCGCAGCGGCCAGCCCAGCGCGATATCCACCGTTCCGTAGCGCGTAAAGACCGCGCCGTCGTTCCCGCCCCCGGTCACTCCGTATTGCGCCGCTATCTGGTTCTCCCGCGCCAGCGCCAAAACGCGGTCCACGTACTCCCGCGGCACGATATTCGAATTGTCCACCGCGCGCACCACGAAGCCCTTGCCGGTCTCCGCATCGGCAAAGCGCTTCGATTCCAGCGGCGAATCCGAGCTCACAAAGGTATCGATGGCGAAGATGAAATCCGGAGCCCGGCCCTCTTTCTCCATGCGCTCCGCAGCGGCCGCGGCCCCCTTCAGTCCCACCTCTTCTTCGGTGGACCAGAGGAACGTGACATCGCGTCCTACCAGCTCCGGCCCCAGCGCCCGCACCGCTTCCACCAGCGCCGCGCAGCCCACGCGATCGTCGAAGCTGCGCCCATTCGCCCGCGTCCCCAGCAACGCCCGGTACTCCTTGGGTATCGTGATCCAGTCCCCGGCCTGGATTCCCAGCTTCTGCGTCTCCTCCGCCGATTTCGTGCCCACATAGACATGCGACGGCTCGTCCATCGCCTTCATCCCGCGCGGCCATTCGAACCCCGGCTGATCCCAGCCGGCGGGCAACTCGAGCACCCCGCCCACCGAACTACCGTCCGCCTTGTGCACCAGCACGACGTGCCCGAGAAAATATTCGGTGAAGCCCCCGCCCAGCACGTCCACCAGCAGCCGCCCGTCCGGCTCGATCGCCCGCACCTGGTAACCGATCTCGTCCATGTGCGCCACGAACACGATGCGCGGCGTCTTCGCACTGGCCTTCCCCTTGGCGTCGCCGAGATGCAGGACCAAGTTTCCCGCCGCGTCCGTCTCCGTCTTCGCCCACTTGGGCAGAAGCTGCTTCACCTTTTCCCGCACCGCCCCTTCATGACCGCTTGCCCCGTAGGCCCGCACCAGCGCCGGCAGGGAGAATGCCGCGGGACTATCCAGCCCAGCCGGCCCGCTGCCGAGCAGGACATGCGGCTGCGCGGATCCGGCATACAGCGCCAGCAGGTTCGCAAGCTGCGCGAGGTCCCCAGAATTCAACACTTCGCCCGGCGTGACCGCCCAAAGCGTGGGGACGAAAACCTGCGCGAACCGCGCAGGAAAAGCGCTGGCCTTGGCGTAGCCGGCGATGCGCGGAGGAGCCGCGGTCATCGTGTGCACGGGGATGTGATTGGCTTCGGCGAGCTGCTTGACTGCGGCCGGAAAATCCGCCAGCGGCGCCCCCGCGTCCGCCACTCCCAGCAGCACCCCGCTGCCGGGAGACGCGGCTGCTCCGGAGGCCGGATTCGCCTTGGGCGGAAACAAGCGCCCCACATAGATCATCTCGTCGGGATGAAATTCGTTCAGCAGACGCTCCAAGCCGCGGCCGCCGGTCCACTGCTGGGTGACAAACGCAACTGTCAGCGTGCCGTGGACGTGGCTGCGGTCCAGGCTCTCCAGCACAGCCACCAGTGCCGCGGCGCCGGCGCGGTCGCCGAGCGCCGGCCCGGCCAGGGAGGTCGCGCCCACGGAGAACGCGCTGCGCTGCAGGGCCAGCGGATCGAGCACGTCCACCCCGGCGGCGCGCACCTCTTCCGCGCTGCCCGCGCCGATGTCCACGTACATCTCATCGGGATGCGCCATCTTCGGCGCGTTCTGCCGTGCCGGCTGCAGGTGCACCGAAAGCCCCGCGAACACGCCCGGAATCTTCTTTCCGCCGCGCGTCATCACCCACACCGGCTGCGCCGCATGCAGCAGATCGAACACCGCATTCGGCGCGCCCTGCGGCAGCCGCTGCACGCGCAGAAACCCCTCCGGCGTGATGGCACTGACGACGTAGCCCGGCTCGTCCACTGCGGTCACGATCAGCCGGTGCGGCGCGCCGCTGCCCAGCGTGACGTAGACATTGCCCAGATTGTCCGTGTGCGGCGAAAATTCCTGTAATTTCTCGCGCAGTTCCGCGGCCAGCTCCTGCTCATACCCCGCCACGGCCGGCGTGCCCTGCATTTTCCCGAGGCTCCCCAAGGGGTCCTGGGCGGCGGCCCGCGGCGCCAGCAACAGAACCGGGAAGAGCAGACAAACCAGCGGCCATTGAATGTTTCGCAAGGGAATCTCCTTTTCCGGAATTGTACGCGAGGTCCGGCATGAGAGATAGTGTGCGGGAGCGCCCGTCAGGACTTCTTTGGCACCAGCGGGAGCGGTACCGGCGTGTTGTGATCGCGCACGGGGAAAGAGGCCAGGACCGCGGGCAGTTCGACGCGGAAGACCGCGCCTCCCTCCCGGCGGTTGGCGCAGGTGATCGTGCCGCCGTGCTCCTGCACGAATCCGTAGCAGATACTCAGGCCCAGCCCGGTGCCTTTGCCCACGGGCTTGGTGGTGTAGAAGGGATCGAAAACGCGATTCGGCTCCCGCATCCCGGGGCCGGTATCGGAGAAGAGCACCACGACGTTGCCGCGCTCGCGCATGCTCTTGATGGTCAGGACGCCCCCGGCGGCCTCCATGGCATCCAAGGCATTGCTCAGGATGTTGAAGAAAATCTGTAGCAGTTGATTGCCGTCGCCGCGCACGCCGGGGAGGACGGGTTCGAGCTGCAGGTCGATGCGTGTGGAGGCGGATAAGTCCAGCGCGCGCAATTGCACGGCATTGCTGATGATGGTGTTGATGTCCAGGAGCACGCGCTCGCTGGGCACCTGCCGTGCGAAGCTCTGCAGATTGGCCACCAGCGTCTTGGTGCGCCGCGCCTGTTCACGGATCTTGCCCGCAATCAGGCGCGGCTTTTCGGGCAGCGTGGTGTCCTCGGCAAGCAGGTCGGAAAAACCCAGGATGGCGGTAAGCGGATTGTTGATTTCGTGCGCAGCGCCCGCGGCCAGCTGGCCCAGCGAGGCCAGCTTCTCCGACTGCACCAGATGCGCCTGCATCCGCTGCAGATCCGCGACGGAATTTTGGGATGCGGACAGAAGGCGAGAGCGATCGGCCTCGCTCAGGTGTTGCCGGAAAAAAACGAGAACCCCGAGAGGCATAGAAGCCAGCAGCACCTCCATCAGGCGAAAATCAATTACCGGACCGGGATCTTCGCTGAAACGCAGAGCCCAGATGGCAAACAGCGGCAGCGAAAGCACGGTAGCAATCGCCAGGCGCGATATCACCACATTTTCGCGGCGATGCAGTTCGCTGTTCCTGTCTGCATCGCCTTCCCCCCCGGGCGCTTCGAGTTCGGCGCGGTGGCGGTAGCCCACCAGGCCCGCCGTTCCCAGCCACAGAAAGGAGGCGAGCAGCGGCAGATCATAGAAGCTGCCGGTGTGGTACTTGTGTTCGTCGATGGCCACGTTGATCACCAGGGAAGCCAGCATGTACAGCGTGGTGCCCGCGAAGAGATGCGCATAGATCTTCCGCCAGGAACCGCGCGTGCGCAGCCAGAGATACCCGAGGCCGCCCCCAATCAACAGATTCTGAATGTTCGCCAGCAGGTTGTAGTTGAAGTTGTACTGTCCGATCAAGGGCGCGGCATACATCCAGGGAAGCACGACAAACCCGTAGAGAAACACCCACCAGGCCAGCAGCAGCCCGAAATCAAGATATCCGTAGCGCCACTGCGGCTCCGCGCGCCGCCAGTGCGGCTGCAGGGCCAGCGCTGCCATCAGCGGTACCCCGCGCAGGAAGAAGATGATGTCGCCAGGGAAAAGGTCCGGGAGCGGCTCCCGCAGATAGACTTCGAAATACGCCCATTGAAACTGCCCGAACATCCACAGCGTGCAGCTCAGCGCCAGCAACATCCAGAAAATATTGCGCCGCCACTGCGACGTCCCGGCGTTGAGCAGCAGGCAGCCATTCACCAGCAGCGGAAGAACGCACTGCGTCAGATCCCCGAACGCCGTCAGCGAATACCCGGGCTTGATCGTCAGGAAGGCAGCGGTGTACCCCCCCAGGACCACAACCCAGGCGCCGATCAACCAGCCGTATGAGCGGGCCGAAGCCATCAAGAATGACCTTGTGCCCTATTCTATTCGTCTGCGGGGAAATCCAAGAAAACTGTTCTCGCGCTATGGCCTAAGGATAAACGAAAAAGGTATACGCGGCCTTTGCGAATCGCTGCAATCGCCGGGCGGCGGACGCGCGATGCGGATTTGCGGCATGTAGCGGGCAGGAGTGCCGCGGGCGCCCGCTGCCGGAATCCCCAGAGAGCCCGCCACAGGCGGGTGCCTCGAGGGATCTCTCTGTGCATTCTGGCGGAGGAGGAGGGATTCGAACCCCCGAGACCCTTTCGGGTCTAACGGTTTTCAAGACCGCCGGTTTCAACCGCTCACCCACTCCTCCGTTTTTAATTCTAGCGTATTCTTCGAGTTAGCGGCCAATTTGCTGCACTTTGGATTCGAACTGCTGCATTTTGGTGCAGGGGTGTAGCTGGATTGCATGGTGTGCCGAGCTGGAAGTGACCGGACCGGTTCGATGATAAGAATAGCGCGCTCGCTGTTCATCTGCCTCAGTGTTCGGGTTCTCGAGGGGCCGGAGGCTGATAGAGCGGCTGTGCAATAGCACGAGCATAGGCGATCAACGCCTGAATTTCCTCGCGGGTCAACGTCCGTCCATAAGGAGGCATCATCGCCGATTTCCCCATCGCGCTGCCCCCCAGTGTGGTGATGTCGAGCAGGAATTCGTTGCTCTTTCCGTTCAAGGCGGCCCCGTCATTCAGCAACGGCGGGACCGGGTTCAGGTTCGAGCGGTTGGAGGGTCCAGCTGGAGTCGAATCCGCATGGCACCAGACGCAATATTGATAGAACAGGCGTTTGCCGCGCGCCTGCTGATAATTCAGCGGGATCAAGCGTTGCGGGTCGTTCCAGTCGGGCTCCATCGCATACGCTTTTTGCCGCGGTTCAGCTTGTACCGTAGCGCCCCCGCGGTAAGCTGAAAAGTTCATGGCCAGGTAGAGCGCCAGCGCGACAAACGCAAAGTGCTTCCTCATTGCCCCACTCCTGCTGCCGCAGCCGCGCGCCCCGCTGGCTCGCTCTGCCGCAAAGTCATCAGATACGCAGTGAGCGCCTTGACCTCGTCTTCGGCCAGAGCGCGGCGCGGCTCGATGCCTCCGGGCAGCAGCGCCTGCGGGTCCTTCAGCCACGCTTCGATCCAGGCCGCCGTCATCCAGTTCCCCACGTTGCTCAAGTCGGGTCCGACGTATCCGCCGCCCGCCCCGATGGAGTGGCAGGCCTGGCACTGATACTTCACCTCGTAAAGCTGCTTGCCCAGCGCCGCCATCTGGGGCGTGAACTGCGCGGGTTCCACGCTGGCGGGATTTACCGCGGGACTCCGGAGATCCCGGCCGATGGAGTCAGCCAGGATGGAAGCTTCCTGGTCGGTCATGTTGAACTGCGGCATGCGCAGTATGAGACTGGGACGCAGGGTCTGCGGGTTCTTTAGAAAGTCAATCAGCCACTGGCGCTGCGCGCGGCTGCCTTCGTAAGAGAGGTCCGTCGCGAGCGTCCCGCCGTAACCGTTGAATTGGTGGCAGACATAACATTTGTATCGCTCGTAGACCTGCGCGAATGCGCCGGTGGGGTGAAACTCCGCTTGCGTGCGCGGCACGATCAGGCGCTCCATCGCGCCGCTGGAGGGAGCGCCCGTCATGCTCAGCAGCGCCGTCGTCATCGCATCCAGGTCCGCGGAGTTGAAACGATACTGCGGCATTTCCGCGGTGGGATTCACGGAGATAGGGTCGCTGATTTTCGCCTGGAGATAGGCGACCAGGCTCCGAGGAATCTTGGCATTGCCAAAATGCAGGTGGGAAATACTCTCCGCGCCCAGGCTGGCAAGGTTCGGCCCAAAATCTTCCTGCAGCTTCATGCCCGAAACCGCGTGGCAGCTCCCGCATCCTTTCTTCAGGAACTGGCGACGGCCGAAACGAATCTGTTCCGGGGTAGGCGCCCCCAGTTTCGGAATTCCCTGCAGCAGGTCCGGGTCCGTCAGTTTTGTGCTGATAAAACGAGTGACCACATAGAGGTCCTGATCCGACCACTCGTAGCGCGGCATCTTGCTCTTCGGGAGGAAGGCCTGCGGATTGCGGAGCCAGGCCACCAGCCAGTCTGGATTCACCTTGCTGCCGACCTTGGTCATTTCGGGTCCGATGTCTCCGCCAATGAGCTTGGTCTCGCCGCCCCGGGTCACGGCCAGGGAATGGCACGTGGTACAAAACATCTGGCGGAAGCGAGCTTCTCCTTGATCCACCAGATCCGGACTGTTTTCCAAGGCCGCCACCACTTGGGGATCGAACTTATAGGGTTCCAGCGGCTTGCTGCGGAGGGAACTCAAGTACGCGGAGAGGTCCCGGAGTTCCTCCTCGTTCAGGCGGAACTGAGGCATGCGCGGCTCCATTTGGTAGCCGCTCACTATGGCGTTGCCCGCATCGTCGATGATCGTGCGCGGCTCTTTCAGCCACTTGTAGATCCACTCGGCGCTGACTTTGCTTCCGATGTCGGTCAGGTCCGGACCGAGCATGGCGGGGCGCTCGATACCCTCCAGACGGTGGCACCCCAGGCAACCGAATTCACTGAGCAGCAGGCGACCGCGGTTCAATTGAGGAGTATCCGGGAGATCCGCGCGATGGCAGATGCCGCAGGAAGCCTGGATGTAGCTGGTCGGAAGGAGGGGTTGCGCCGGGGCGAGCTCGGGCTGATGGGCCTGCTCTTTTTCTGCAGCGGCGCCCTGGCCGCGGTGACACACGGTGCAGCCCCAGTCCTTCGTGTGATGGGGGACGAGCGGATCCACGCGGTTGGGCTGCTGGAGGGAGAGTTGCGTGGTGTTGGGCGGGGGGAGTTGCGGATGACACGTTGCGCAGCGATCCGCCGCGTTCAACTGCGGCGTCCAAACTTGGCCGGCGTTGGGGTGCTGGTCCGCCCCTGCCGCAGCAGGGTTCCCCTGCCCGAATCCTGCTCCGGCTGCCAGCAGCAGCGCCGCACACAACACGGGCACGGAGAGGCACGAGGAGAGGCGGCGGAAGGTCAGCCAGGAATTGAACTGGGAAAGCGCAGAGGTCCGCTGCACTTTGCACGCACTCTGTAACCTGTTTCCTCTCATCCGTCACCTGCCTTACGCAATTGCAAGGACTGTGCTTTCTCCCTGGCTTAGCGCATGCAAAAAGCGGTTGGTTCCGGCGCGCGTCTGAATCGCCGCCCGGCAGACACCCAGCGGTCAGTGGGGATGTTTCTCCTGCCCCGAACGGCGCATGCGCCAGAGGATTAAGTAGCCAAAGGCGTACAAATACACAACCCACATGATCCCGTAAAAAATTACAAAGGGCAGGCCGATGGCGGCCGTGGCGTACGGGGCGATAAGAACGCCCGCTGTGGGCAGCGCAGGAGTCGGACGCGAGCCAAAATCCACCAGGATCTCGGCGCGGGTGCCGCCGAAGGCCTCATCGCCGCCATAGGCGACCAGCACCGGGTACCTGCCGTAGCGCTGGTCGCGAACAACTAATTCCGCTTTTCCTTCTTCATTAGTTGGCCGGCTCCCGTACTGGACAAGTCCAAAGGAGGTGCGCAAGGAAAAGCTCACCGCCTGCATGGCAACAGGAGCTCCCCTCGCATCCTTCAACGTGGCCTTCAGGGCGATTGCGGAGGACGGCTTCTGCTCTTCCCCACTCTTGGAACCGAAGTGCAGTTGTCCAAAGAGTTGCGAAAGGCTGTGCTGCACCCGTCCTGCGGTAATGGCGTCCGGCGGCGCTTCCTCCGGCGAGGTCGCTGCAAGTTTGTCCGCAGGGAGAGCTTGCCATTCCAAGGAGAGCGCGGTCGGCGCAGGTTTCCGGGGCTTTCGGGTCTCGCCAGCGTGGGCCAGGCTGGCGCCTGCGAGAGTCAGCGTGATCAGGACGATCGGGATCGAGGAAATCGCGCCCCAGCCGCGAGGGGCGGGCGCAGCAGCTTCCGTTTCCACTGGGGCTACTTCCGGCTCGCGCGTCTCCCATATAGAGACCATCGGGAACAGCTTGGAGAACAGCGCATAGATCAGCAGAAACACGGCCACGGCCGCCGCGGTGACGGACCATTCCACCCAGGTGGGCCGATAGTGCGTCCATTCCCAGGGAATCCTTTGCCCGGGAAGGAAGGGGCTCGAGAGCGTGGGAACCACGATGAGATAGCGCTTGGCCCAGGCGCCCACAATGGCCAAAAACGAAGCCAGCGCGACGCCGGGGATGGTGAAGGACTGATGGCGGCCCAGCCCCAACACGGCCATTAACAGCAGCGCTGGGATGAACACACCGACGGCCTGCACGGTCCAGAACATCGGCGCGTAATCTCCGAAGAAGAGCCGCGTGAGATACTCCTTCTCGATTCCTTCGAACTTGTAGCCCATGGTCAGGTATTCGTTGATGTTGAAGTAAAGGTAAAGCATGGCGAAGGAGAGCAGGAGCAGCCCCAGATTGCGGAAGTGTACGGGTTCCAGATAATCCTGTAAGCGGAGCACGCGCCGCAGCACGTACATCGAGAAAATCACCGCCGCCGCTCCGGAGTAGATGGCGCCCACGACAAAGTAGGGGCCGAAGATACTGCTATTCCAGCCGGGGCGCAGGGTCATCGCAAAAATCCAGGAGACGACCGTGTGCACGGAAATGGCCAGCGGAATGATGACCACAGCCATCACCGAAATGGCACGTTCCAGCAGTGCCCACTGTGTGCTGCTGCCTGTCCAGCCCAGGGAAAGTTTTTTGTAGAAGCGCCGCCGCCACGCCCCCAGACTCGACTGCTCGGCCAGCAATGCGAAATCCGGAATCATCGGGATGTACAGGTAGAGAATGCAGCCGGTCAGGTAGGTGGACACCGAAAGCACGTCCCAGAGAATCGGCGATTGGATGCGGCCGTAGCGGAAGAGGTTGAGCATGCGCTCCGGGCGCCCGAGGTCGATGATCACCATCGGTCCTCCGATGCACAGCGCAAACACGGTGATGGCTTCGGCCAGCCGGGTAATGGGGCGCCGCCATTCCGTATGCGTGACGCGCAGGATGGCGGAAATCAGGGTGCCGGCATGACTGATGCCGATAAAGAAGACAAAGTTGGTGATGTACAAGCCCCAGGAGACTTCATCGCGCATTCCGGTTACGACCAGGCCGTGGCGGAGCTGATGCACGTAGGCATAGAGCCCCCACAGCACGACGGCCAGTAGCAGGGCAATCAACCGATAAAATCGCCCGGAGGTTTCCGTGAGGGTGCTGAGTAAGTGCGCTTCTCGTTTGGAAATCACGAATGCATCTCCAGTGCCTTCTTTTCATCCGGCGTCGGATACTTCCGGCTGGCCGGAGGAAGGTAGTAGACGCGCGGCTCCGTTCCCAGTTCTTCCAGCAGGCGGAAGGCCGCACCGCGCTTGGCAATTTTTGTGAATTGAATCGTTTCGCCCTTGCTATTCGTGACCGCGTCTTCCAGTTCATCCCCGAAATAGATGGCGCCCATCTTGCACCCTTGCGCACAGGCGGGCAGCTTGCCCGCGCGGAGCATGTGGGGGCAGAAGATGCATTTCTCGACGACGCCCTTGCGGTGCGGGTAGTTGTACTCCATCGAGTACGGCATGGAGAGCTCCGCCGGGGTGTGCTGCGGTTCTCCCCAATTGAACGAGCGCGCGGAGTACGGGCATTGCGCGATGCAGTTGCGGCAGCCGATGCAGCGCTCCTGATCCATCATCACGATGCCGTCGGTGCGCTTGAACGTCGCACCCACAGGACAGCCGCGCACGCAGGGTGGGTTATCGCACTGCATGCAGGGGCGCGGCAGGAAATAGCGGCCCGCCGCCGGGTTGTCGAGCACTTCGAAAACCTTGACCCATTCCTGCATGGGCGGAACAAAGTGCATGGTGCTGCAGGCGCGGGTGCAATCCCGGCAGCCATCGCACTTCGCCAGATCAATCACCATCACCCACTTTTGATTGGTGGGAGCAAGGGAACGCGCCGGAAGCACTTCGCGGAACATCGTGGCTGAGATTCCCTTCATGGCCACCCACGAAGCGACGATGGCCCCGGTTCCGCGGGCCAGGAATTGGAAGAAGCTTCTACGAGGCAGCGTCATGGGATGTCCTCACTGGGTGACGACCAAGCTCATTCTCATGTCATCGTGCCCGTCGCCGCATTTCACCGTGCACTCGATCAGATACTCCCCGGGGTCACTCGGCGCCACCAGGGTAAATTCCTGCACGCCCTCTTTCAGCCGCAGGTCCCAGCCCTGATCTTTCAGTTCTTTGATCGTGAAGCTATGGACGGTTCCGTCCTTGTCCCACTCGCCGGCCTTGTGCGCCGTGATGCGCAAGCGAATGACCTCGCCGGCCTTCACGGTGATGACGGGCTTGGTCTGTCCGGGGATCTTGAAACGGTTGTCCTTATCCGCAATCACGTTGATGACCTTCGGCCCGCCTCGAGCCACTCGCGGGACTTGTCCGAGCAGCAACAGCCCGCCGAGCACCACGCTGCCCGCCATGAAATATCTGGAGAAATGCATTGAATCACCTCCGCAAAAAGAATTTCTTCAGTGCGTCACATACTTCAGGATTGTCTCCGTTTTTTCGTCCGTCAGATTTGCGCGCCCGTTCCGGTGCTGCCTGCCGGCGCACTCCGCGGCCAATCGGAGGGCCACAAGAGCGACTGCTGGGAGAGGCTTTTTCACCGTGATTCTCTCTTGCTTACAGCAGAGGCTGCCGAAGCCGGTTCCGATTCACCCCCGCTCGCTTCGAGCGGGCATTCGCTCCCGTTGACGGTGCGTTTTGCAAGTTCTGCGATGGTGAGTTGTCCCCAGGCCTGCTGGTAGAGCCGGGTGGTCTCCAGCCACATCTCCCGGAGAGGGCCGGAGGGTTGATAGTCTTCCTCATCAGGGACTGGCGGCGTGAAAAGCTGCATCACCTGCTCGACGGTAGCCTGCTCCGCACCTTCCCGAAGCAGATAGCCTCCGCTCGAACCGCGGCGCGAGCGCACTAACCCCCGCAAAGTCAGATAGTGCAGAATTTTGGCAGCCTGGGAGCAGGGGATTTGAGCGCACTCCGCCACATGGGAAGCCGGGACCGGGTGTCCGGCCGAGATGGCAAGATAGATCAGTATCTTTATCGCGTGCCCCACTGACCTTGAGAGAACTTGCAGGGACATTTTTAGGCCATTCTGGGTATCTTCTGTGGATTCCGTAATGCAGTTGGACCACCATACCTCGGGCTGCGCCATCGTTCGGATCTAAATCCTTAATTTTCAAGTAGTCGCAAAGGCTGGACGATCCACCGCCTGCTCACTCCCAAGATTCGGGGAAAATGTTTGCTGTGTGAAATTTCGCTAAGTTGAGGGTTTTAACGCAAATACGGACTAGCTTAACCAGAATCATCTGCTTTCAAGACATCTATAGTGCACCACACTAATTTGGACAATCAGGGCTTCATTTTTAGTACAGATGTGTAGGTGTGGGTGCAACCAAAGAGGGGAAAATAGCTCCAATTTTCTTGTAAGCGATACCCAAAAAAGACACTTAGAGTTTTGAGACTTCCGGCTGTTAACCGAAGGGCGGTCTGCAGTGCTTCGCCGATGATTGGCGGAAGGAGGCACGACTGCCACCGGTTTCATTTTTCAAGACCACCGGTTTTAACCGCTCACCCACTCCTCTGCCGCCTATTGTAGCCCGAAGCCTCTCCGAGGCACACTGTTGTAAGGTGCAGATCGCGAATCCCCGGGCCAAATTCTGCGTCTAATGACAAGATAGACGCGGACCATGCGGAGCAAGCCGTGCTCATGGCCGCCGGAGGGCAGGAATGCTGGTGCGACGGAAACCGGAGTTGACAAGCGCCGATGTGACGCCGAAATCCGTCTACCAGGAGCGGCGAACGTTCCTCCGCGGGGTGGGCCTGGCGGGCGCCGCGGCGCTGGCCGGCAAAGGCCTGTTGGAGCTGTTTGCCCCGGCGCGCGCGGCCGCGGCCACCACCAAGCTCAGCGGCGTCATCCCGGGCGCGTTCCGCACCAACGAGCCACCCACTCCCTACAACGACGTGACCCACTACAATAACTTCTATGAATTCGGCATCGACAAAACCGATCCCGCAAAGAACGCGCAAAACTTTCGCACCTCGCCGTGGCTCGTTTCCGTCGAGGGCGAGGTCTACAAGCCGCGCAAGTTCTCCCTGGAAGAACTCCTGAAGCTGGCGCCCCTGGAAGAGCGCATCTACCGGCACCGCTGCGTGGAGGCCTGGTCGATTGTCGTGCCCTGGATCGGCTACTCCTTTCAGGCTCTCGCCAAACTCGTCGAGCCCACGCCCAAGGCACGCTTCGTCGCCTTCCAGAGCTTCTACGACCCCGCGCAGATGCCGCAGGCCAAATATGCGGGGCTGGAATTTCCTTACGTCGAAGGTTTGCGCCTCGACGAGGCGATGCATCCCCTGGCGCTGCTCTGCCTCGGCATGTACGGGGAAACGCTGCCCAATCAGGACGGCGCGCCGGTGCGCCTGGTTCTTCCCTGGAAATACGGCTTCAAGAGCATCAAGTCGCTGGTGAAAATCCGCTTCACCTCGAGCCAGCCTCCCACCAGCTGGAACCTCGCCAATCCCCGTGAGTACGGCTTCTACTCCAACGTCAATCCCGCCGTGGACCACCCGCGCTGGAGCCAGGCCAAGGAGCGCCGTCTGGGGGATTTCTTCAAGCGCGCCACCCTGCCCTTCAACGGCTATGCCGACCAGGTTGCCAGCCTCTACTCCGGCATGGATCTCCGGAAATATTTTTGAGCTGGGGCCTCCGCGTGCGCGCTTTCCTGGCCGGAAACTGGGCCAAAACCATCGTCTTCTTCGCGGGCCTGCTGCCACTGGCAGACCTCGTATGGCGCAGCCTGCACCACGGTCTCACCGCCAATCCCATCGAGTTCATCACCCACGCCACCGGGGACTGGACGCTGCGCTTTCTCCTCCTCACCCTGGCCATCACGCCCCTGCGCCAGGCATTGCGTCTACCCGAGCTGATCCGCCTGCGCCGCATGTTCGGCCTTTTCGCCTTTTTTTACGCCTGTCTGCACTTCTCCACCTATATCGGCCTCGACAAATTCTTCGATCTCGCAGAGATGGGCAAAGACGTGGCCAAACGCCGCTTCATCACCGTGGGCTTCACCGCCTATCTGCTGCTGATACCCTTGGCCGTCACCTCGACTGCCGGCTGGATCCGCCGCCTCGGCGGGCGACGCTGGCAGCTCCTGCACCGCGCCATCTACCTCAGCGCGACCGCCGGAGTCATTCATTATTACTGGCTGGTGAAGTCGGCCGTGCTCCGGCCCCTGGCCTATGGCCTGGTTGTCGGAATCTTGCTGCTATGGCGTTTAGCGGAATGGTCAGCGCGGCGCCGGCGCGCCCTGGCTCACGGTCCTGTTTCGCCGTGAATAGCAGGATGCAACGAGCAGGGCCCCCTCTGGCCCGGCTATTACACGCATTTACAGCGTGCCATGTTTAGGGATCATTTCTGGATCGAATGCGGCCAAGGGGTATCTAATATTCGTTGACAGTTTTAGGTCATCCGGACCGTTCCATTTTGGAACATAATTGCCTATTTTGTGAAATCGCTGGTCTTCATTATCCCAAGACTCTCTTCGGTGTAAATAATAACTTCCATAATATCTATAGCTTACGATTAGAGAGGGTTGGCTTGGAACTTGCTAATAATCCTATGGCTAGAAGACTCTAGTGCTATGCCATGTTCGCCCAGAAGGCTGAACAGCAGTAGGCGGAAGGGCCAGTAAGGGATTTTAACCAGAGGTCACGGAGGCTGTCTGTGGCAATGAAATGGCTTCTTATGTTCGTTTTTGTTCTTTGCTTGACTCTGACAGGAGTTCCGGCTTTTGCCGATACCAGTCTTCCTATTCAGAACGCCTCGTTTGAGATCATAAGCGCAAGCGCGGTGTCGGTTAGCTGCGGTTCCGGCTGCTTCTACAATAGCGGCCCCATACCGGGTTGGACGATAACAGGTGCTACCGGAGATTGGCAGCCCAATTCCAGCTACTACAATCTTCCCTTGCCGGACGGCAACGTCATTGCCTACAGCAACGGCGGCAGTCTTTCCCAGACGTTGACCGGCGTCTCCCTGCAACCCAATTCCACCTACACCCTGACGGTTGCTGTGGGGAACCGGCTGGGTGGCTATACCTCTTCGGGGCAATATACGATTCAGTTGGATGCGGGCTCGACTGTGCTGGCCACTGTGACCGGT
The DNA here is from genome assembly GCA_020072785.1 of Terriglobia bacterium. Lineage (NCBI taxonomy): Bacteria > Pseudomonadati > Acidobacteriota > Terriglobia > Terriglobia bacterium. Next base: position 161,864 of record JAIQGG010000001.1, on the reverse strand, counting down.
TCGAATTCGTCTATCACCCCGGGCACGTTTATGGATGTGGTTTTGACGTACACCACGGGTAGCACGGTCACCCCTGGGGATCTGACGATTGTGTTGAGCGGCAGCGGATCACAGGTCAATTTCGACAACGTGCGGACGAGCGTTCCCGAGCCGTCCTCCCTGAGCATGGCGGTCATGGGGCTGGCGTTTTTCGGGTTGCTCTCCCGCTTCCTCCGGTCCTGAACACGGAGTGCAAATTGGGTAAGCGTACCGCGGCACAAATGTGCCGCGGTATTTTGTTTTTGGGAGTCTTGCGGCTCACCGATGACCCGCGGCGCAGTAGGCAGCGCACTGTTTCGTTGACCGCTTCGCGGTCACACCTGTCAATGACCGTGGGATGATTCGCCGGCCCCCGGCAACCCTTGGGTCCCGAATTCCAGGCCCCAGAAATGCGGCGCCGGGGAGAGAAACTCCACCCCGATGCGCTGGCCCTTTTCCCCGCTTTCCCCCAGGAACACCACGCGGCACTCCTGCTCTTCCTGCGTGAGCGGGTTGCCGAGAATCAGCAATTCACCCTCATCCACTTCGTGGTGCAGGCAGAGCAGTCCGCCGTTGGCGTCCACCACCAGCGTCTCGCATGTTTCGCGGAACTTGCGCCCGTCGTGGCCCCGCCCGCTGGCCTGCAAGCGCATGCGGTGAAAGACCCGTGCACAGCGGCGCCGCGCGGGATAGGGCACGGAACTCATGGCGCTATCTTCCGCCAAGGGCTAAGAAGGGTCAATTCCCCAGTCCCGTGCTGTTCCTGAAAATGTACCTGCATTTCAGGCTCTCTAAGGTTGATAGGAACTCGATAATCATACTATCCTGTCAGGGGTAGCGGGGGGTGTTATCAACGGTTCGCTTCTCCCCAGGGAGCGAACTTTCTTGTCTCTGTTTTCGTACGGATTAAGAAGACATTCACCTCAGAGGGGCTCATGAACCTGGCTGACTACATTAATGCACAACGCGATGCACACCTCCAGGAGTTGTGCGAATTCCTGCGCATCCCCAGCATCAGCGCGAAGAGCGAGCACAAACCGGATATCGAGCGCGCTGCCAACTGGGTCGCGGACCATCTCCGCTCCGCCGGCTTCCCAACCGTGGAAGTCGTTCCCACCGCTATGCATCCCCTGGTCTATGCGGAATCCCTGCAAGCGCCGGGCAAGCCGACCGTTCTTTTCTACGGCCACTATGACGTGCAGCCCCCCGAGCCCCTGGAGTTGTGGACCTCGCCGGCCTTCGAACCCGCCGTGCGCAACGGCAATCTCTATGGCCGCGGCACCGCCGACGACAAGGGCCAGGTGCACATCCACCTGAAAGCGCTGGAATCGCTGCACAAGGTGCACGGCAAGCTGCCCATCAACGTCAAAGTGCTGATCGAAGGCGAAGAGGAAGTGGGCAGCGTCAGCCTGTGGAACTACGTCCAGAACAACAAGGCCAAGCTGCAGGCCGACGCCCTGATCGTCTCCGACACTTCCATGCTGGCCAAGGGCGTGCCCTCCATCACCTACGGCCTGCGCGGCCTTAACTACTATCAGATCGAGTTGACCGGCCCCGAGCGCGACCTGCATTCCGGTGTTTACGGCGGCGCGGTCCCCAACCCCCTCACCATCCTCTGTGAGCTTTTCGCCAAACTGCACGACAAGGATTTCCGCGTCGCCATCCCCGGCTTCTACACCGGCGTCGCCAAGCTCTCCGCCGCCGAGCGCAAGGCCCTCAACGCCCTGCCCTGGAAAGAGAAGGACTTCCGCAAGGCCGTGGGCGCCCCGGGCTACTGCGGGGAGAAGGGTTTCTCCATCGTCGAGCGCCTCTGGGCGCGGCCCACGCTGGAGCTCAACGGCATCTGGGGCGGCTACCAGGGCGAGGGCGCCAAGACGGTCATCGCTTCCAAGGCCTATGCGAAATTCTCCACGCGCCTGGTGCCCAATCAGAAACCGGAAAAAATCGCGCGCCTCGTCGAAAAACACCTGCGCAAGCTGCTCCCGAAAACGGTGAAGATGAAGTTCGAAACGCTCAGCACCGGCAAGCCCTGGGTCGCGCCGTTCCACGCCCCGATCTTCCACATCGCGCAGGGCGCCCTGCAGAAGGGTTTCGGCAAGAAGGCCGTCTTCATCCGCGAGGGCGGCTCCATCCCCTTTGTCACCCAGATGCACGATACCTTCAAGGTGCCCTGCGTGCTCCTCGGCTTCGGCCTGCCCGACGAAAACGCCCACGCCCCCGACGAGCACATCGCCCTGGAAAACTACTTCAGCGGCATCAAGGCCATCGCCCACTTCTACGAGGACCTGGCCTCCCTCTGATCGCCGCAAGCGCCGATCACAAACGCGAAGGGGCACGATGTATCGTGCTCCTTCTTTTTTTTGCAGGGAATTTTTCCTAAAGTGTGGAGAGCTGGGAGCGGCGGCCCTGGGCATAGCCGGTGAGCGCGGCGTTGGCGCCGGTGATCACACCGAGCGCCTCGGCCACCGCCGCCAGATCACTGCCGCGCAGCACGATGTACATCTCCCCCTCGCCGAGGCCGGTGTAGACGCGGTTGCCAATGCACCCCAGGCTCATCACTGCGCCGTGCTCCAGCGAAGCGGGCAGCGCCATGCACGTCGGGCGGCCCAGCGCGGGCATCCCCGCGCCCTTGCCGGCGCGCAGCGCCGCTTCATTCAGCAGCATGGCCGCCGCCGGCGGGCACGCAAACAGCACCACGTCGGGCGCCACGGGTACTTCCCCCAGCGGCGCATAGACGATTGCCGCCGGCGTCTTCGCCAGCCGCGGAATCTGCGGCACTTCCTCCGGCCGCACGTAGCCCAGCTCGAACATCATCTGCAGCGTCTCTCCGGTCTCTTTTTCACGCTCCGGCGAAAGGGGGATATTGTGCGTGTAGGCGCCCACGGCGCAATTGAAATGATTTTCCGGCACGGTGTAAAACACGCGCCCCTCCGCCGCCAGCCGCCAGAAGCTGCATCCGGAGGGCTCCGTCCCCGAAAATTGCGCCATCTTCAAGGAGGCCGCGGGCGGCGCGTCCAGAAAGGCCACGGCCACGGGCCGGCGGGCCAGCTTGAGCGCTCCCCTGATGTGCACTTCCAGCTCTTTCCAGTTTGGACCACCGCTCATGGGTCTGCTTCCTCCGCGGGATAGCGAATTTCAGAGCTTAGCACAAGGGGCCCCGCCGTTCTCCCCAGGGGAAAACTGCGGGCCGCCCCGAAAAAATCCGCGCAAAAAAAACCCACCGATGGGCCCGGCAAAAGGAGCGGTCCGGAAAATCCTCATTTTTCCGGGCTTTTTTGCGGTTTTTTTCTTGCGTTCCGCTTATCCCTTGGCTATAGTGCCGTGCGGCACGCGTTCTGGGCACCGAATCCGGTAAAGACCGCGCGGCCTGCCCCGAGACTCTCGGGATCAATGGAACGATAAACAGGAGGATAGGCAAACTAAATGGCAGCCAAGCCGATGAGCAAGAGCAAGATCGTGGCAACCATTGCCGACAAGTGCGGCACGCCGAAGAAGACCGCGGCCCAGTTCTTTGAAGAACTGTTCAAGCTGGCCGTGAAAGAGTGCAAGGGCGGTGCGGGCAAGTTCGTGATTCCGAACATTGGCCGCGCAGTCAAAGCGCACCGCAAGGCGCGCATGGGCCGCAACCCGGCGACGGGCGAGGCCATCAAGATCAAGGCCAAGACCGTGGTTCGCCTGCGTCCAGCGAAGGCGTTCAAGGACGCCGTTCTCGGATAAGCAGCGTTCCGCGCCAGCGGGACACTCTGCTTGCTCCGGCGTGCAACGCGCCGGCGCCGGGCGGCGGTAGAAGTGAATTCGCCCTTCGCGGGCTTGAGAGGACTCAAGCCCGCGAAGGGCTTTTTTACGCCCAGGGCGGCGAAGAAAAAACGGGACAGGCATTCCTGCCTGTCCCGGAGCCCGCCCGTAAACCGGTCGCGGAAATTGCGCGCGAGAACTACAGGGTGCGCACGTAGTGCACTACGTCCTTGATCTCGTCGGCGCCGAGCACATCCTTGAAGGGGGGCATGAGATTGTCGCCGTTCTCGATCCAGGTTTTCAGCGATTCATCGGTGATCTTGCCGCCGGTGACGCCAAAGGTGCCGCGCTTGTTCAATCCCTTCAGCCCGGGCCCGATTTTTCGCTCCACTGAGGTCGCGTAGTGGCACACCGCGCATTTCTTGTCGAAAATGGCCTTGCCGCGCTGCACCGCTCCCGCCGAACTGGCGCGCGCTTGTTTTTTCTCTCCGCCTTGCGGCGCGGATGTTTCCGCCAAGGCCACGCCGGCCATCGCCAGAACCGTCACGGCCAGCCAGATCAGATCCCGCTTCACGAAGCCCCCTTTTTCCTGCTGGGATTGGACAGGGGATATTCTCCCTGTTTCGCCGGACAAATTCCAGCCGGGAAATCTGCTGGGCGGAGGTACAGTTGCGTCCCGGACACACCCAAACTTTGGTACTTTTGACGCCGTCGAAGCGCGGGTGTTAGCTGGAAGTGTGATGAACCCGGAAACCTTTTCCAACGCATGGGAACTCCTGCAGGACGCCTACCAGGCTCAGATGGAAGGCGATTACGACCACGCCGTCGAACTCTATCGCGCCTCGCTCAGTCTGCACCCGACGGCCGAAGCGCACACGTTCCTCGGCTGGGCCTACCATTTTCAGGGCCACTTCGAGGAGGCCATCGCCGAGTGCAAGAAGGCCATCGAGGTCGATCCGGAGTTCGGCAATCCCTATAACGACATCGGGGCCTACCTGATCGAGCTGCAGCGCTACGACGAGGCCATCCCGTGGCTGGAGAGCGCCATCGGAGCGCAGCGCTACGAGCCGCGGCATTTCCCGCACTTCAACCTGGGCCGCGCTTATCTGGCCAAGGAAATGTATGCGCGGGCGCGGGCCTGCTTCCAGAAGGCGCTGGAGATCGAGCCGCGCTACCGTCTAGCGCGCGAGGCCCTGGAGTCCCTGCGCCGCCTGGTCAATTGACGGCCGTAGAGCGTCCTCCAGAGCGCAGAATTTCCACCGCTCACGCCTTCTCTCCGGGGCGCACCGCGCGGTCATAAATCCACAGCAGCAGCGTGGTCACCAGACCGATGCCGGCCAGCACCCACCAGATGCGTTCGGGCTGGTGCGCCACTTCGCCGAAGTGGTGGAGCAGGCGCCCGCCGAACCATCCGCCCACCAGCGAGCCGATGCCGATAGGCATGAACGCGAAGCCCATGTACGTCCCCTGCTGCCCGGCCGGGGCCAGGCGCGAGATGTATTCGTAATAGCGCGGCGCCTGGGTGATCTCGCCGATAGCCAGGACGAAGATGGAGGCCACCGCGGTCCACACCGAGGGATGCGCCGCCAGGATCAGCCAGGAGAGCGAGGTGATCAGCGTGCCGATGATGATCGCCCGGAAGGCCGGGATTTTGCGCGTGAGGTAGCTGGCCACCACCTGCAGGCTGATCACCGTCAGCGCATCGGTGATCAGGATCATCTCCACGTCGGCTCTGGCGTCCACGTAGCTGTGCAGATAGACGGGCAGGGCGATGTACTGCTGCCAGAAGACGATCCAGTAGCCGGAGAAGATCAGCAGAAAAAGCATGAACTTGGGATTGCTTAGGACGGCGAAAAAGTTGCGCGCGACTTCGCCGAGACTGGCGGTCTGCACCTCGCCGGAGCGGCGCGGCTCCTTGAAAAAGAGCAGCACGGCGAAGAACATCAGGAAGACGCTGGCTGCGGAGATGCGGAAGACGTTTTCCACGCCCAGGTGGCGGTGCGCCCAGGAGGCCACGAAGGGCCCGGCCGTGCCCCCGATATTCACCAGCGTGTAGTAAATGGAATAGCCGATGGAGCGCACATTTTCGTTGGAGGCGCGCGCCGTGGTGCCCACCACGCAGGGCTTCACCAGCGCCACGCCCAGCGCCGGGAGCATCAGCACGAAGCCCACCAGCGCCACCAGGGGCACCGCCGCGCGTATGGGCGCCATCCAGCCCGCGCCCAGCGAGCCCAGCAGGAAGTACGCGGCGCTCAGGATCAGAAACGCCAGCGACAGCGCCCGCCGGAATCCCAGCCGGTCGGCCAGCGCCCCGCCGAAAATCGCCAGGAACCACACCATGCCGCCGAAGATGCCCGTGAGCGTGCCGGTCTGCGCCGCCGGGAATTTCAGGGTCTCGTGCAGATAGTTGGCCAGCGAAGCGAACGCTCCGTAATACGACAAGCGCTCGAAAATCTCGCTGATGTTGGCGACCCAGAACGCCGGCTGGAATCCTTCGCGTATCTCCTGCAGCCGCTGGCTAAGACTCATGGAGCCTCCGGGGATTGCGAGGCGGGATTGTATAGGAGCCCGGCAAAGAAGCGAAGCAAGGAAGTAACGAGGCAAGGAGATAAGGAAAGAGCGTGCGCCCAGGTAGAGGGCTCGGGCGAGGATGAAAAGATACGAGGATACCCCCCTGCACCCCCCGTGTTTTTTGTAAAGTGTGCGCAAGACATTGATTTGGAAAGAGTTCTTTTTCGCTCTTGTGCAAGAGTGTGATTCGGCGGGAGATTAAGTATTTGTTTTTTGTAATGGATGCGCACTCTTCGGAAAGAGTGTGTAACGTGCAGATTTTACAGGGATTATTTGCGGGCTTGGGGTGCAAAAGAGTGCGGGGTTCGCAAGAGCAGATTCTAAAGGGCTTATGGGTAGGAGAGGGGTGTGGACGGCAGAGTGGGGCGGACACGGGGTGCGTCCAATCTCCTCCGCCAAAAACAACTAAATATAACTGATTCGATACTAATAGTCAATGGAAATCAACAGTATCCGACTCGAAACGTACGGACAGAAATTTTCCCCACGACTAAACCGAGCCGGGTCTTGGGAGAGGAAGCGGCCGGTAGCTTGGTCGTAGTATCTGGCGCGATAGTACGATGGGCTAGACAGGATGGCGAAGCGGTTCCGAAAAACCATCGGGGAGGAAAGAGGCGCGTTGCCGATTTCGCGTAAGTTGAGCATGAAGCTGACTCTAAACCCGGAGCCTTACAAAACAAAGGGTCCGGCACCCAGTCGGTTCCCAGGGGCTAAGGGCCTGCCACCGCCAAGATCACAGACTGAAGTCTGTGCTACTCCGATTACAGCGCGCCGCGCCGCTCCCAAGCTGTAGCCGATCCAGCGGAGCCATGAGTTTCGCAAGCGAAGGAGCGATGGCGGTAGAATGCGCCGGCGGGGTCCTGTACCCTTTCCCGGAAGACTCTGGGGCGGAGTTTGCCCCGACCGCTCTGGAGGAATGCTTATGCGCCGCATTGCCATCTTACTTTTCGTCCTGCTGCTGGTTTCTGCCGTCGCCGCGGCGCAGAAGGCGCCGCTGCTTGCGGAAAAGGAGGTGGCGGCGCTGGCGCAGGAGCTTTCCGGAGAAACGGCCAAGCGCAATCTCGAGGGCATCGTGCGCTATCACCGGCAACGCGGCTCGCGCGGCTTCCACGCCGCGGCGGAACTGGTCGCGGAGCGCGCCCGCGCCTACGGACTTTCCGACGTGCAGATCCTGCAGTTTCCCGCGGACGGAAAAATCTTCTACGGCACGCAGCGCTCGCGCATGCCATGGGACGCCGATTTCGCCGAGCTGTGGGAGATGCAGAAGGATGGGAATGGCTGGAAGCCGGGCGTGCTGATGGCCAGCTACGAGGCTCAACCCATCACGCTGGCGGAAGACAGCGAGAGCGCGGACGCCACCGCCGATCTCGTGGACGTGGGCAACGGCACAGCCGACGCCGACTACGCGGGCAAAGAGGTGCGCGGGAAGATGGTCCTGGCCGCGGCGCAGGCCGGCGCGGTGCAGGAGCTGGCGGTGGGCAAATACGGCGCCGCGGGCATCGTCAGCTACGCGCAGAACCAGCGCACCGCGTGGTATGGCGAGGACGAAAACCTGATCCGCTGGGGCCACCTGGAGACTTTCTCGCCCAACAAGACTTTCGGCTTCATGGTGTCGCTGAAGACCGCGCGGGCGCTGCGCGAACGCCTCGCGCGCGGCGAGCAGATCCGCCTGCATGCCACGGTGAAGGCCGGGCAGCATCCTGGCAACTACGAGATTGTCACTGCCACGATCCCCGGCGCCGACCCCAAGCTAAAGGACGAAGAGATCGCCTTCAGCTGCCACCTCGACCACCAACGGCCCGGGGCCAACGACAATGCCAGTGGTTGCGTGACCATCCTGGAGGTCGCCCGCACGCTGCAGAAGCTGATCCACGAAGGAAAACTGCCGCGCCCCGCGCGCACGATACGCTTTATCTGGCCGCCGGAGGTCGAAGGCACGGTGGTGCTGCTCAACGGCAAACCGGAATTCGCGCGGCGCATCAAGGCCGCCATTCACATGGACATGGTCGGGGGTGGGCCGGCGACCAAAGCGGTGTTCCACGTGACACGCGGTCCCATGAGTTTGCCTTCCTTCGTGCACGACGTCGCCTGGGCCTTCGCGGAATTCGTCAACGAGCAGACCTACAAGTTCGCCGCCACCGGCAGCGCCGAGTATCCCCTGGCGGCCCCCGAGGGGGGCAAGGAGCCGCTCGAGGCGCAGTTCAGCGCCTACACCATGGGCAGCGACCACGACGTTTATCAGGACAGCTCGTTCAAGATCCCCGCGATCTATCTGAACGACTGGCCGGACCGCTACATCCACACCAATCTCGACACCGCCGCCAACATTGACACCACCAAATTGAAGCGCGCCGCCTTCATCGGGGCCGCCAGCGGCTACTTCCTGGCGCAGCTCGGCGAGAATGACGTGCAGGCCCTCGTTCAGAACACGATGCACACGATTGACTACGAGCTTCTCGCAGCAAGCACCCGGCGCGGCGCAGAACTCTCCCGGGAGGAGGCAAATAATTTGTATGGCCATGCCATCGTCAATGCCACGCTCGCCAAGAGTGCGCTTCTGGATTTTGCCGGGGGAGGTTCGAACGGACGCGAAGCACTCGCTCGCGAGCTTTCCACGTACGCATCCCAGCGAACTGCGATGGGCGATGGCCTGCTCGTTTTCCGGCGTAGCGCGCAGCCCAGAGGACCGCTCGCGGTGTTTGGCTACGACTACTTTGCCGATCATGCGCAGGCCGCGGGCATCGCCACGCCGAAGCTGCTCAGCTACGAGGGGCTGTGGGGCGGGGGCGAGGAGTACGCGTACGAAGTGCTGAACTTCGCCGACGGCACGCGCAACGCGCAGCAGATCCGCGACGCTGTCGCCGCGGAATACGGGCCGGTGGCGCTCGAGTTGGTGGTGGAATATCTGCGCGCGCTGGAGAGGATCGGGGTGGTGGCGCAGGTGAAGTGAGGAAAAACCGCAGGGCTCCCTGCGGTTGCCCTGCGCTACAGGAGGCCTGCGCTACACGGGGCGGAACGGCGTGTGCTACCATCGCTGCGCCTCCTTTCGGAGCTATTTCGATGTCTTCCGCCACACCCACCACCATGAAAACGCTGCGCAAAATGCAGGCGGGGCGCGGGCTGTCGCTGGAAAGAGCGCCAGTGCCGGCCATTGGGCCGGGCGACGTGCTGGTGCGGGTGAAGGCGGCGTCCATCTGCGGGACGGACCTGCACATTTATGGCTGGGACCGCTGGTCGCAGGGGCGCATCAAGCCGCCGGTGACGCTGGGGCACGAATTCTGCGGGATCGTGGAGCGCGTGGGCGACGAGGTGGCCGCGGTGAAGCCCGGCGATTTCGTCAGCGCGGAGATGCACGTCAACTGCGGGCACTGCCACCAGTGCCGGCTGGGCCAGGCGCACGTCTGCCAGAACGTGCGGGTGATCGGGATCGACTGGGACGGGGCGTTCGCGGAATTCGTGCGCATTCCCGCGAGCAACATCTGGAAGCTGGATGCAGCCATTCCCGAGCATTATGCGGCGATCCTGGATCCGCTGGGCAACGCGGTGCACACGGTGCTGGCCGGGCCGATTGCCGGGCAGACGGTGCTGGTGACGGGCTGCGGGCCGATCGGGCTGATGTCCATCGCGGTGGCCAAGGCCTGCGGCAGCGCGACGGTGTTTGCCACGGAAGTGAACGAGCATCGCCGGGGCCTGGCGGTGAAGATGGGCGCGGACGCGGTGCTGAATCCGGCGGCGGAAGATGTTGTGGCGCGCGTCCGGGCGGAAACCGGCGGCACGGGCGTGGACGCCCTGCTGGAGATGTCCGGCCACCCCACGGCCATCGCGCAGGGCTTCCAGGCGCTGCGCGCGGGCGGCCGGGCTTCGCTGCTGGGGATTCCCACGGAGCCGGTTACGCTGGACCTGGTGAATGCCGTGATCTTCAAGGGCGCCACCGTGCAGGGCATCTTCGGGCGGCGCATGTACGACACCTGGATGCAGATGACCGCGCTGCTCAAGACCGGGCGGGTGAATCTCGATCCGCTGTTCGGGGAGCGCATCCCCCTGGAGCAGTTCGAGAGCGCCTTCGCCAAACTGCAGAGCGGGCACGCGGGGAAGATCCTGCTGTATCCCAACGGGATGCCGCGCTGAACGGCACAGCGCATGAGGAAGACGCCATGAGCGCGCCGGTGAAAGTGCAGATTTTCGGGCAGAGCTACTCGATCCGCGGGGAGCTGGACGAGGCCTACGTGCAGGAGCTGGCGGCGTACGTGGACGCGCGCATGCACGCCATCGCCGAAGCCACCGGCACCGTGGACACGCAGCGCGCGGCGGTCCTGGCGGCGCTGGCCATCGCCGACGAGCTGCACAGCACGCGGCACGAGCGCGGCGAGCGCGAAGAGTTGCTGCGTGAGCAGGCCGAGCGCTGCCTGGCGCTGGTGGAGCGGGCGCTGAAGCAGACGGCGTGAAGCCGTGATTTGTGGCTTGTGACTCGTGGAAGAGAGGCGCCGCAGTATTTTTCCACGAGCCACGAATTACGAATCACTTCGATCCCCGGCTGGTCCTGTAAGATTCCGGCAAAACTCAAAGGTAACCCCACAGGCCTATGGCACTGCTGGCCCCGCGCCGTGCGGGTGCGGCTCCAGCGCTGCGGGCGCGGGGCGGCATGCAACGCGGCAGGGAGCGGGCCGATCGAAGGCATCGGCCCTGCGCCGGGGAGGACGGAAATAGGAGCAGTGCGCCGGCCGGCGGCTTCTGGGTGTCGCTGCCGACGCCGGTGGACATGGCCGCGGGCAGGAGGCCGAGGCAGGCGACGAGCGCGGTCATCATGATGGGGCGCAGGCGGAGGAGCGAGGCTTCGCGCGTGGCTTCATGGATGGACTTGCCCTCCAGGCGCAGCTTATTAATGTAGCTGACGAGGATGACCGCAGTTTGGACCGAGACGCCGAGCAATGCGAGAAGGCCGAGGATACTGGAGACGCTGAACGGCGTGTGCGTGAGCTTTAAAGCGATGAGCGCGCCGACCGGCTGAGTCACGACTGCGCCGATAGCGATGGTAACGGGAAATTTGAAGTTGCCGTAAAGCGCGAAAAGAATGAGGAAAATGAGCAAGACGGCGAGCGGGCCGATAATAATAAATTGCGATTTGGCCGCGAGCAGCTCGCTGTACTCGCCGCCCCAGTCGAGCGAGTAGCCCTCTGGCAGCGCGACGGACTTGCCCACGGCTTGCTGGCCGGACTTCACGACGCTCTCAAGGTCACGGCCCTCAATAGAAAATTGAATGCCGACGTACCGCGAGTTATTTTCGCGATAGATGAAGGAGGCGCCGGTGCTTTCGCGGATGGTGGCGAGCTCGGAAAGGGGAATCTGCTGGCCGGCAGGCGCGGGCACGAGTAAGTCGCCGATGTCGCGGGCGCTGGAGCGAAATTGCGGCTCCATGCGCACGACGAGATCGAAGATTTTTTCGCCCTGGATCACCTGCGTGGCGGCCTGGCCGCCGACGGCCGCCTCCACCACGGCTTCGACATCGGCGACGTTGATGCCGTAGCGGGCGATTTTCTTGCGGTCGGCGTCGATGATCAGGCTGGGCTGGCCGAGCTCGCGAACGACAGTGAGTTCCTTGAAACCTTGCGTCTTATCGAGAACATTCTTGATCTCGACGGCCTTTTTCTGGAGGACATCGAGATCGGGACCGAAGATTTTGACCGCGAGAGCGGATTTGAGTCCGGTGAGAGCTTCGTCGACAGCGTCTTCGGCGGGCTGGGTGTAGTTGAAAATGACGCCGGGATAGGTTTCGAGCTTCTTCTGCACGTCGACGATAAGCTGCTCTTTCGTACGGATAGGCCCTTTCTTCCAGGAAGCGTCGTCGTACGGTTTCAAGCCGACATAAAACTCGCAGTTGAAGAAACCTGTTGGATCGGTGCCGTCATCGGGGCGGCCGAGTTCCGAGCCGACGATGGTGACTTGAGGGTACTTTGAGAGCAGGTCGCGGACTTGCGGGGCGAACTTGCTCGACTCCTCGAAAGAGATGGTGTACGGCATCGTGGCGCGAACCCAGAGCGCCCCTTCGTCGAGATGCGGAAGGAATTCTCCGCCAATGAGAGGGACGAGGAGAAGGCTTGCAGCAAAGATCGCGCCGCTGGTGAAAAGAGTGATCTTGGGATGAGCGAGGCACCAATCGAGACACTTCGCGTAAGCGTCGCGGATCCAGTCGAAGATGCGATTGTGCTTTTCCTCGACGCCTTTCTTGAAAGCGTACCAAGCCATCACGGGAACGACGGTAAGCGTAAGGATCAGCGCGCCGATGAGCGCAAAGGCCATGGTATCGGCCATGGGGTGAAAGAGCTTCCCCGCGGGGCCGGTCAGGGCGTAGATCGGCAGGTACCCGGCGATGATCACGGCGACGGAGTAAAAGATGGGGCGGTCCACATCGTGGGCCGCGGCGAGAATCACCTCGTGCAACTTGTAGGACTGGCCGCGGCGCAAGCCGAGCTCGCGGTAGATGTTCTCGACCATGACGATGGTGCCGTCAATGATGATGCCGAAGTCGATGGCCCCGATGGAAAGCAGGTTGGCGGCTTCGCCGGTCTGGTGCAGGAAAATAAAGGCGAAGAGCAGCGCGAGAGGAATGGTCAGCGCGGTGATGACCGCGGCGCGGACGCTGACCAGAAAAAAGATGAGCACGAGGAGCACCAGGAGCATGCCGCGGAGCAGGTTCCATTCGACCGTGTCCGTGGTCACCCGGACGAGGTCGCTGCGGTCGTAGAACGGCCGCACCTTCACGTCGGGGGGCAGAATGCTGCGGTTGAGTTCCAGGGTTTTCTTCTCGACGCCCTGAAGCACGGTCTGCGTCTGCTCGCCGCGGCGCATGAGAATGACGCCTTCTACGGCGTCGTCGTTCTTCTGGAAACCAAACATGCCGAGGCGCGGGGCATGGCCGATTTCCACGCGGCCGATATCGCGCACGCGGATGGGCACGCCGTTGGCGCTGCCGACCACAACTTCTCCGATGTCCTCGGTGGTCTTCATTAAGCCGAGTCCGCGCACGTAGTAAAACTGCCCGCCTTGCGAATAGAATCCGCCGCCGGTGTTGGCGTTGTTGGACGCCAGGGCATTCAAGACTTGCACCACCGGCAAGTGGTAGTTGGAGAGCTTTACCGGATCGAGGAGGACCTGGTACTGCATGGTCGTGCCGCCGAAGCCCGAGTCGTCGGCTACTCCGGGGACGCTGCGATAGGCGCGCTCGACGATCCAGTCTTCATAGGTTTTCAATTCCTGCGGTGTGCGGTCCGGGCTCTCGAGCACGTAGCGGTACACGAGCCCGCTGGGGCTGAAGAGCGGGGCCATGCTGGGCGTTACGCCCGCAGGAAGCGTGGCGTCGCTCAAACGCTCGAAGACCACCTGGCGCGCGAAATAGGGATCCACGCTTTCGTCGAAGGTCAGGCGGATGTCCGACAGTCCATAGAGCGAGATGGAGCGCATCACCTTCAGATGCGGCGTGCCGTTCATCGCCAGTTCGAGCGGCAAGGTGGTGAGGCGCTCGATCTCTTCCGAGGCGTGGCCGGGCCACTGGGTGACCAGCTCGACCATGGGCGGGGAGAGATCGGGATAGGCATCCACGGGCATGCGCTGAAAGGAGAGCGCTCCGGCGCAAATGATGAGCACGGTCACCATCAGCACCAGAAAGCGCTGCTGCAGCGCGAATTGGACAATGCGATGAATCATCAGGATCTCTCTTGGCTGCCTTTCTGACTAGTGCTGCAGGGAATTCTTGAACTGCAGGAAGAGGCCGCCGTCGCCGGCCACGCGCTCGGCTTCCCGCAAGCCTTCCGTGATTTGTGTGCGGCCTCCGCGGCTGTCTCCGAGCTGGACCAGGCGCCTGCTGAACTGGTTGGGGCCCGACTGCACATAGACAAACGGCTGATTTTCCGTGTCGCGCAGAACGGCCGCGTCGGGCACGGTCAGCGCATCGCGAATCGCACCGGCCTGCACCGTCGCGGTGACGTACATGTCTTTCTTGAGCTTCTTGCCCGGGTTGCCGGCGACGATGCGGGCCTGGAGCGTGCGCGTGTTCGGATCGAGGGCCGGGGCGAGATAGGAAATTCGCCCGTGAAAAATTTCCGGATAAGAGTCCGTGGTGATGTCCACGTTGTCGCCGGCGTGCACGAAGGCCATGTCGCTCTGGTAGACGTTCACCAGCACCCAGACCGTGCTCATGTCCGAAATGGTAAAGCACTGCGTGGCGCCGCCCTGCAGCAACTGCCCGGGCCCGACGAGGCGCTCGACAATTTCGCCGCCGGCCGGGGCCAGCAAGGGAATCTGCGACGCAGCCTTCGGCGGATTCTTCACGACCGCCTCCGGATCGCTGATGCCCAGCGCGCGCAGGACATCTTCGCTGGATTGCACGTCGGCCAGGGCCTGCGTGCGGTCGGATTCGGCCTGCTGGAGGTCGCGCTCCGCGATGGCCTGGTGGTTGTAGAGGTCGGTGGCGCGCAGATAATTCTTTTCCGTGAGCTGCGCCACGTCGCGCGCCTTGAGGTAGGCCGAGCGCGCAGCGGAGTAATCGGGACTGTTGACGGTCAGCAGGGGCTGGCCGGCGCGCACGGTCTCGCCCGGCGCGACGAGGATTTCATGCACGGGCCCGCCGATGGCGGTGAAGACGGGAGTGGTCTTGAAAGCATTGTAAGTGACCGAGCCGGTGAGGCGCAGGACCCGCGGCAGCCGCGCCTTTTCCACGGGGACGACCTGCACATGGGCCATCTGCTCCTGCGGCACGGTGAAGAGCGCCGCGGTGTCGGCCTTGGTCTCGCGCCCGGAATAGGAGGTCATCTGGGATTCGGATTCGGCGGGGCCCGAACCGCATCCCGCGGCGACGGCCAGTGCCAACCCGGCCGCCAGCGCGACGGCTGGAAAAATTCGAGCGTGCGTGTGCGTTTTCATGGCAGGTTCCTCGTTCCCACAGCCTGGCGCGTCTGTTCGAGCGCGGCCATGTAGCTGGCGAGCGCCTGACGGTAGGCGAGCTGATTTGCGCGGTAGGTGCGCTCGGCGTCGAGATAGTCGAGCAAGCTGGCCGCGCCGCGCTTGTAGGCGTACTCGCTGATGTCCCGCGAGGCCTTGGCCTGATCGACGTAGCCGCCGCGATAGAGCTGTACGATCTGATCGTTGGTGCGCAGCGCTTCGTAGGCGTCCACAACGTCGGTGAGCACTTGCTGCGCGGTCTCGCTGGCCAGCTCCTGCGACTGCGTAATGGCGTAGCGCGTGCGGGCGATTTCGCCCTGGTTGCGGTCGAAGAGCGGGAGCTGGATATTGAAGAACAGCGCGCCGGTGCTGAGCCCCGCCGCGTGCGAGTAGTTGAAGCTTGCGCCGAGGTCGCGCTTGCCATTGGCTGCGGCGAGCAATTCCTGGCTGCGGGCGGCGATCACATTCTGCTGCGCGGCCTGCAGGTCGGGGCGGCTGCGCAGGGCCAGGGCCTTCAGGTCGTCGAGTCCCGCGTGCACGGATTGATAGTCGAGCCGGCCCTCGACCGCATAATTGTCCGGCACCGATTCGAAGCCCACGAGCTGGCGCAGCGCGGCGAGGGCCTGCACTTTGGCGAGCTGCGCCGCGGAAACATCGGTCTGAAACTGCAGCGCCTGCAGCTGGATCTTCAGCAGGTCGCCTTCGCTGATGTCGCCGGCTTTGTACCGCGCCTCGCTGATCTTGACGGTCTGCTGGAAGCTGTCGAGGCTCTGCTGGGTGAAATCGAGGGCGGACTGCGCCAGCAACACGGCGATGAACTGCTGCGAAACGTTGAACACCAACTGCCGCTCGTTGTCCGCGACCTGCGAGCGCGCGACCGCGGTCTGGTCCTTCGCCGCTTGCAGCCGGTGCTGGCGTTTCCGGCCGCGCTCGAAAGTGTAGCCGAGCCCGGCGTCGAACTGCGCCTGATTGTCGAGGTAATCGGCGCTCCACTGGCTGGGATGGAAGAGCGGGAGGAATTGCGCGTCCCAGGAAAGCACCGGGTTAGGGCGGAGATTGGCGGTGGTCTCCAGGGCCTGGAACTGCAAAATCGTGGAGCGCGCGGCCTGCAGCGCATGGTTGTGCTGCAGGGCGAGCCGGATGGCCTCCTCGATGGAAATTCGAGCAGCGGGGGGCTGGGGCGCCGCCGCGCGGGGAGGCGCCGCGGCCGGCGCCGGCGCAGGGTTTTGCTGCGCCGCCGCGAAAGCAGGCCAGGCCAGCAGTGCCGCGGCCCATGCCATTCCTTTCTTCATTATGGATACTCCTCAAACGTCCCTGCGAGAAGGACGGATAGCAACGGTGAATGAAAACGACGGAGAGAAACGCGGCTGGCTACTGGACGGGGGGCGCGCGTGGAGAAATGGTGCGCGGAAGTTCTGTGGAAACTAGCACGATCACGGCGAAGACTTCGAGCCGGTTCATGGCCGGAACGATCGCCATGCTCGGAGACGGCGTGGGAATCACGGAACCCGCGGTGGAGCAGATCGGGCAAATGTGCGAGCTCAAGGGTCCGGCCGTCAGGTCGGCGCACAAATGGAACTGCGCCGCGAGGAGGATAACCCCGAGGAGCAAAGCGAAAAGCGCTATCCGGTGTGTCTTGCCAGACATGCCCTTGCTAAGACGGAGCTTAGGCTGAAATGGTTGCGTGGTCAAGCAGGCCTTGTTCTGGGTGACCGCAAAGCGGTCAATGCGCGGCACAGGTGGCTCTTGCACAACCCGCCCGCCCGCGGCAGCGTCAAAGCTGGTACAGTCAAGTGTAAGTTGGCCGCTTCGCGGTCAAGCTTGCAAAGCGATGCGCACACAAGGACCTATCTTCGCTGCTCCCTCCGCCCGCCGCATGCTGGCACTGCTGGCCTGCGCGGTGCTGCTCTATTTCGCCGTGGGCGGCACGCTCCTGCATCGGCACAAAGACGGGCCAGGGGCCGTGTGTCACACTTGCCAGTCGCTGCACATGCCGGCGCTGGCCGCTGCGCAACACCACGCCGCCCAGTCGCCTCAACTGGTTACCTGGAACGCCGCGATTGCGCTGGACGCCGCTGCCACGGAATCCTTCGGACTGCACCGCGCCTCGCGCGCACCTCCCGCCGCGTAAATTCCCGCTGTTTTTTGTGAAGCGCTAAACGCACGCCGCCCCTCTGCCAGGGCCGCGTCTCCGCCGGTTTTTTGGCGGCCTCCATTCACCCACAACCGCAGGGAGCCCCCGAGGGGGCGGAGGAAAAATGTCCAGGAATTTGCGCAGTACTGCACTTTTGGTTTTCAGTTGGAGTTTGCTGTTCGCGGCCGTGCCGGGCTGGGCACAATCGTCGGGCACGCTCGAGGGGGTGGTGAAGGACCCGTCGGGAGCGGCGGTTGCCGGCGCGACAGTGGAAATCTCCTACGCGGTGAGCGGCTTTCGCCGCGAGACAACCACGGGGAACGCCGGAGAGTTTCGTTTCACGAACTTGCCGTTCAACCTGTATCACCTGGCTGTGACGGCCGCGGGCTTCGCATCCTACACGCAGGACGTGGATGTGCGCTCGAGCGTTCCGACGGCGGTGCCGGTCAGCTTGAAGATCGGCAGTGCGGAGACCAGCATCACAGTGGAGGCCACTGGCGCCGACCTCGTAGAGACCGACTCCACGTTTCACACGGACGTGGATCGCGCTTTGTTCGACAAGCTTCCGCTGGAAAGCCAGTCCTCGTCGGTGAGTTCTCTGGTGACGCTGGCGACTCCCGGAGTGGTGGCGGACTCGAACGGCCTGTTCCACGGGCTCGGGGACCACGCGGAGAATTCGTTTTCTGTGGACGGCCAGCCGATTACCGACCAGCAGAGCAAAGTTTTTTCGAACCAGATTCCCGCCGAATCGATCCAGTCCATGGAGGTGGTTTCCGGAGCTCCGCCGGCCGAATTTGGCGACAAGACCAGCTTGATCATTAAAGTGACGACCCGTTCGGGTCTTGGGCAGAGCAAGCCCACAGGCAGCGTCAAGGTTTCGTACGGAAGTTTTGGCTCCGTAAACGGCGGCTTTGACGTGGCCTTCGGGGGGCAGAAGTGGGGAAATTTCATCGCCGCGAGCGCATTGAGCACCAGCCGGTTTCTGGATCCACCGGAACTGCAAGCCCTCCACGACAAGGGCAATCAGGAAAACCTCTTCGACCGCGTGGACTATCAGCTGAGCGGCGCGGACACGGTCCACGTGAACCTTGGTTATACGCGTTCCTGGTTTCAGACGCCGAATACGTTCGATAACCTGAATGCGGGCCTCAGCGGCCTCCAGAATAATCTCGTAGGCCAGACGGATCAGCGTTCGCTGATCAAGACCTTCAACATCGCGCCAACCTGGACGCGGCTGGTCAGTCCCACGACGCTGTTGACCGTGGGGGCCTTCGTGCGGCAGGACCAGTATGGCTATTTCCCGAGCCAGAATGTTTTTGCGGATCAACCGGCGACGGTCACGCAGCAGCGAAAACTGACCAATGCGGGCATGCACTCGGACGTGTCCTACGTGAAAGGCATTCACAACATCAAAGCAGGCGTCACGTTTGAACACACGTTCCTCACGGAGAATTTCAACTTCGGAATTACCAGCCCGTTCACCAATCCAGTCTGTCTGAATGCTGATGGGAGGCCTGACACGAACCCCGCACTGACGGACCCGGCGCAGTGCACGGGTGCGCTGCAGCCCAATCCGAACTTTGTGGCGGCGCTCGGCTGCATCGACCTGAGCAGGCCCGCGCCGGCAGCGACGGACAACTGCCCGGGCGGGCAAAGCGCGCTGTTCCCCTTCCGCGGCCACACGGACATCAAGCAACTGGGGTTATTCATCCAGGACACGATCACGAAAGGCAATTGGGCCTTTAATTTGGGGATTCGGGGTGATGGATATCGCGGGATGGTCCACGATACGCAAGTGCAGCCGCGCGTGGGCATTGCCTATAACATCAAGAAAACGAACACAGTTCTGCGTGCCTCCTATGCGCGCGTCATGGAGACCCCGTTCAATGAGAACTTGATTCTCGCCAGTCAGGGGGCGAGCAACCCGGTGATCACCGGCGTGATCGGCGGGCAGAGCTTACAAGCGCCGATTCGCTCCGGGCAGCGCAACCAGTTCAATGCCGGGTTGCAGCAAGCCTTCGGGAACTTTCTGGTGGTGGATGCGGACTACCTGTGGAAGTACACGCACAACGGGTACGACTTCAGCGCCTTTGGCAACACACCGATTTTCTTCCCCATTGCCTGGCACAACTCGAAGGTGGACGGAGTTTCGGTGCGCGTGAGCGTGCCGAATTACCACGGCTTGACGGCATTTACGATTCTGGGACACGTTCGAGCGCGGTTCTTCCCGCCACAAGTGGGAGGATTGGGGGCCACGGTGACGGGCGGCGAAGTCTTCCGCATCGATCACGACCAGGCCTTCCAGCAGACGACGCATGCGCAATACCAGCCGTGGAAGACCTTGCCGTGGATCGCCATGAACTGGCGCTACGACAGCGGGCTAGTGGCCAGCAACCCCAACTTGGCCGATTTTCCTACCGCCTTGGGGTTCCTGGATGCGGACCAGCAGGCCGCGATCGGGCTTTACTGCGGCAACCAGGTGGCGACCCTGGCGAACGCGCTGACGCCGGCTGGCTGTGCCGGGCAAACAAACTTCGGGGCCAAGCTTTTGAACTTCCCGCTGCCCGGTAAAGGAGACGTCGACCGCAATCCGACGCGCGTGACCCCGCGCAACCTCTTTGACGCCAGCGTGGGCGATGACGACCTCTTCCATGGCGACCACTACAAGTGGAGCCTGCGCTTCACGGTCATCAACCTGACGAACAAAGTGACGCTGTTCAACTTCCTGTCGACCTTCAGCGGGACGCATTTCGTCGCACCGCGCTCGTACACGGCGGAGCTCGGATTCCACTTCTAGGGGGGGCGCGGGCTCTGCTGGATATTTCCGGCGGGCATCCTGCTAGAATGGAAGTGGAGCGGTACTTCGAAGCAGGTGCGGGAACGAAAGTCGTTCGAACCAATGGAGAATCTCTGAGGAGCTGCGGATAGCCAGCCTGTGTGCACGGCCTGTCCCGCCGGCGTCCCGGAAAGACCGGGAAGCCGGCGGGGCAGGAAAGCCTAACGGCTGGCTCGTGGCGCCCACCTAATTCAGAGGTTCACGACCTAGTTCCCCACGGCCAAGCAGTCTGCTCCGTTTTTTATGCGCATCCTATTCATCGGCGACATAGTCGGCTCCCCGGGCCGGCGCATCGTCCACGACCGCCTGGCGGACATCGTGGAGCATCACGGCATCGATCTGGTCATCGCCAACGGGGAGAACTCCGCCTCGGGTTTCGGGATCACGCCGCGGCTCGCGGAAGAGCTGCTGGGAACGGGGATCGCCGTGCTCACCGGGGGAAATCACAGCTGGGACCGGCGCGAGATCCTGGAGCACATTCCGCACCAGCCGAAGCTGCTGCGCCCGGCGAATTTTCCGGAGAGCAATCCGGGGAGCGGGGTATATGTGGGCACGGCGAAGAACGGCGTGTCCTACGCGGTGCTGAACCTGCAGGGGCGGGTGTTCATGCCGGCCATTGACGATCCCTTCCGCACCGCGGACCGGGAGCTGGCCAAGCTGCCGCCGGAAGTGGCTTTTGTCCTGGTGGATATGCACGCGGAGGTCACCAGCGAGAAGATCGCCATGGGCTGGTATCTCGACGGGCGAGTGAGCGCCGTGGTGGGCACGCACACGCACGTAACCACCGCGGACGAGCGCGTGCTGCCGCAGGGTACCGCGTACATCACCGACGTGGGCATGACCGGGCCGCACGAGGGCATCATCGGGATGGACCGCGCGAACATCATCAAGCGCTTCCTGGACGCCATGCCCACGAAGTTCGACGTGGCCTCCGGCGACGTGCAGATGAACACGGTGCTGGTGGAAACCGATGACGACGGCGCGCGCAACGCCGCTGGGCGCCTGCGCGCGCGCTCCATCGCGCGCCTCTGCTTCCACATCGATTAGGAGAGATCCTTTCCAGCCGGGTCGAGAGAGCTCCGCCAAGGCCGGAATCCGATATCGATCGGCTCCGGGCCGCTAAGCATCATCGGCCCTTCGCTCGGGATGACCGCGGGTTGCAGTGTGGCCAGTGCTGGTGAGCGGCCTTACTTGGTTTCTTTCTTTGGCGCGGGGGAGTAGTGCAGGTGCACGATTTTCCACGCGCCGCCGCGTTTGAAGAAGACGTCGCTCTCCTGGAAGTCCTCGTCGGTCACCGGCCCCTGCGCCGTGCGCGTGCGCACATGCAAGAGGTAGCTGGCGACGGCGGTGTCCTGGCTGGGGCCGATCTGCACGTGCAGGTCGGAGATCTCCGCGGCTTCGACGCGGTTGCCGCTGCGGATGTACGTGGTCCAATCCTTCTGGTAGGTGGGCAGGTCGGTGCGGCCCTCGGGCAGCCACTGCGTGAAGTCGGCGGCGTAGAAGGCGAAATAGCGGGGCAGGTCATTGGCGGCGTAAGTGTCGTTGAACTTCTTTTCCAGATCGCGGATTTCCTGCTCGACAGCGGCGGGCTTGGCGGCGGGCTGCCGGGCATAGACGACGCCAGCCAAAGTCAGAAGGACGGCCAGGAACAGTTTGGTTTTCATGGGATAGTGCTCCTGCGCTGTAGTTATAGGAGCGCCGGGAAGTTGTCAACTGCGGGAACGGAAAGTTTGTGTCCTGGATCTGTGTGACCGCGAAGCGGTCAACGATCTGTGTGACCGCGAAGCGGTCAACGCAACCAGGGGGGAATTGCGGGCAACCTGCGCGGCGGCGATGTAATCTGAAGAAGCATGCGACAGGGTGTGGGTTTCCTTCTCCGAATGATTGTGGCGGTGTCTCTGCTGGCGGGCGCGGCGTCATGCGCCTTGGCGCAGGACGTTGACCGCTTCGCGGTCACAGCGATAGATGACGCGGACACGCTGACGGCGACGCAGCGGCTGTTTCCGGGGATCGGG
This sequence comes from Terriglobia bacterium, assembly GCA_020072785.1. Lineage (NCBI taxonomy): Bacteria > Pseudomonadati > Acidobacteriota > Terriglobia > Terriglobia bacterium. The sequence goes on along the minus strand of JAIQGG010000001.1, from coordinate 139,621 downwards.
CCGGGGCTGCGCGCGATCAAGCGCGACGCCGCGGGCCACTACTACGTGCTGGCCTCGCCGGCTCCGGGGCTGACGGTCTTCGATGCCGCGGGCAAGACCCTGCTGCAGCTCTCCAGCGCCGTTCAGACGGGTGTTCCCGCCCGGGTTAAGCCGCCCATCCTCTTCGGCGAGGATTGCGATGTGGACGCCGCGGGGCGCATCTATGTGGCCGACCGCGGGGCCGATGCGGTCAAGATCTTCTCGCCCGCGGGGGAACTGCTGCGGACCATTCCGGTGGCCATGCCCATCTCGCTGGCGAGCCTGTCCGGGGGTGAGGTTGCCGTCTCCACGCTGCGCGGGCCGCACCTGGTGACCGTCTTCGACCTGAATGGGCGGGAGGTGCGGGAATTCGGGGACCCCGCGGATATTGCCGAGCGCAAGGACCTCAACCGCTTTCTGAACATTGGCCGGCTGGCCAGAGATGCCCAGGACCACCTCTACTACGCCTTCGACTACCTGCCCGAGCCCACGGTGCGAGTGTTCGACCGCCAGGGCTACTCTAAAACGGAGATCCAGGTGACCAGCCTGGACGTCCTGCCCAAGGCCCAGGCCATCCGGCGGGAGATCCAGAGGCAGGAAAAACGGGGGGATTCGCCCACGTTTAAGAGGGTGCTGACGGCCGTGGGGGTGGACCCGGTTAGCGGGGAGGTGTGGATAGCGTTGGAAAACACCCTTTTCCATTTCGACCGCGATGGGAACCGCCGCTCCACATACCGGCTGTATACGCCGGAAGGAGCGCGGCTCGAAGCCACGAGCATCCTGATCGAAGCGCAGCGGCTGCTGATCGGGAGCGACCCGCTGGGGGTATACGAATTCGCGCGCCCGGACAAGCCGAGATGAGCGGCAGGCACGATGCGCGAGAGTGCTCGAAAAAGGCGCAGGAACTCGCGCGGAGCCGCGAAAATTGTAAATAGCCTTATAAACATTGACGATTTGCGGTCAAATGCCCCGCTTTGAGGCTTGTGGAAAAGCTGTGGACGGCGTGTGAACCACGGTGAATCCCTTCGCACACTTTTCGCTTGCCCCCGTCCAGCCAATCGGAGACAATCCGCCCGCATCTCACAAGCGAGTGTTGTGAGTCGGCGACCTGAACCGAGCCGCGGGGGAGCAATCAGGGGCACAGTAACCCATTGCGGTTCGGATAAGACTCTCGAAGCCCGACGAAAATGGCAGGGGATAAGCTTCCACAGCTTTTCCACACTTGTGGAAATGATGCTGGGAAGGGGCATGCTTTAAATGCAGCTCCAAATTTCGATCTGGATCCGATGACTAACGCGATAAATACCTGGGACAAGTTCCTCGAGCACGTCAAACCCCGGGTGAACACCAACACCTTCTCGACCTGGTTCCAACCCACGCGGCTGGAGCGTGTTGAAAATGGAACACTGTTTGTGCATGTGCCTAAGGTGGTCTTCCGCCGGGTGCTGACGCAGACTTACGGGGAGATCGTGAAGGCGGTTCTGCACCAGATTGGTCTGCCCACCGCGCAAGTGCAATACGTCTGCACCGAAGAAGAGGCCGCGCCGGCGCACAGCGTGGCGCCGGTGGTGCCGATCCGGCAGTCCAAGCTGGACTTCGACAACGCCGAGTACCAACTCAACACCCGGTACACCTTCGACACCTTCGTCGTGGGCGGGTCCAACGCTTTTGCGCATGCCGCAGCGCGGGCGGTGGCCGAGCAACCTTCGAAAGCCTACAATCCGCTGTTCCTGTACGGCGGAGTGGGCATGGGCAAGACGCACCTGATGCACGCCATCGGACACACCATCAAGAAGCGCAATCCGGCAGCGCGGCTGACCTACATCAGCGCGGAAAAGTTCACGATTGAAGTGATCAATTCGCTGCGCTTCGACCGCATGATCAGCTTCCGGGACCGCTTCCACACCGTGGACGTGCTGCTGGTGGACGACATTCAGTTCATCGCCGGGAAAGAGCGCACCCAGGAAGAGTTCTTCCACACGTTCAATTCGCTTTACGAACAGCAGAAGCAGATCGTGATCAGCTCCGATTGCCTGCCCAAGGAGATCAATTCGATCGAAGAGCGCCTGCGCTCGCGCTTCGAATGGGGTCTGATCGCGGACATCGCGCCGCCCGACCTAGAGACCAAGATCGCCATTCTCCAGAAGAAGGCGGAGAATGACCGCTTCCCGCTGCCCAACGACGTGGCGGAATTCATCGCGCGCTCGATCAAGTCCAACGTGCGCGAACTGGAAGGGGCGCTGACGCGGCTGATCGCCTACACCTCGCTGACGGGCACCATCGTTTCCCTGGCCACGGCGCAGCAGGTGCTCAAGAACATCATCGCCACGCAGGAAAAGCGGGTCACTATCGAGGTGATTCAGAAGCGCGTGTGCGAGCACTACAACCTGCGCGACCAGGATCTGAAGGTGCGCAGCAACACCCGGGCCATCGCCTTCCCGCGCCAGGTAGCCATGTATCTGGTGAAGCAGCTGACCACGGCTTCGCTGCCGGAGATCGGCCGGCAGTTCGGCGGCAAGCACCACACCACTGTGCTGCATTCGATCAACAAGATCGAAGAACAGCGCAAGAGCGACAAAGACTTAAACCGCACAATCACGCGCCTGCTAGACGTCCTGCAATAACCCGCACACGGGTATTTGGTCCGGCAGCTCGGGGAGTTGTTCTGGGTGCCGGAGGAGTATCCTCTCGTGAATTCCTTATTCTCCCCGCAAACTGCCGTCTCATCGCTGCTACTTACTTACCCAGCGACTGCGGTCTCCGCAGAGTGGTATTTTTTGCCGGGCACAGGCGGAGGAAAACGTGTGCAGAAGCGCTGAACAAGCTGCGGAAGGATTGTTGGAGGCGTGGAGGGAATTTTGTGTTTTGCGGGTCAAGCGTGGGGTGGGGTGGAATTTTCCGCGATACGCACATTGCGGACACATGGCAATTTTCCGGCAAGCCTCACACTGCGAGTCTGTTCCATAGTTTTCCACGGACTCACAGGCATCATCACAACAACAAGCTCTTTTTCGAGTTAAGAATAAAACTGCTTTGATGAAGATACTTCTTGAGCTGTGTGTATCGCAAGCTGTGAAAAAACCGCTTATGTCGGAGAGTTGGCGCAACGGCAAGGAGACCCGGAGAGGCTTGGTAAATAGGGAAGCCCGGGAGGATAGCCATTTCCACAGGCTGTTTTGATGGGACACGCTTTATACTTTGGCCAAAAACGAGTAGAGTACGGCTGCAGAGCAGTGCCGAGGGAAGCAGCCGATGGCCGCACCTGGAACCGCACACGAGGAAAATCAAGCGATGGAATTCAGCGTCACTAAATCCGCGCTGTTGAATGAACTCACCACGACGCAGGGTGTCGTGGAGCGCAAGACCACCATCCCCATCCTGTCCAACCTGCTGGTGGAGGCCACGGGAGCGCGCCTGACGATCACGGCGACGGACCTGGAACTGAGCATCCGCACCTCCTGTGAAGCCAAGATCAAGAAAGAGGGCGCCGGGACGATCCCCGCGAAGAAACTGCTGGACCTGGTGCGCCTGCTCCCCGAGGGCGATATCAAGTTCAAGCTGCTCGAGAACCACTGGGTGGAGATCGTCAGCGACAAGAAAAAGTACAAGATGGTGGGCATGGCCAAGGAAAATTTCCCGGCCATCCCGGCGATGCCGCACGCCCTGGTGAAGATTCCCGCCGCGGTGCTGGAGAGCCTGATCGGGCGGACGAAATTCGCCATCTCCATGGAGGAGTCGCGCTACACGCTCAACGGCGGGCTGATGATCCTGAAGCCGGACACCCTGGCCATGGTGGCCACCGACGGGCACCGCCTGGCGCTGGCGGAGACGGATCAGAAGCTGGCCGGCTTGAACGGCGAAGTGCGCGTGCTGATTCCCAAGAAGGCCATGGACGAAGTCGAGAAGCTCGCGGCTGCGTCGGGCTCCGACGCGCACATGGATTTCGCCAAGGACGAGAGCCACCTCTTCTTCCAGGCCGGGCACCGGCTGCTGATCTCGCGGATCCTCACCGGGCAATTCCCGAATTACGAGGCGGTGCTGCCGAAGGAGAACAATCGCACGGTGGTGCTGGAGCGCGCGGAGTTGAGCGATGCCGTGCGCCGCGTTTCGCAACTGGCCGATCAGCGCTCGCACGCCGTGAAATTCGCGGTGTCCAAGGAAGGCGTGGAGATCTCCGCGCAGAGCCCGGAGTACGGCGAGGCCAAGGAAACGATCGACAAGGAATATAAAGGCGAGCCGCTGGCCATCGGCTTCAACGCCCAGTACATGCTGGATTTTCTAGCCGCCGCGGCGGAAGGGCCGATCAGCATCGAGCTCAAGGACGAGCAGTCCGCCGGGCAACTGCGGCCGCTGGCCGACGAGAATTACCGCTACCGCTACATCATCATGCCCATGAGGATTTGATGGAGAAGCTCAACGTCGGCATTCTTCTCTTTGACGACGTCGAGGTCCTCGATTTTGCCGGGCCTTTCGAAGTTTTTTCCCGCACTCGGCTCCTTCCGGGTGTGGAATCGCGCCGATCGGACGAGAGCGCTCCCTTCTACGTTTTCACCGTAGCCAGGACAAAAGCGCCCATCCGCACCACCGGAGATCTGCAGGTCATACCCTCGTGGTCTTTCCGCGACGCTCCGCGCATCGATATTCTCGTCGTGCCGGGTGGATTCGGGACGCGGCCGCTCCTCACGGACGAAGAGACACTGGCGTGGATTCGCCGGCAGGCCGGTTCCTGCGAATTGCTGACGTCGGTCTGCACCGGTGCCCTAGTACTCGCCAAGGCAGGATTGCTCCAGGGCCGGCGGGCCACGACCCACTGGGGCGCCTGCGATTTCCTGGAGTCAATGAACGCTGGAGTGACCGTGCTGCGCGACCAACGCGTGGTCTTCGACAAAATATTTTCCTCGGCGGGAGTTTCCGCGGGAATCGAAATGGCGTTCGCCGTGGTGGAACATCTCTGCGGCCGGGAGGTGGCGGAAGAAACGGCGCGCTACATCGAATATCCTCTTTCGCGGCCTGCTGAGGAGCGCGGAAAAGAGGGATGCTGAAGGAGAGCGCAAAACCTCCAACTTTCTTCTCCGTCTTGCCTCTAAGTAACAGAAAAATAAAACGTTATAGGCGCAAAAGGATGAATCGCGGCCTTGAGAAAATGGCCTGGATCGGGTACACTTTGAATGTAGTTGTTGGGCAGTTCGGTGTCCTCTGAACGGCTCGTCCCCGGAAAATCGGGACACGTCGGCCAGGCGATTTACTTTCGCTTTACGGCTCTGCGCCAGGAGCCGAGGAAGTGAAACGAGCCTGGAAATTGTAAGTCTTCGCCACGTCGCGCTGCGCGCGACGGGATGAAGCAAGGGACCCTACGATTCCGATGGAACGCATCGGGACAAAGGGTAAGGCGACGTCGGGAGCATTCCGCAAGCACGCCTTCCCCTGATAGGCAGAAACTGCAGTGCAGAATTTTTCGCGGGATTTTTTGCGCACGCGTTCGTTCCGAGCGGCGGGGAACGCGTGGCGCGCGGCAATGGTTCGTCAGGAGAGCTCATGGGTGACAAAGTTAACGGTGGCCGCGAAGCGGCCAACGAGACAGTAACCGGGAAAGCGCCGGGCCACCAGTACGACGCCAAGTCCATCAAGGTGCTGGGCGGGATCGAAGCGGTGCGCCTGCGTCCCGCCATGTACATCGGCTCGACGGGCGAGATGGGGCTGCACCACCTAGTGTGGGAAGTGGTGGACAACTCGGTGGACGAGGCCATGGGCGGGTACGCGGACGAGATCAACGTCACGGTGCACGCCGACAACTCGGTGACCGTGGTGGACAACGGGCGCGGCATCCCGGTGGACATGCACGCGACGGAGAAGCGCCCGGCGGCGGAGGTGGTGATGACGGTGCTGCACGCCGGCGGCAAGTTCGACAGCGACACGTACAAGGTTTCCGGCGGATTGCACGGCGTAGGCGTCTCGGTGGTGAACGCGCTGGCCGACTGGCTGGAGCTGGAGATTTCGCGCGACGGCGCGGTGTGGGAGCAGACCTACGAGAAGGGCAAGCCGACTTCCAAGCTGAAGCAGACCGGCAAGACGCGCAAGACGGGCACGAAGATCACTTTCCACCCCGATCCGGCCATTTTCGAGAAGACGGTGTACAGCTACGACACGCTCTCGCAGCGGCTGCGCGAGCTGGCCTTCCTGAACAAGGGCCTGAAGATCACGCTGGCCGACGAGCGCACGGAAAAGACGGCGGAGTTCCGGTTCACCGGAGGCATCGGGGAGTTCGTGAAGCACCTGAACCGCGGAAAGACGGTGCTGCACGATTCGCCGATCTACATCGAAGGCAAGCGCGGGAACGTGGAGATCGAGATCGCGCTGCAGTACAACGACACCTACGGGGAAAACGTCTTCGCCTTCGCCAACACCATCAACACGGTGGACGGAGGCACGCACCTCTCGGGCTTCCGGTCCTCGCTGACGCGCACGATCAACAACTTCGCGGCGGCGGCGGGCATGCTGAAGGAACAGAAGGACGAGGTCACCATCAACGGCGACGACGTGCGCGAAGGGCTGGTGGCGGTGGTCAGCGTGCGCCTGCCGCAGCCGCAGTTCGAAGGGCAGACCAAGGGCAAGCTGAACAGCGACATCAAGGGCGACGTCGAGCAACTGGTGAACGAAAAGCTGGGCGACTGGTTCGACAAGCACTCCACCGTGGCGCGGCGCATCATCGGCAAATGCATCGAGGCGGCGCGGGCGCGGGAGGCGGCGCGCAAGGCGCGGGAGCTGACGCGGCGCAAGTCCGCGCTGGATTCCAGCGGGCTGCCGGGCAAGCTGGCGGACTGCCAGGAACGCGATCCGGCGCGCTGCGAGCTGTTCGTGGTCGAGGGGGAATCGGCCGGCGGTTCGGCCAAGCAGGGGCGCGACCGCAAGTACCAGGCGATCCTGCCGCTGAAGGGCAAGATCCTGAACGTGGAGAAGGCGCGCTACGACAAGATGCTGGGGCACGAGGAAATCCGCTGCATCATCACCGCGCTGGGCACGGGCATCGGCAAGGACGATTTCGACGCGGGCAAGCTGCGCTACCACAAGATCATCCTGATGACCGACGCGGACGTGGACGGCTCGCACATCCGCACGCTGCTGCTGACCTTCTTCTTCCGGCACATGAAGGAGCTGATCGAACGCGGGCACATCTACATCGCGCAGCCGCCCCTGTACCGCGTGAAGCGCGGCAAGAGCGAGCGCTACATCCGCGACGAGCGGGAATTCACGCGCGAACTGATGAAGCGGGCCACGGAAGACCACGTGGTGAAGGCCCGGGAAGGCGTGAGCCTGCAGGGCGCGGGGCTGACCTCCTTCCTGCTGAACGTGCAGGAATACGAAGCCGTGGCCGCCAAGCTGGGGCGGCGGCTGCGCGAAGCGGGCCTCGTGGAACTGCTGGCGGAAAGCGGTTTGGAGAAGAAGACGGATTTCGAGGACAAGAAGGCCCTGGAGAAGCTGCTGAAGGCCGTGGAAAAGTCCAAGCTCAAGCTCGACGGGAAGATTGTGTTCGACGAAGAGCACAGCCTGCACGAGATCCAGTTCGGGGCGCCGCACCATACCAAGATCAACTGGGCGCTCGCTTCGACCGCGGAATACAAGCGCATGCGCACGCTGGCCAAGCAGGTGGGGGAGTATAACTACCCGCCGTTCACGGTGGCGCGCAACGGGGACAAGGTGAGCAAGGAAAAGGCGCAGGACGTGCTCAGCTACATCCTGGAGGACGCCAAACGGGACTTCGCCATCACCCGGTTCAAGGGCCTGGGGGAGATGAACCCCGAGCAGTTGTGGGAAACGACGATGAACGCGGACTCGCGCACGCTGCTGCAGGTGAAGCTGGAGGACGTGGTGGAGGCGGAGAAGATTTTCACCACGCTCATGGGTGAAAACGTCGAGGACCGCCGCAAGTTCATCGAGGACAACGCCCTGGAAGTCGTGAATCTGGACATTTAAGCAATGACAGGTTTGAGAAATGGTGCGTGGGGATGCGGTATCAACTGGGGTGGACGACGGAGCCGGGGCTGCGGGGACTGAGCTGCAGCGGGTTTCGCGCGACGCCGAGCGCGGCGCCGGATAGCGAGCGCGGCGTGGCGGTGGAATTCGCGGGCGCGGCCGAGCGCGATGCGTTTTTGCGGGAGCTGGAGGAGTATTTCGCGGCGCGGCGGTTTACCAACGCGGCGGACGCGTTCGACACGGTGAAGGCGTACGTGGTGGAGCGGCTGGCGCGGGGGAAATGACGAAACTCGAAAAACGAAATTCGAAACACGAGCGAGCAGGTTAAAGCCACCGCGAATTTCGGGTAGTGAAGGGTTTCACGAATCACGCAGCGAAGAGAGATTCCTCGCTGTGCTCGGAATGACCGAGGAGATGCCGGCCTGAAGGCCGGCGCTGCATAAGCGACAGGAAAATAGACGAGGAACAATGGCTGACGAGACAAATACATCCGTAATGCTGCCGGTGGATATCGAAGCCGAGATGAAGAAGTCCTATCTCGACTACGCCATGAGCGTGATCATCGGCCGCGCGCTGCCCGACGTGCGCGACGGGCTGAAGCCCGTGCACCGCCGCATCCTCTTCGGGATGTACGAGCTGGGGCTGACGTCCACGAAGTCCTACCGCAAGTGCGCGAAGATCGTCGGCGAAGTACTGGGCAAGTTCCACCCGCACGGCGACTCGCCGGTATACGACGCGCTGGTGCGCATGGCGCAGCCCTTCAACCTGCGCTATCCGCTGGTGGACGGCCAGGGCAACTTCGGCTCGGTGGACGGGGACATGCCGGCGGCGATGCGCTACACGGAAGCGCGCCTGGCGAAAATCGCGGAAGAGCTGCTGGCGGACATCGAGAAGGAAACCGTCGACTTCCTGCCGAACTTCGACGAAACCGAGCAGGAGCCCACGGTCCTGCCGACGCGCGTGCCGAATCTGCTGGTGAACGGGGCCAGCGGCATCGCGGTGGGCATGGCCACGAACATCCCGCCGCACAACCTGCGCGAAATCGTCGAAGCCACCGTGCTGGTGGTGGAAAAGCCGGAAGCCACGCTGAAAGAGGTGATGAAGCTGGTGCCCGGGCCGGATCTGCCGACGGGCGGATACATCGCGGGGCGCGAAGGCATCGAGCAGGCCTACAAGACGGGGCGCGGCAGCTTCACCATGCGCGCCAAGGCGGCGATCGAGGACGCCGGGAAGGACCGCGAGAACATCGTGGTGACGGAAATTCCCTACCAGGTGAACAAGTCCAAGCTGATCGAGCGCATCGCCGACCTGGTGCAGACCAAGAAGATCGAAGGCATCTCCGACGTGCGCGACGAGAGCGACCGCGACGGCATGCGCATCGTCATCGAGCTCAAGCGCGGCGAAGAGTCGCAGCTCATCCTCAACAATCTTTTCAAGCACACGCAGATGCAGGAATCGTTCGGCATGATCCTGCTGGCGATCGTCGGGGGGCAGCCGAAAGAACTGGGGCTGCTGGAGTTCATCCGCCTGTTCATCGAGCACCGCCGCGACGTCATCGTGCGGCGCACGCGCTTCGACCTGCGCAAGGCCGAGGAGCGCGAGCACATCCTGCTGGGCTACCAGATCGCCCTGGATCACCTGGACAACGTCATCCGCATCATCCGCGGATCGGCGAACCGCGCGGAGGCCAGGGAAAACCTGTTCAAGTATTTCAGCAACACGCAGGTGGTGGTCAACGAGAAGGGCGTGGAGAAGAAACTGGCGGGCGTCACCGTGGACCGCAAGAAATACGGGCTCACGGCGCCGGCCGGGCTCTCCTACCTGCAGATCGATGCCATCCTGGAATTGCAACTGCACCGCCTGACGCAGCTCTCCATCGACGACATTCTCAAGGAACTGAAGCAGCTGCGCGAGCGCATCGCCGAACTGCGGGAAATCCTGGGCAGCGAGAAAAAGCTGAAGCAGGTGATCGTCAGCGAGCTGCGCGAGATCCAGAAGACCTACGGGGACGACCGGCGCACGCAGATCGTGGACAAGGTGGACGAGATCAAGCTGGAAGACCTGATCGCGGACACGGACATGCTTATCACCGTGAGCCACGCCGGATACATCAAGCGCACGGCGGTGGACACCTACCGGCACCAGTCGCGCGGGGGCAAGGGGCGCATCGGGGCGCGCACCAAGGAAGAGGATTTCGTCGAATATCTCTTCGTCGCTTCGGCGCACAGCTACATTCTGCTGTTCACCTCCAAGGGCCGGGTGTACTGGCTCAAGGTGTACGAGCTGCCGGAAGCGGCGGCGGCCACGCGCGGCAAGGCCATCTCCAGCCTGGTGAAATTCCAGGAGGACGAGAAGCTGACGGCGCTGGTGGCGGCGCACAACCTGGAGGAAGAGGGCCGCTTCGTCTTTCTGGCCACGAAGAATGGGACGGTGAAGAAGTCGGCGCTGACGGAATTCTCCAACCCGCGCTCGACGGGGATCATCGCCATCAGCCTGGAGGCCAAGGACGAGCTGATCGGGGCCAAGCTGACCGACGGCAAGCAGATGATCTTCCTGGCGAGCCACGAGGGCCAGGCCATTCTCTTCCGGGAGACGGAAGTGCGCTCGATGGGCCGCGCGGCGGGCGGGGTCAACGGCATGGATCTCGACAAGGACGATTACGTGGTGAGCATGGACGCGGTGCAGCCGGACTTCGAGATCATCGCCAAGGAGCACCAGACGACGACGCAAAATCTCGAGGAACTGGAAAACGAGCACATCAAGGATTCGCTGACCACGCTGATGCTGACGGTTTCCGAAAAAGGCTACGGCAAGCGCACCCCGCTCGCGGAATACCGCATCACCTCGCGCGGCGGCAAGGGCGTGGTGAACATGAAGACCACCGAACGCAACGGCTCGGTGGTGGGCACGCTGCAGGTGACCGAAGAATCCGACGTGATGCTGATCACCGAGCACGGCAAAGTGATCCGCGTGCACGCCAACGAAATCCGCGAGGCCGGGCGCTCCACGCAGGGCGTGCGCCTGCTGCGCCTCGACGGGGACGACAGCGTGGCCGCGGCCGCCGGACTCCAGGAAGAAGATCACGAGGAAGTGAAGAAATAGCGGCAACCCTGCTCTGGCCCGCACCCTGGCGTTGGCGCTGTAGCGCAGGGCGACCAGCGGGAGCCGTGCGGGGGGTTCGCGGCGGCCGCGGCATGCGAAGAAAAGGCCGCGGGGCTGGCGCCCCGCGCTACAGGGCGCCGTTACCATCCGCGCGGCAAGAAAAAGAATGCGCGGCCTGCCGGGCAGGCGTAAGATACGCTTCCTTCAAAGGGCGCCGGCCCAGCTTTTTCAAGCGGCCCGGCTCACGCTCTGCGGAAGAGCGCGTTTCCAAGGAGCACTGCAATGAGCCGTGAGGACCTCAGCAATCTGCTCGGAGCCCTGATCCCCTTTGCCCAGCAGGTACTCACCGAGCGCGGATCGTTTCCGCCGTTTGCCGGAACCATGGATGCGCAGGGCCAGGTCCGCGGATTCGCGGCCAAGCCCGAGGCCGAGAGTTTGCCCCCGGCGGAACTGGTGGAGCTGCTGGTGGAGAGCCTGCGCGAAGCGGCGCAGCGCGGGGAGTGCCGCGCCGGGGCGATCTGCTGCGACGTGCTGGTGGCGAAAGAAGCGGAAGGCGAAAAGGTCAGCGCCATCGCCATTTCCCTGGAAGCTGCCGACGGCACCTCCATGGAATGCTTCATGCCCTACAAGAAGAACGAAACCGGGGCCTACGACTACGAAGAGATCTTCGGAGGGCTGGTGCCGCCGCGGATTTTCGTCCCGGCCACCTGAGCGGGTTCCTGCCTTTGTACCCCCAGACCGAACTGGCCCCGGCTCGGCCGGGAGCCTGTGCGCACTTCTCTGCCGGCAGGGGACGCTGTGCCGGCACAGGCTGAAGCCTGTGCTACAGGAAGCGCCGAAGAGCGTTTTGGAGTAGAATCCCGCGCCATGAGCACACGCACACGGAAGAAGCGGGCCCCCAGGCGCAGGCGCGCCGCGGGGAAGAGCGCGCGGCTGCCGAAGGGCGCCGAGACGCTGATCGTGATTCTGCGCGCCAAGGAAGGGCAGGCCACGCTGCTGGAGGCCGAACTGCGCGCCCTGGTGGCCCCCACGCGCCGCGAAGAGGGCTGCCTGCGCTTCGACTTGTACCGCGCGGCGGATGCCCCCGGCGCGTTGCTGCTGCACGAAGTGTGGGCCAGCCGCGAGGACCACGCGCGGCACACCAAGACGCCGCATTTCCTGCGCTGGAACGCGCGCAAAGACGCGGTGCTGGCCTCGCGCGAGTCCGCCTTCTGGCAGCAGATGCTCTGAACAATTTCACGTGTGACCGCGATGCTTTCAACAGATAAGCAGTGCGCGACAGGGAGAGACCCTTCGTCGCGATGCTCCTCCGGATGCCGATCCTCCTCGCCGGATCGTCAGCTTTCCGGAGCGGCGAGGTAGTAGCCGGGGCGGGCGCGGACCTTCAGGCCGGGGCGGGAAATTTCCACTTTAATTTCGTGGTAGCCGTAGTCGCTGGCGCCGCTGGGCGTGTAGCTGAGGGTGTACTGGGAGTGCAGCTCGCCGCCGATCTCATCGATGGCCTTCTCGATGGAGCGGTCGCGGAAGGTGGCGACATGCATGCCCCCGGTGGCGGTGGTGGCGACTTCCAGGGCGTGATCTTTTACCTGGCCTTTCACGTGGCTGATGGCCCAGACGACTAAAGCCATGAGGTCGATGTTGCCGTAGCGCTGCTGCTCGCTGGTGGGGGTCTGCACCGTGCCGGGCTGCGGAGGCTGCGGGAAGGTGCCCGGCGGGGTGATCTGCGGCGTGGTTTGCCGGGGTTCGGCCTGCAACTGGGCGCGGGTGGTGGAGAGGCCCACGCTGTAAATAGTGACGTTGGCGTGCTGCGCCTGGCGCAGGACTTCGCCGAGCTTGGACTCGCTGCCCGCGTCGGTGGCTTCGGAGACCACGAGGAGGACGCGGCGGCGCGTGGGAACGCCGGCCGGCGCGCCCGCAGCCGTGGTATTGCCGCGGCCGGAGAGCATCTCCACGGCCACGGCCATGGCGTCGAAGAGTTTCGCGCCGGAGGTGCCGGCTTTCAGCTGCGCGATGGTCTTCTCGATGCTCTCGGCATCCGCGGAAAAATCCTGCAACTTGTCGACGGAATCGTTGAAGGTGACCACGGCGGCTTCGCCAGTGGGGCCCATGACCGTCTGGGTGAAGAGTATGCCGGTCTTGCGCAGCTCCGGGAGCAGCGGGGCGACGCGCGAGCTGTTCTCGATGAGGAGGACGAGGGAGAGCGGGTCGCCGCCGAGATCGAAGTGCGTGATCTTCTGCGGGACGCCGTTATCCAGGACGCGAAACTCGTTTTCCGCGAGGTTGTGGATCATCTGGCCGCTCTTGTCGCGTACGGTCACCGGGGTGCTCACCAGGGAGACGCGCACCTGAATGCGCGGCGCTTTGGCCTGCGGCGCCTCCTGCAGGGGGGTACCGGGCTCGGGGGGCAGGGGGCCAGCGGGGGCCTGCGCGCGGAGAGGGGCGGCGGCTAGGGAAAGCCCCAGCAGCAGGAGGGTCAAGGTAGAAGTCGAGAGTGGCTTCATGGCGGGCTCCCTGGCAGCGTAGACCCCCGAGCGGGTCGGAACTAGGTCCATCCGTGCTATTGCAGTGTACCCAATAGGACGCAGGGGCGGCGGGAATCGTTGCCGCGGGTCACACCAGCTCCTAGAATGAATGTCGCTGCATTCTGGAGGAAGCCCCATGTCCCATTCCCGCCCGAAGCCGACGCATGCACCGCCCGCGCCTCACGAAGATGCAAGATTCTTGAAAAGCATTCCCGCGCGGCCGATCCGTATCCTCTCCGAATATCTCCATCCTCTGGTGCAGCTCAAGAAGCAAGGTATCGGCGACACCATCGTGATGTTCGGCTCGGCGCGCATCGAAGCGCACGAGACGGCGGCGGCCCGCCTGACGCGGCTGAAGCATGTGCGCGAAGCCAAGCTGCCTGCGGCGGAACGCCCGGCACACCGCGCGGCGCTGCGTCACGCGAAGAGCTCGGTCGAAATGTCGCGCTACTACGAAGAGGCGCGCCAGCTCTCGCACAAGATCACCACCTGGGCGCTGACCCTCGGTCCCAAGCCGCGGCGTTTCGTGATCTGCTCCGGCGGCGGCCCGGGCATCATGGAGGCCGCGAACCGCGGGGCTATCGAAGCCGGCGGGAAGTCCATCGGTCTGTCCATCGAGCTGCCCCACGAACAGTACGCGAATCCTTTCATCAGTCCGGAGCTGAGCTTCAATTTCCACTATTTCTTCATGCGCAAACTGTGGTTCGCGCAGATCGCCAAGGCCCTGATCGTGTTTCCCGGCGGCTTCGGCACCATGGACGAACTGTGGGAGATGCTCACGCTGCTGCAGACCGGGAAGATCCCCCGGCACAACATCGTGCTGATCTATGGCCGCAAATACTGGGATGAAGTGATGAACTGGAAGGCCTTTCTGCGCTGGGGCACAATCCGCGAGGAGGAGTACAAGCTGCTGCAGTTCGCGGATACCGTGGACGAAGCATTCGACCACATCCGCGGCGGCCTCGAGAAGTACCACATGAAGCTCGATTCCTTCCTGCAAGCGTACTGAGGCCTGTCTTTTGGCATCATCTGGTAGCCTCAGCCTTCCGGCATGGCCGGGATAAATTCCGCACGGCGCTGCTGCATAAACAACAAAAGTTTTCACCCTCCCACTCCCCGCGAGAGTTTTTCCCTGCCGCCGTGTTCGATGAATCAGACATTCCCCCGCCCCCGCCCGGGAGGAATAGCCCGGGAGGGGTTCATGCACGCATTGCGCGATTCCATGCAGAAACGATTCGGGCAGGCGGCCCTGGCCGCGGCGGTACTGGGCGGCTTTTTCCTGTTCGCGGGCGCCGGCAGCGCGCAAGCGCACGACCGGACGGATTGCCAGCGCCGCGTGCAGCGCGCCGCGTGGAAACTGGAAATCGTCATCGAGCGCCACGGCTACTACAGCCGGCAAGCGAATCACTGGCGGCATGAGCTGCGCGAGGAGCGCGAGCGCTGCTGGCAGGAGCAGGAGCGCCGGCGCGAGGAGGGGCGGCGCCGGCACCACGGGCGCGATTGGGATGATGGCGATCGCGATGAGCGTTAGCAGCAGGCAGGTATAGTTCTGCGCAAGCAATGGGGCCCGGCCAGGTGCCTGCGCCCCGAATTGTTTCGGCGTGCTTCAGGGAGCGCTGGTGGCCAGCTCTTCGCTGAACACGGCTTCGAAGCGCCGTGCTTCGTCCTGATCGTGCAAGAGCACTACCGGGACGACGCGCATCGAGTGGCCGCACGAGCGGCACTGCGTGACCTCGCCTTGCAGATCCTGCAGGAAGCCGTCCGTGAAGTGATACAGAGCGCGTTCGCGACGCGCCGTCTTGCTGCCGCGTTCGCCGCAGTGCGGACAGGTGAACTCCACTTTGTCCTCTTGCGGATCGCGGTCCAACGCCGCCCAACCGGTGCGGCGCACGCCCACCGTCTCTTTGTACTGCCGGGTCATGGGGCTACTTCCTCCTGGGGATGACTCTCACTAACAGAGATGCGGCGCAGAGCGTCGCGGGTACAGAATTTTAACTCCCGTAGAATCAGCGTATTGTGGAAATCTTCCACATCATTTGGAATCGCCAGCATTGTCCGTATGCCGCCGCCCGGGGAACTTGTGCCGCGGCGCGGTGTCCAACGCTAGGAGGACGCGCGCACCCTCGCAACCCTGCGAACGCGGCGCCGGTTTCCGGAGGGAACGAGCAGGCCGGAGACTGGCGCCACGGGAAAAAGCGTCTGTTCGCGGGGCAACTCTTGTGGAGGTGTGCGATGCCTGTCCAACACCAAGCTGTTCGCCAAGAGTTTCCCGGTTCCCTGAGTGGCTGTCTGGTCGAAGGCGATGCCGCGCAGCTGGCCCAGGCCCAGCGGGCGCGGCGCAAGGCGCTGGGATTTTCACTGTTTCTGCAAGGCGCGGCGCTCGCGGCGGTGATCCTGGTGCCGCTGCTCTGGAGCTCGGAGCGCATCGCGCTGGCCGGCAGCCGGCAAGGGATCGTGGATGTATTCGGCAGTCCGCAGCGTCGACCGGACGCGGCGCAGCGCCCGAGCGGCACAAAGCGCCCGGCGGTCTGCGCGTTCTGCCCGCCGAACGTGATCCCCAATCATCCTCCCACAGCAAACTCCGAACCCGGCGAAACGCCGCCCAGTGATTTCAATTTTCCCGTTGGACCGGTCGGGCCGGGAGTTCCCTGGGGCGATCCGCATGGGATTCCGTATACGGGCGACGATTCGCGCCGCGTTCCGCCACCACCGCCTCCCGCAACCACTCCAACAACTCGGCGCATCATCGGCACGCTGAAGCCGGCCATGCTGGTGCGGCGCGTCGAGCCGCGCTATCCGCCGCTGATGAGCCAGATCCACCGCGGCGGGCGCGTGGAACTGCGCGCCATCATTGCCACTGATGGGAGCATTCAGGCCTTGCAGGTGATCAGCGGCGATCCGTCTTTCTACCAGTCGGCGCTGGAAGCGGTGCGGCAGTGGCACTACCTCCCGACGATCCTCAACGGCCAGGCGGTCGAGGTGGAGACAACCATCGAGGTGATTTACCGGATGCAGTGAGCGCGCGCCGCTTAGAGCAACGACTCGCCGGAATGCTCGACGATGGCGGTGCGGCAGGCATCGCGCAGGCGGATCAGCTCGTGCCAGTCCGCGGATTCTCCGGAAGCGGCAATGCTGGAGTTCTGCGGGCGGATGGGCGGGGAGAGGGTGATGGTGACGCGGCTGGGGCGCGGGAGAAAGGTGCCGTCGCGGAGGAACTTGCGGGTACCGGCGAGCGAGACGGGCACGAGGGGCACGCCGGTGGCCACCGCGGCCTTGAAAGCCCCGAGCTGGAAGGGGCGAATGCCGTCGTCGCTGGTGAACGTGCCCTCGGGAAAAACGAAAATGGATTCGCCGCGGCGCAGCAGCTCTTCCATCTCCTGCTCCTGCTGCAGGCGGGCTTCGGCGTTGCTGCGGTCGAAGGCCAGGTGCCCCATCTTCTTCAGGAAGGTGCCGATGAAGGGCATGTTGTGCACTTCCATCTTGGAGACGAAGCGGTAGGGCACCCCGAGGCCGGCCATCAGCGGGAGCACGTCGAAATAGCTGGTGTGATTGGAGACGTAGATCTTGGCGCCGGGCGCTTCCAGGTATTCGCGGTTGACCACGCGCACGCGGCAGCCCGCCAGGCCGAGAAAAAGCTTCACGGCGGCGGAGGTGTAGCGTCCCGCGGCGCGGTGGTCGTGGATGAACTGCACGATGGTCCATGCCGGGACGATCCACACGAAGAACACGACGGCGGCGTAGATGCCGTAGAGCGTCCGCAGGACGCGGCGCGAGCCCGTGGTGACCCCGCGCACGGAACTGCGCGCGGCGCCGGCGGCGCCGAGGCGCGCGATCTGCAGCCAGGCGGGGGGCTTGCGCGCGGTGAGCTCGCCGTCGAGATAGAGCTGCTTGGTTTCGTCGCGGCGCAGCTTGCCGCTGGAGGTTTTGGGGATGCTGCCGGCGGGCACCAGCTCGATGCGGTCCGGCGGCAAACCCAGGCCCTCGTTCACGCGCTCGGTGACGGCGGCGGCAATCCGGGCGCGGGCCGCGGCGTCGCTGGCGCGCGATTCCGCGACGATCACCAGTTTTTCCGTGCCGCTGCCCGCGTCGCGCAAGCCGAAGGCCACCACGCAGCCCTTGCGGATGCCTTCGGCGCGCCCGGCCATCTCTTCCACCTCGTGCGGATAGATGTTGCGGCCGCCCTTGATGATGATGTCCTTCACGCGGCCGGTGATGTAGATCTCGCCCTCGGCGCGGTAGGCGCGGTCGCCGGAATTCACCCAGGCGAAGTCGCCGCCGGGAACGGGCAGGCCGGCGGGAAAAAGTTTTTCGGTGGCCGCGACGTTGCGGTAGTAGCCGGCGGTGGCCGAGGGGCCGCGGAACCACAGGAAACCCTCCAGGCGCTCGGGCTGCTCGTTGCCGAGTTCGTCCACGACGCACACTTCGTGGCCGGCCACGGCGGGGCCCGAGGAGACGAAGGTAATGGCCGTGGCGTCGTCCTCCGCGGCGGGGACGGCGCGGCCTTCGGCGGCGAAGGTTTCGCGTTCGATGCGGTCCACGCGCGGGCCGCGGCCCACCGGGGGCATGGTCACGGCCAGCGCGGCTTCGGCCAGGCCGTAGACCGGGAGCATGGCCTCGGGCCGAAAGCCGTGCGGGGCGAAGCGCTCGGCGAAGCGCGCCAGGGTTTCTGGGTGCACGGGCTCCGCGCCATTGAGCGCGGCGCGCCAGGAGCGGAGGTCCAGCCCGGCGATGTCGCGGTCCGCAATCTTGCGCACGCAGAGCTCGTAGGCGAAATTGGGGGCGGCGGCGATGGTCCCGCGATGTTTTTGGAAGGCCCACAGCCAGCGCTCGGGGCGGGTCAGGAAGGCCAGCGGAGACATCACCGCCAGGGGCAGGCCGAAATGGAGCAGCGTGAGCCACGCCCCAATCAGCCCCATGTCGTGGTACAGGGGCAGCCAGCTCACGCCGACGTCATCGGCGCGCAGCTCCAGGGATTCGCCGATGGCCCGCATGGTGGCCAGGAGGTTGGCGTGGGTGAGCATGACGCCCTTGGGGTCGCCGGTCGAGCCGGAAGTGTACTGCAGCAGGGCCAGGTCGCTGCCTTTGCGCGCGCGGCTGCCGCTGAGGTGCGCGGGCAGTGCGCCGGGCGCGGGGGGCGGCGCGGCTTCCGCGGCGGCGAGAAATTTGCGCGCGTCGGCAACGGCTGCCAGCGAGCGCACGCGCGGCTGGAGCAGGCGGGCCACGGCCTCGGCGCGGCGGAAGGTCAGGAGCAGGCAGACTTCGGCATTGTTGAGGATGGCCGCCTGGCGCGCGGCGTACTCTTCGATGCGGTCCGCGCGAAACGGCGGGTAGATGGGCACGGGGACCGCGCCGGCCAGGAGAATCCCGGCGAAGGTGACGAAGAATTCGCGCGAGGTCGGGAGCATCAGGGCCACGCGGCCGCCCGCGGGAACGCCGCGGCGCGCCAGTTCCGCCGCGCACTGCTGCGCCGCGGCGTGCAGCTCGCCGAACGTGAGTGTGATTTCTTGCCCGCTCTCGGCGCCTTCTTCGTTGATGTGCAGATGGGCGCGGCCGGCGTCGTGCACCGCGCGGTGGCGGAAGACGTCCATCAGCGTCTCGGCGCCCTCCACCATGCGCCCGGCGCCCGCCGCGGCTGCGCGATGCAGCAATTGCGCGGTCACCGCGGCGCGCACTCCGGAAATGGGGCTGCCCGCGGCTGCGCCAGGGCCGTCTTCCCCCGGCAGGAGGCGCAGCAGCGCCCGGGCCATTTCCTCCGGGGTGCCGGCGTCGGCGATCACGCTGTCCGGAAGGTGCACGGCAAAGGCGTTTTCCAGGCGCGCCATCAGCTCCACGCGCTCCAGGCTGCCCAGGCCGAGGTCGCGGTCGAGGTGCGAATCGGGAGACAGGATCGGCAGGGCGCCCTGGCTGCCCAGCTCTTCGAGCAGGGCGCGTAGAATCTCCAGGACGCGCGCGCGTGCGGCAGCCAGATCGAGGGGCGGAAGCGGAGTGGAAGCGGCCACGGGTTCCTGCAAACCTAGTCTACAGCGCGAGAGGCTACCACGGCGCGCGGCGCGTTGTCATCGGAGTAGCACAGGCTTCAACCTGTGCTCTTTGCTTGTGTTCTTGCACGTTGCGCAGGCACAGGCGGAAGCCTGTGCGGCCTACTTCTTCTCCGGCTGCAGCGCGTAGCCGCGCGGCAGCAGGGCCGTCGAGAGGTCCACGCCGGAAAGGTCGGCCTGGCTGAGGTCGGTCTCGCGCAGGATGGCCACGCCCATGTCCGCGCCGGTGAATTTGGCGCCGTGCACGGTGGCGTTGCGGAAATTGGCGTTGCGCAGCAGGGCCCGCTGGAAATTGGCGCCCGAGAGGTCGCAGCGGAAGAACTCCACGCCGCTGGCCTGCGCTTCAGAGAGGTCCGCGCCGGCCAGGATCGATTCGGTCATGTCCGTGTTGCGCAGGTCCGCCTGGCGCAGGCGCGCTCCGGAAAAATCGGCGCCGGGCAGCTTGGCCCCGCGCAGATCGCTGCCCTCGAGATTCGCTCCGCGCAGGATGGCCCCGCTCAGGTTGACGCCGCGGAGGTCGGCGCGGGACACGTCCGCGCCTTCCAGATCGGCGCGCGCCCCGCCGTCCTTCCCGCGAAAGAACTGCTCGTGCAGCGCCAGGATATCCGAGACGCGCCGTCCCTTGTGCTTGATACTCTTCGGTTTTCGAAGACCCATCATCCGCTCCCATGGCATTCGCCCAAACAAGCATTGTAGCGGAGGGCACGGCGGAGGTGAACTGTCTCCTCCGGCGCAGCGCCACCCCGCCCCGTGGCACTGTGGTAATGTGGGAAACGCAGGTCCATGCAGGGCGCTAACTCCAGACCTACTGCATCTTCGCTCGCAAGAGTGCTCGCGCTTCTTGTGCTGGTGGCCTGTGCGGCCCCGCCGGAGCCGCTGGCGCAGGCGCGCGACGACGAGATCGTGGCCAACCTCGCGGCGGGGCGGGTGATCGTGCACGTGGCCCGGGAAAGCATTGTCTTCGCCACCATCGAGCAAGCCGCCGAAGCCGATTCCCTAGCCCCCCGCGTCGTGCCTCTGGATGCCAGGCACATCGGCGTGCTTCTCGGGGCCGTCGAGTGGCAAATCCCCGCGGGGGCCAAGCCGCTGCGCGTGGAGAAGGAAGTCCCCCGCCTGGGAGGCGTCGAGGGTCTGCCGCCATCCCAGCTCGCGGAAGAGAACACCGACCTGGAGATGATCGGCGTGGCTTACCTCGAGGCGCTGCGCAAGTTTGCCGAACGGCTGCACCACAGGATTGAGCTGCAGCCCGACGAACCGCTGCTGCAGCTCGTGGTTATCGGCTATGCGCCCGGCGGCTACGGCCCCGAAGTGTGGCTCTACGACTACCGCGCGGTGCAGGAGGCGGTGAGCGGCGATTACTACCAGACGCGCGTCCTGCGGCCCCGCACGACGCAGCTTTACCCCCCGGAAAAGCACGCGCCGCACACCCTGCTGGAAGTGCGCTACCCGCGCGATGCGGCGGGAGCCACGCTGCAGGAACAAATCGAGCACAACGATCTGGTGATCGCCCGGCTGGCGCGCTCCGAACCGAAATTCGCGCGCGTGGTCGAGAAGATCCAGGCCGGCAAGGCCAACGCCGCTGACCCTGCGGACGCCGCCGAGTTTCTCCGGGCGGTTGTCGTGCCGCTGGCCGGCAAGGGCCGCTTCGCCATCGGCTCGTGGACCGAAAATCGCGGGCTCGACTGGCTGGTGCCGCCCGCGGAGTCTCTCGAGAAGGCCCAGGAAGACAAGGACCGCCCGCCCGAAGCGCCCACGCTGCTCCGCAAGCCCAAGCCGTAACGCTCAGGAAAGTTTTTCGATGGCATCGCCACGGCGGATGCCGCCCCCGGCGACGACGCGGCAGAGCGTCCCGCGGCGCCCGCGAATCTCCCGGCGCAAGCCGGGGCGCAGCTTCTCCATCAGGCCGCAGGGCGTGCAGGGCCCGGAAACTTCCAGGAGCGCTTCGCCGATGCGCAGGCGCTGCCCGGTCTCCAGGCCGTTGACGTCCAGGCCCTCGGTGGTGATGTTCTCGCGCACGATGCCGGGAGCCAGTTGCAGGGCATCGAGCGTCTCGCGGTCCATCAGCAGAATCTGGCGCTTGCCGCCGTCCGCGCGGGCATGCGCGCAGCCTTCGAAGCCGAGGTCCGCGACGGCATGAACGGCCTCTTCTTCGCGCATGGGCAGGCCGCGCTTGAGAGCTCGAAACAGGTGCAGGACGCTGGGCACGGTCGTCAGTCTCCGCCCGGCCCCGCGGAGGCGCCGATGTCCTTGCGGTAGTGCATCCCCTCGAAGCGGATCTTGCCAGCCGCCTGGTAGGCGGCTTGCAGCGCGGCAGTAAGGGTGGCGCCGGCAGCGGTGACGCTGAGAACCCGGCCGCCGCTGGTGACGATGGAATCGTTTAATTTTCTGGTGCCAGCGTGCAGAACCTTCACACCGCTATTTTCTGCAATAGCGGTTAGGCCATCGATACGCTTTCCGATCTCATACTTGCCGGGATAACCCCCGGAAGCCAGGACCACACAGGCGCTTGCCCCGGGCTTCCAGCGCAGTTTGGCGGGGTCCAGGCGTCCCGCGGCGACGTCGGCCAGCACATCGGCAAGATCGAAATCCATGCGCGCGACGATGGCCTGGGTTTCGGGATCACCCAGGCGGCAATTGAACTCCAGGACTTTCGGGCCGCTGGGCGTGAGCATCAGGCCAATGTAGAGAAAGCCCTGATAGGGGATACCGTCGGCGGCCAGCCCGCGCAAGGTGGGATCAACAATGGTGGAAACGATGGTGGCGCGCAGCGCTGGGGGCAGGAGGTCGTCGGTGGAATAGGCGCCCATGCCGCCGGTGTTCGGGCCGCGATTGCCGTCGAAGGCGCGCTTGTGATCGCGGGTGGGCACGAGCGGCGCGTAGCGCTTGCCGTCGGTGAGAATGATGAACGACAGTTCGTCGCCTGCGAGCCCCTCTTCCAGCAGGACGCGACGCCCCGCGGGACCCAGTTCGTCTTTCTCCATGACCCGGGTGAGGAAGTCGGCGGCTTCTTCGCGATCGCTCGCCACCAGGACGCCCTTGCCGGCGCACAGGCCGTCGGCTTTGATCACCAGCGGCCAGGTGACGTGGTCGAGGGCGGCGCGGGCCTCCGCGGCGGAGTCGAAGCAGCCGTAGCGTTTTGCGGTGGGGATGGCGTGGCGCTCGAGAAACTCTTTCGAAAAGATCTTGCTGCCCTCGAGCTGCGCGGCCTGCTGGCTGGGGCCCACGACCGGCCACTGGCGGCGCGCAAAGGCGTCGGTGAGACCGTTGACCAGCGGCAGCTCCGGGCCGACCACGGTCAGATCCGGCGCGACGCGCTCCGCCAGGGCCACCAGGGCGGGCACGTCGCCGGGATCCACGGGCACGCACTCGGCTTCGCCGGCGATGCCGCCGTTGCCCGGCGCGCACCAGATCTTTTCCACGCGCGCGCTCTGCTTCAGTTTCCACACCAGAGCGTGTTCGCGCCCGCCGCTGCCGATCACCAGAATCTTCATCCGTTCTTCCTTTGCCGGAACTTGGCTGCACCGCGCGCCCGGAGCGCTTCACGCTCACCAAAATAGACGATAGTCGGGCTTCTGGAGCGCGTCAACCTCGCGGCTATCCGCGGCCCGCCGGTTTCCGGACAATTGCTGAAGCGGCATCGCGGAAGCGCAGTGCAGCAAATAGGAGAGACGTACAGCCGGGAGTGGCTGTGCCGCGAATCTTACGGAGCGACGGCGCGGATGGGAATCGTCACGCCAGAGGCAGTGGCATCCGAGGAGGCCAGCATGTGGCAGCGGCCGTCGAAGATTCCACCGGGCTCGATGACCAGGCACGGCGAGTGCACTTCGCCGGTGACCACGCCCTTGGGCTGGATCTCGACGCGCCCCTTGGCAAAGATCACGCCGTCGAAGCGCCCGGAGATGACCACGCGGTTGCCTTCGATCTGGCCTTCGACCTTGGCCCCTTCGCCGAGTACCAGGGTCTGTTCGGAGATGATGTTGCCTTTCACGGCGCCGTCGATGCGGAACGTGCCGGTAATCTGCAGCGTGCCTTCCAGCGACACGCCTTGATCGATGAAGCCTGTCCATTCTTCAGTGCTGGTGTTTTTTGAACTGCCGGACCACTTCCATTCCATGAATGCCCCCAGAGATGCCCCATCTGACTTTAGCCCGCCGCAAATACAAGTCAAGCGGCGCGGTCCCCGCTGATGTTCAATGAGTTGACCGCTTCGCGGTCACCCATAGCGCTGACCGCTTCGCGGTCACATAGAGCGTGGACGGATGGCGCAACGGCCACCGCGCCGCCGCTTCGCTACTTCATCAGACGGTCGTAAATGCCCAGCAGCTGCGCGTCATCGTAGAACTCCACGATGAGCGCTCCCGGGCGGATGCGCGTCTTCGGCCGCAGATGCACGCGCGTGCCCAGGTGGCGCTGCAGCTCTTCGAGCGCGGCACGGATGTTGGCGTCGGGATGCGCGGTAGCCGCTGCGGTGGTGACCCGCGCGCGCCGCGCGCCCAGCCGCTCGATCTGGCGCACGGTGAGGCCGCCGCGCGCCGCGCGCTGCGCCAGCTTCTTGCGGATGGCGGTATCGGCGATGGCCAGGAGCGCTCGGCCGTGCCCCGCGGATAAGCGCCCTTCTTCGATCAGATCCAGAATCAAGGGCTCGAGCTTGAGCAGGCGCACAGCGTTGGCCACCGTGGCGCGATCCTTGCCGGTGCGTTCGGCCACCGCTTCCTGGGTCAGCGTGAATTCGTCCATCAGGCGCTCGAAGGCGCGGGCCTGTTCGATGGGGTTCAGGTCCTCGCGCTGGATGTTTTCCACCAGCGTCATCTCCAGCGCTTTTTCGTCGGAGACCGCGTGTAGCACGGCCGGTACACGCGCCAGCCCGGCGCGTTGAGCCGCGCGCCAGCGGCGCTCTCCGGCGATGAGCTGGAAGCGGCTGCCCACCGGGCGCAGCACCAGGGGCTGAATGATGCCGCTGTTCTGAATCGAGCGCGCCAGTTCCTCGAGCGCTTCTTCGCGGAAGCGCGTGCGGGGCTGAAACGGGCTGGGGTCGATCAGGTCGATATCGATCTGGCGCGGTCCGGCGGAAACTGCCTCGCGCGCCGGCGCGGCCGCAGCTGCACTTCCCGTCGTCATCCCCGCAGGCTGCGCTTCAGGCTCCCGAATGAGCGCTCCGAGTCCCCGTCCCAGTGCGTTTCGTGACATTGGTAATTACCTCCTGTGCGAATTGCGAGTAGCTTTCTGCGCCCTTGCTGTGTATGTCATAGAAAATAATAGGTTTACCAAAGCTTGGAGCTTCCGCAAGCCTTACGTTGCGCTGGATTACGCTCTGGAAAACCTGCGTGCCAAAAAAGCTGCGCAGGTCGGTGGCGACCTGGCGGGAGAGCGAGGTGCGCTCATCGTACATAGTGAGCAGGATGCCTTCGATTTCCAAGGATGGATTGAGAGTGCGGCGAATGCGCATCAGGGTGTCGAGAAGTTCGGAGACGCCTTCCAACGCCAGGTACTCGCACTGGATGGGCACGAGGACGGCGTCCGCGGCGACCAAGGCGTTCAGGGTCAAGAGGTCAAGTGCCGGTGGACAATCGAGGATGATGAATTTGTAATTGTCGCGCAATTTGTCCAGGACAGCTTTCAGGCGGTACTCGCGGTTCTCAGCGGAGACCAGTTCGATAGCCGCGCCGGAAAGATTCTTATCCGCGGGGATGACGTCCAGACCTTCGACTTGGGACTTCTGGATAATGCGCTCAGGGGCTTCCTCGAGAATGAGGATGTGATAGAGGGTGCGGCGGGAAGGATCCTTGGCAAAACCGATGGAGGATGTGGCGTTAGCCTGGGAATCGCAGTCGACGAGAAGTGTGGGCTGCTCTGCAGCGGCGAGGCAGGCAGCGAGATTGACTGCAGTCGTGGTCTTACCGACGCCACCCTTCTGATTTGCAACGGCTATGATTCGAGCCAACCAATTCCCCCCGGCAAGCGAAAATTTAGCAAAGAGACATAGAGGTTGCAAGTTGTTTCACGTGGAACAATCTGGATATCTGGTTTTAAGGCACTCTCTGGCAGTGTTCCACGTGGAACATTTCCGGGATTCCCGGCGGGAGCAGGATCTGGTCTGGATCGAATGTTGACCGTTTCGCGGTCACGCATGGAGTGTTCCACGTGGAACAAAATGTCAGGAAAAAAAGATAAACACCGAATATCAGAAGAAGCCGACACTCACGGATTCCGCTCGCCCACCAGAAGATAGCGCCGCAGCGATTGCGGCACGGTGACCGGCTCGCGCCAGGTCCACAGCGTGTTCCGGCGAATCTCTTCGAGATCCCGGCCGCCAACCCATAGGACTACACGCTTGGCCGCCAACGTTTCTGACGCCGCCCACTTGAGAAAGGCGTCAAAATCGCCGAGCGCCCGGGAGCAGACAAAATCCAGAGGCGCGAGCTCCTCGCCAAGATCTTCATAGCGGCCGACAATCACGCGGGTTTTGACCAGCGCCAGCTCCCGAATGACCTCGGCCAGGAACGTGGCTTTCTTCAAATTCGACTCGATCAGAAAAATTTCCAGCTCCGGACGCATGATTTTCAGGGGCAGGCCTGGAAAACCGGCGCCCGAACCAACGTCGGCCAGCCGACCACGCTCAATGGGTACATTTTCTGCGGCAAACATGGATTCGCAGAAATGTCGATGCAGGATTTCCAGAGGGTCGCGAATGGCGGTAAGGTTGACCTTGTCGTTCCATTTCAATAGAAGTTTAAGATACAAAAGCACTTGCTCTATCTGCTGGGAACTGGCGGCGATCTGATACTGGGTTAGGGCCCGGGTGACCATTTCCGGAGTGACTGCAGCTGGGTAACGGGATGACATGCGGCCTCTATATTATGTTAACTAGAAAGCTGTGTTTCGTCTCTTTTCACCAGCAAATAGCGCGGCCCGGCCAAGCCGGCGACGATATCCACGGCGGTATGCCAAAGCACAACTGGCACCAGGCTATCGTACGCGAGGCGGGCCACCCCAAACACGATTCCGAGCACGAATGTTCCTACTGCACCGCTGCGCCCCTGGTAGAGATGCGCTAATCCGAAAATCGCCGCCGACAAAAAAACCGTAGTCCACACCGGCAGACCGGTGCGGGTGAACGCGGCCATGGCGAAACCGCGGTAGAGAAACTCCTCGCAGACGCCGGCGGTGACCGCCAGCGCAAAGTAGAGCAGGGCCTCCACGCTGGACTGCGGCAGGATGCGCTCGGCGAGCGGCTGCAGAAAGCCGCGCTCTTCCGGAGGCAGGCGGCCGATGCGGCGCAGATTCAACCAATGCAATGCGGCGATGACGGCGGCTCCGCCGAGCGCGGCAACGGCAATGCCCGTACGGTTGGGGAGCAGCAGGCCGAGTTGGGTGGCGCGCAGGCCGCGGGCCCAGGCGCGCCACGCAGTCACGGCGACGGCCAGCCATTGAAAAGCGATGGTGGTGGCGTAGAGGGCGATGCGCTCGATCGAGGTGACGCGCGGCATGGCCAGCAACTTCTTCATGCGTGCGCGGCCGCGCCAGGGGAGGAGCACGGCCAGGGTCAGGAGGATCAGCGCGAAATCCCAGGGCATCGAGGCGATGAAAACACGTTCGGCGGCGGAGTGCAACCCGGATGGAGAATTGCAGCGGCGAAGTTGACCGCTTCGCGGTCACAGCTCAATTTGTCTGCCGCGTGGCGGCGGCATAAAGGCGCCTCCATAAGAGGCAACCGCAACGAAGAGATTCTGGTGCGCGCCAAGGGCGCCGGGAATGGCTATAATCGGTGAGCTTTGCGAAGGAGGTACGGTTTGACTAAGCCGGTGAAATTGACGGCGATGGTCAAGGCAGCGGGTTGAGCGGCAAAGCTGAGTCCCGGGACGCTGGACTCAATTTTGCGCCGCCTGCCGCGGCCCACTGATCCGAACGTGCTCGTTGGGTTTCACACCAACGACGACGCGGGGGTGTATCTGCTGGGCGACGGTGTGGCCCTGGTGCAGACGGTGGATTTTTTCACTCCCATCGTCGACGACCCGCACCTGTTCGGGCAGATCGCCGCGGCCAATGCGCTCAGCGACGTCTACGCCATGGGCGGGCGGCCGGTATCGGCGCTATCCATCGTGGGCTTTCCGGATAAAGGCGACGCGGCGATTCTGGAGCAGATCATCCGCGGGGGCCTGGCCAAGATGGAGGAAGCGCGCTGCGTGGTCCTTGGCGGGCACTCCATCCGCAACGAGGATATTCAGTTTGGCTACGCGGTGACCGGGATAATCAACCCGCACGCGATCTGGCGCAACGTGGGCGCGCGGCCGGGGGATGCTCTGCTGCTGACCAAAGCCATCGGCACCGGGGTGCTGGCCACGGCGCTGAAGAAAGAAAAAGCGCCGCAGGAAGCGCTGGACGCCGCCGTGGCCTCGATGACGCAGCTCAATCGCGCTGCGGCGGAAGCCCTGCATGAAGTGGACGAAAAATCCGGCGGCACGCGGCCCGTGCATGCGGTCACCGACGTGACCGGCTTTGGCCTGCTGGGCCACGCGCGGGAGATGGCGCTGGGAGATCCCGCGGCAAACATCGATGGCGTCTCGCTGGAAATCGATCACGCCGCGGTGGCCTGTCTGCCCGGCGCGCTCGAAGCGGCGCGCGGCGGGCATCTCGCCGGCGGGCTGAAGAACAATCGCGAATTCATCGGCGACTGCGCCGCTTTTGACGCGAAAGTGCCGCAGGAATACCGCGACCTGCTCTTCGACCCGCAGACTTCCGGCGGGCTGCTGGTGGCCATCGCCAGCGAAGCCGCCGAAGCTGCGCTGGCCGCGCTGGCGCGCCACGGCGTCACCGCCCGGGCGATCGGCCGGGTGGCCGCCAAGCGCACACCGCTCATCTTTATCCGATAATGGACACGATAACCCACGGAATAGCAGGCGCGCTGATCGGCAAGGCGGTTTTTGGCGGCGATGACCTGCTCACGGAGCGGCCCGCGTCGCGCGAACGGGTGCTGACGTGGGCGGCGATGCTGGGGGCGATCTTTCCGGACTCGGACGTCCTCCGGCACCTTGTCTCGCGCAACGAACTGCTGGTGCTCACCTGGCACCGCGGGGTGACGCACTCGCTGCTGTGCGTGCCGGCGTTTGCCCTGGGGCTGGCGGCGCTGACGCAGTGGTTTGTGCGGCGGCGCAAGTGGGAGTGCCCGTCGTTCGCCCTGCTGACGCTGATCTATGCTGTCGGGATCCTCAGCCACATCTTTCTCGATCTGGCCACCAGCTTTGGGACGATGATCTGGTCGCCGCTCGCCTGGACGCGGCCCACACTGGACCTGCTGTTCATTCTCGATTTTACGTTCAGCGCCATCCTGCTCCTGCCGCAGCTTCTTTCCAGCGTTTATGAAAGACCGGAGAACGCGCCGCGGCGGGCGCTGCGCTGGTGGCTGCTGTGCGTCCTTGCGGTGCTGGTGATCAGCGGGATCTCGCACGTGGCCGACGTGCCGATTTCCCCGGAAACGGTGCTGGGGCTGACGGTGTTTCTCGCGGCGCTGTTTTTCGGGCCGCTGCTGCGGGGGCGCGGATTCCGCATATCCCGCGCGGCGTGGTGCCGCGTGGGGCTGCTACTGAGCGTCGCCTACCTGGGCGGAGCGGAGATGGCGCACCGCACGGCGCTGGCGCGGGTCGAGCGCTTCGCGGAGGTCCTGCATCTCCCGGTGGAATCGTTGGCCGCGCTGCCGGCGGCGCCCTCGGTCTGGCGCTGGGACGGCCTGGTGCGCACGCCGCACGGCGTCTATGAACTGCGCATGAATCTGGCGGAGCGCGAGGCTAGAGCCGGCGATGCTGCGCACGTCCTCGAATACCGCTTCTATCCGGAAGCGCCGGAGAATCCGCAGATCGAGCGGGTGTGGCGGATGCCGGAAGTGCGCAAGGTGCTGTGGTTCGCGCGCTTTCCGGTGACGCGCTTCCACAGAGAGGGCAGCCAGGTGGTGGTGGAGATTGTGGACTTGCGGTTCCAGTCCACGCGCCCGGGGCACGCCGCGCCGTTCACCTATCAAGTCCGCCTGGACAAGGACGGGCACATCCTCTCGCAGGGCTGGGCCCGGGAATAGGGCGGGCACGGCCCCGGCTGCTGTCCGGGGCATGGCCTGCCCCGGCGACTGCAAAAGTTATCTTCACGGAAAATATTACTGGGCGGGCTTGGTGTCGGCGGGATAGATGACCACCTGGCGCTCTTCGCCGGTGCCAGCGCTTTCGGTGCGCACGCCGGGGATGTCGCGGAGCGCGAGGTGCACGACGCGGCGTTCGCGCGGGGACATGGGATTGAGGCGAAAGGGCTGCTTGCCGGTTTGCACACGCTCGGCGGCCACGCGCGCCGTCATGCGCAGCTCTTCCATGCGCAGGGCACGGTAGCCGTCGCAGTCCAGATGGATGCGCTCCTGGAAGGCGGAATCGAGACGCAGGGCTTTCAAGGAGAGGTGCTCGAGGGCCATGAGGACTTCGGCGCCGCGTTCGAGCAGCAGCTCTTTGTCACGCCCGCCGAACTCGGCGACGACTTCGGCGATATCCGGGCCTTCGCCGGGGGCCATGGCCTTCACGGAGAAGGTGAGCTGCCAGCGCGAGGCGCGGATCACCTCCTCGAGGAAGCCGCGCAGGGCTTCCGCGGCTGCGTTGCGGTCGAGCTGTCCGTCGCGGATGAGTTCCGTGGCCATGCTGGTTTCGCGGATCAGGCTTTCTTGCCGCGCCCGGGTTTGACCGGCACGATGGCGGACGCGGGATGGGTCTTGTTCAGATACCACTGCTGGCCGATGCCCACGACGCTGCTGGTAAGAATATACAACGCCAGACCGCTGGAAAACGGGAAAACCACGAACATGACGGCCATGCTGACCGGCATGATCTTCATCATCATCTCTTGGTTGGGGTCGGTGCTGGTCATCGGGGTCATCTTCGAGACCAGATACATGGAAAGGCCCACGGTCACGGGAAGAATGTAGTAGGGATCCTTCGCGGAGAGGTCGGTGACCCACACCCAGGTGGCGTGGCGCAGCTCGATGGAGTAACGCAGCGCCGTGTTCAGCCCGAACCAGATGGGCATCTGCAGGAGCATCTGGAAGCAGCCGCCCATCGGATTGATCCCCTCGCGGGAGTAGATGGCCATGATCTCCTGGTTCATCTCGGCCTTCTTGGGATCGTTCATCTTGTACTTCTTGTAACGCTCCTGGATCTGCTTCACTTCCGGCCCGATCCTCTGCATCTTCAGCGCGGTGCGGTAGCTGGAGATGCGCAGGGGGAAGAGCAGCATGTTGATGACCAGCGTGAGGACGATGATGGCCCAGCCCCAGTTGGGGATGTAGGTGTGCAGCCACTTGAGCAGGTGAAAGAGCGGGTCGGCGATGAACTCCATCCAGCCGAACTGCACCAGGGCGTGGAGCGGCGGGTTCATCTTCTTCAAGGCGTCGTAGTCTTTGGGACCGACGAAGACGCGCAGGGCGAAGGGGCCCGCGTCGCCGGTGCCCACGGCCACTTCCGCGACCGGCTCCTGCTCGGTCTGCTCGCCCTTCTTCACCTCGCGCTCCAGCTTCCAGTAGCGCGTGGCCAGATTTCCGGGAGCGGCGTCCAGCGGGGCCAGGAACACCGCGGCGAAGTAGCGGTCCTCGATGCCCGCGTACAACATGCCCCGGTACCAGAAGGCCCGGGGCGTCTGGTCGGGTGCATTGAGCTTCTTGTGCGGCAGGTTCTGCAGCTTGCCGGCAGTGTCGAAGATGACGTTGACCTGCTCGGCGGGAGCGGGATTCTGTACGGTCACATCGCCGAAGCCGCCGCGCCAGGCCAGACCGGAGACGATCGGGGCGCCGGCGTGGCGCACCGAGGCTTCCACCTGCACGACGTAGCTGCCGTCGAAGGTGAAGACCTTGCTGACTTCCAGATGGCCGTCGCTCCAGGAAAAGCGCAGCGTGGTATGGCCCTGGGCATCCGTGGGGCCCTGCTCGACCTGATACAGGGCGTTGTTCACCGTGGTTTCATCGGTGGCGTCGTCCAGCATCAGCGAAAAGGGCCAGCCGCCGGTCTGCCGCGCGGCGTCTGCATGCACCAGGTCCAGGGTGCGCCGGGGCTTGGCGTCATCCGTGTATTTTTTGAGCTGCCAGCTCCTGACCACCGCGCCGCGGTTGGTGAATTCCACGCGGTAGAGGTCGCTTTCGACGACGAAGGTGCGCTCCTGCGTGTCGGCCTTTACCGGCACGGCCGCGGCCGCCGCGGCGGCGGGGCCAGCAGGCGCCGCGCTTGCCGGCGCAGCCTGCGCCGCAGGCGTCTGCGCGGGGGGTGTTGCCGGCGCGGCAGGTTTGGCCGTGCCGGTCGCCGCAGGCTGGCGGGCGGGCGGCTTCGGCACGAAGTAGTGCATCCACAGAGACATGGCCCCCAGCGAGAGCAGGAAGGCCAGCAGCAGGCGCAGCTCGGGGGAAAGACCTTTTTTCTTTTGCGGCTCGCTCACGAGCGCACCTCGTTCGGGGCAACCGCCGGGCGGCCGGTCGCGGCCGCGGCGTGGGCCGCGCAGGGATTTACAGCGCCGGCCTGATGGCTGGCCTCTTCTATTTCAGGTGGCTCCGGCACGGGATCGAAGCCGAAAGAGCGGGAAAGCGGGTGGCAGCGCAGCAGCCGCCGCAGGGTCAGCCAGGCGCCCCGCGCCAGGCCGAAGCGTGCGATCGCTTCGTAAGAGTACTGCGAGCAGGTGGGATGGAAGCGGCAGCTCCCGGCGAAGAGCACGGAGAGATAGGCCTGGTAGACGCGCAGGGCGAAGAGCGCGGCGCGAATGTGCGGCCCTACGCTTTCGGAATCAGGCGCAGAAATTCCGCCGCCAGCGCCGCAAAGTCCGCGCGGGCCACGCTGCTCTTCGGATGCACCACAATATCCCATCCTGCCGGTATCTCCCCCCGATGGCAGCGCACGATTTCGCGCAGGCGCCGCCGGATACGATTGCGCACCACCGCGTTGCCGAGCGCTTTTTTGATGCTGAAGCCGAAGCGGCTCAACGGCAAGGCGTTGGCGCGGAGAAAAACGGTGAAATGTGCGCTCGTGCGGCGCTTTCCGGCGCGATAGACGGCGTCGAATTCCCCGCGGCGCACGATGCGCGCCTCGCGCGGAAAGCGCAAGCGGCCCGGGCTACTCGGGCGTGAGGCGATGGCGGCCCTTCTTGCGGCGCGCGGCCAGAACTTTGCGCCCGCCCTTGCTCTTCATGCGTGCGCGAAAGCCGTGCGTCTTGCTGCGGCGGCGCACTCGCGGTTGAAAGGTACGTTTCGGCAAAACCGTCTCCCCCGGCCGGTTCTCTGGCCAGTCTCAAAAATACTAGTGTAATCGGCCTGTCCGAAGCGGTCAAGGAAAGCGGGACAGCGGCAGTGGGCCAGTTTCCGATAACCCGACTTATGGGGAGTCATCCGACCGGCTAGGTGCGTTCCATTGAAGTGCGAGGGAACTAGGACTTTCTATCGGTGGCGAAGCCAGAGGAAGAAACCGCAGACGCCGCCCAGAACGAGAGAACCTGCGAAAAACCAGCGGAACTCTGGGAGTCCTACTAAACCCATCAGGAGCAGACCGAGTACAATCACTAACCCGATGGGGTGCCCCGTCAAAAGACCTACACCGTAACGTCCGAATGGAAGCACTTGAGTTGGGTGAGGTTCAGCGTTGTGCGGGGCAGATTCCCGAGCGCCGCGGCTCCGAATCTCAGCACGGTTGTTCATTAACTAAATTATATACCTAGGAAGATGTAGGCGCAAGTTTCCGAGTTTTCTTGGAAAGCGGGAAAGCGCTAGTGAGCCAGTTTCCGATAACCCGACTTATCAGGAGCTAGGCAGCCGTTGCCCTCTTTATCGGCGAACAGATGGGAGTGACTGCCATCACAGACAGCAGCGTAAAGCCTGTCTTACAGTTCGAATACCTCGACAGAGTAAGTCCCCACGTCCAGCGAAGACTCCGCCCGAGGTAGGGCACGCCAAGCGCGCAATCTATATCAGGACAGGATGGACTTATGATGCTTACACAACGTCAACTGTGTTGTTCCAAAGTGTGTCAGTGGGCGGAGCGTTGCGCGATGGCAGTTGCCATCATTGTATTTGGAGTGGCAGTCACTGGCACCCAATCGGCACAAGCGCAGACTTACAACGTACTCTACTCATTTACAGGAGGGGCGGACGGAGCATATCCCTATGCTCCTTTGGTTCTGGATGAAACGGGAAACCTCTACGGCACTACCGAGTACGGCGGTACTTACCAACAGGGAGCTGTGTTCAAGCTGGATAGTAGCGGTACGGAGACCGTGCTGCACAGCTTCAAAGTGAGTGGCACGGGGGACGGGCAGTATCCGTTCGCGGGCTTGATGCTCGATGAGGCGGGTAACCTCTACGGGACTACCCAGTTCGGCGGCACCTTCGGAAAGGGGACGGTGTTCAAGGTGGACACCAGCGGCAAGGAGACAGTGCTGTACAGTTTCACTGGAGGCGCGGATGGCGCTAATCCCCGTGCAGGTTTGGTGCAGGATGGGAGAGGCAACCTCTATAGCACCACTTACAATGGCGGCTCAGGCTCGTGCGTAGTCGGGTGCGGTATCGTCTTCAAGCTGGATGTGATAAGGAACGAGGAGAAGGTACTGTACACCTTCACTGGAGGCGCAGATGGCTCAAATCCATCAGGTGTCATCCTGGATAAAGCAGGCAATCTCTACGGCACGACATTGAACTACGGAAGTTCCGGCTACGGGACTGTCTTCAAGCTGAGTAAGTCAGGTAAAGAGACGGTACTCTACAGCTTCACTGGAGGAACCGACGGGTCATATCCATACGCAGATTTAGTGCTGGATGAAAGAGGAAACCTCTACGGCACCACGCAGGGTGGCATTGGTGGGAATGTCTTCAAGTTGGGTAGGTCGGGCAAGCTCACGGTGCTGCACAGCTTCACTGGAAGCGGGGACGGGGCGCAGCCATTCGCAGGCTTGGCCTTAGATGAGGCGGGAAACCTCTACGGCACCACTTACTGGGGCGGCGTTTCCAACGCCGGAACTATATTCAAAGTGGACGCGAACGGCGGGGAATCCGTACTGCACAGCTTCACTGGAGGGACGGACGGGGCATTTCCCTACGCGGGTTTAGTGCAGGACGCAGTGGGCAACCTCTTCGGCACTACCATATACGGCGGCGGTGCTTCTCCCGGCGGGGCTTCCGGCTTTGGGACGGTGTTCAAACTCACCCCGTAATGAAAAAGAAAAGCGTTGCTGGTTAAAGCTTCGGAAGTATCCGGCAGTGCATTCTTCATGCCGGACACTGCTGCAACGAAGACAAACTGTTTACGAACCAATGTCGGCTTGGCATCTGAAATTGAAAGTGTGAGATGTCAGATGACTGCTGCAAACAGGATTTCCCCTCACCTAAATCAACTCAAGTCCTGGTAAACGTGGTGGTCTCAATAGGTCGATGCAACACCAGCTGATATAAGTCTGCTCTCTAAAGGTGGTGTTGTATGAGGCCAGGGAAACGGTTTGGGCTTTCTGCGATCGAGAAGAGCGACATCTGGAGCCGATGGAAGGCGGGACAGTCGCTGCATGAGATTGGGCGCGCCTTTGACAAGCCACATAACTCCATTCGCTGTTTGTTGTTGCCTCGCGGAGGGATTCCTCCCGCCGCCCGTCGTCGCTCACGGCTAGCGCTCACCCTGGCTGAGCGAGAGGACATCTCCCGAGGGATCGCTTCCGGTTCGTCGTTTCGTGAGATCGCCAGACACCTGGATCGAGCGGCCTCAACGGTGAGCCGGGAGGTCTCGCGCCATGGTGGCCTTCCTGTCTATCGCGCTCATGAAGCGGATGAGCACGCCTGGGACTCAGCCTTGCGACCCAAGCAGTGCCTTCTTGCCCTGCACCCGAGGTTGCGAGAGATTGTTGTGAGTAAACTGATTCTGGACTGGTCGCCCGAACAGATTTCCGGGTGGCTGAAGACTGAGTATCCCGACGACGGGAGCATGCACGTGTCCCACGAAACCATTTACCGCAGCCTGTTCATCCAAGCGCGGGGAGTATTGAAAAAAGAGCTGATGGACCACCTGCGGTCGAAGCGGCGCATGCGCCGCTCGCGCCATGCAACGGTCAGCGGACAGTCACGGGGGCAAATCGTCGATGCCATCTCGATCCGCGAAAGGCCTGCGGAAGTGGAAGATCGAGCGATTCCTGGTCATTGGGAAGGCGATCTGCTGAGCGGCGCCAAGAACAGCTACATTGCAACCCTGGTAGAATGTCATTCGCGCTTTGCCATGCTGATCAAGGTGCCGAGCAAAGAAACGGAAGCTGTGGTTGCCGCCTTGAGTCAGCATGTTCGCAAACTTCCAGCGACGCTGCGACGCTCGCTGACGTGGGATCGCGGACTGGAGATGGCGAAACACAAGGACTTCACGGTAGCTACGGATGTGCAGGTCTACTTCTGCGATCCGCAGAGTCCCTGGCAGCGCGGTACGAACGAAAACACCAATCTGCTGTTACGGCAATACTTCCCGCGAGGCACGGACCTGTCTGGCTATTCGCAAGCGCAGCTCGACCAGGTCGCGCTGCGCTTGAATCAACGTCCCAGAAAGACTTTAGGATTCCAGACTCCTGCGAGTAGACTTCAACAAAGTGTTGCGTCGACCGTCTGAGCCGGCAGCGCTAATCGGAAACGGACCCACTACCGGGAAAGCGGTTGGCTGCCCCCGCGGCGCCTTCAGGCCGGATGTTTCAGCCGGCGGTACTCGTCGAAGGCCGCGAGGAAGCGGTCCACATCCTTGCGCAGCAGGTAGTAGGGCGTGGAGAGGCGGATCTTGGAAGGTGCGCCGCCGCGGATGCGAATCTTCTTGTTCTTCCACAGCCAAGTCTCGACTTCCATGGTCTGGATCTGCGGCGCGTTGACAGTGGCGATGGCGCAGCGCAGCGCGGGATCGGGCGAGGTCCAGGATTCCGCGCCGCGCGCCAACATCTCTTTGAGGATGTAGTCGGCCATCTGGCGGTGGCGGCGCTCGATGCGCTCCAGGCCGATCTGATTCGCCAGTTGAATCGCCGCGCGCAGCCCCCACAGCACGGGAACATTGGAGCTGCCGATGCGCTGGAAGCGCTCGGCGCGCAGTTTCGGCTCGTTCCAGCCTTCGGTGACGATGGTGTTCCACACGCGGTCGATCACTTCGTCGCGCACATACAGGAAGCCGGTGCCCTTCGGCGCTTGCAGCCATTTGTGTGGGCTGGAGGTGTACATGTCGCAGCCCAGCTCGTGCAGATTCACCCGCATCATCCCGGTGACGTGCGCGCCGTCCACCGCGGAGAGGATGCCCTTGGAGCGCGCCAGGGCGCAAAGCTCGCGCGCGGGCAGCACCACGCCGGTCACCGTGGTGATGTGGCTGAAGAAGAGCACGCGGGTGCGCGGGGTGATGGCGTCGCTGAAAAGAGTGAGTACCGCCGCGGCGTTGGGCACGGGCCTCGGCAGGGTCACCTTCTTCACCACGATGCCGTAGCGCTTGGCGCGCAGTTGCCACGGTCCCTCGCCTCCGGGATGCTCCTGGTCGGTCATCAGCACTTCGTCGCCGGGCTGCAGGTCCAGGCCGTTGGCGATGTAGCTGTTGGCTTCAGTGGCGTTGCGCAGGATGGCGATTTCGTCGCGTGTACAGCCGAGAAAGGCGGCCAGCGGATCGCGGAACTCGTTCCACGCGGCGTAGCCCCAGATGGGGTAGTCCTCGGGATCGCTCTGCGCCATTTTTTCCGTGTCGTTGTAACCGTCGAAGATGGCGCGCAGCACCGGCGCGGGAGAAGAGCCCACCGTTCCGTTGTTCAGATAGACCTCGTCCTCGGGAATCAGGAACTGTTTGCGCAACTCCGTCCAGTAAGCCTCTTCGTTCGCTTCGTAGAGCGCCGCATCGGGCAGTTTCCCAGGAGCCTGCGCGAGATCCGCGAGCAGGCGCTGGGGAAGCGTGAGGGCTCCGGCAAAGCCGGCGAGGGAAGCGAGGAAGTTGCGGCGATCGAACATGGCGGCCTCCGGTGCTGCCGGGTAGATGGCGCGGATTCTACTCGACCCCCTTCCCCGGAACAACATACGTCTGCGGGCGAGCTGTTGGCCGCAATAGTTGCCTGTTGAGTGTCATACCCCAGCGAGTACTATGGACGGACTGGCGGGGGTTCGGCAGGCTGGAACCAGCGTCTCGAATCAGGCGCGACCAACCGCGCAGGTTGACCGCTTAGAGGTCACGCCGGAAGTTGACCGCTTCGCGGTCACACGGGAAGCTGGCCGCTTCGCGGTCACGGAAAGAGAGGATGCCATGGGCAAGTTCTCGCGCAGTTGGGCTCTGGTGAAGCAGAGTTTCGCGCTTCTCCGGGCCGATAAAGAATTGATGCTCTTCCCCATCCTGTCCGCGTTGTCGTGTCTGGTGGTCACCGGGGTCATCGCCGGCAGCGGGACCCTGCTGCTGCTTCCGTCGATAAGCGCGGCGGCGGCCTCCGGCGAAAAATGGAATCCCAGCCAGTCGCCGATTTTTGTGCTGGGGATGTTCGCGCTGTACGTTGTGAACTACTTTGTGATCGTGTTTTTCAACGTGGCCCTGGTGGGCGTGGCCAACAGCCGCCTGATGGGCGGCCAGTGGACGTTCCGCGACGGCATCGCGCTGGCCTGGGCGCGCAAGTTCACGATCCTGCAGTGGGCGCTGGTGGCCGCCACCGTGGGCATTATTCTGCGCAACCTGGAAGAGCGCATGGGGCTGCTCGGGCGCATCATCGTCCGCTTCGTCGGCGTGGCCTGGGCGCTGGCCTGCTATTTCGTCATCCCCGTGCTGGCCTTCGAGGACCTGACGCCCATCCAGGCGGTCAAGCGCTCCGCGAAACTCTTCCGCGACACCTGGGGCGAGAAGGTTGTCGGCGGGCTCAGCATCGGCCTGGTCTTTTTCGTGCTGGCGCTGCCGGGGTTCGCTTTCTGGATCGCCGCGATGATGCTCGGCGGCGCTTACGGCATGTTCATCGGCCTCGCGGTGATGATCCTATACTTCCTGGCGCTGGCGGTGATGAGTTCGGCCGTGCAGGGCATCTACAATGCCGCGCTGTACCGCTACGCCTGCTTCAAGCAAGTGCCGCAGGGCTTTTCACCGGAGTTGATCGCTTCCGCCTGGGCGCCCAAGAGCTGACGCCAAGAACCGCAGGAAGAAGTCCATGTGACGGAAAGAGGCCGGCACGGAGTCTTTTCTCCTGGCCGCGGCGTGAAACCCGTGTGGCGTGTTATAACGTCATAAAAGCAGGGCACGCCTCGGGCGGGGTGAGGGTTTCTTTCCATGCGGTCTTCTCTTTTCCAATGCGGTCTTTTTTTTCTGTGCGCGCTCCTCAGCTTGAGCGTTGCCGAGCGGGCCTGCGCGCAGGAGCCGCGCGGCGCCTTGCTGGTCGTGGTACAGGACGCCAGCGGCGGGAGCATCGCCGGTGCGCGGCTCACGCTGGCGCAGCCAGGCGCGGGTTTCGCGCGGCGCGCCCGCACGGACAGCCGCGGCGAGTTCCGTTTCGCGGCGCTGCCACCGGGAACCTACCGGCTGTCGGTAGAAGCGGACGGCTTTGCGCTGCGTACGACGGACGCCGTGGTCGGTGTGGGGGCGCAGCCGACGCTGGGCGTGACGCTCGTTCCGCAAGCCGTGAGTGCAACGGTGCTGGTGCGCGACCGCGGCCCCTCGCTGGCCAGCCAGCCACTGGAGACCACCAGCAGCGCGCAGAAAACCATCATCACCGCAGCGGATCTCGACGAACTTCCGCTCTTCGCACGCAGCTTCGCCAATATCGCCCTGCTCTCGCCCTTCACCGCTCCGGTCGAGCCTTCCGATCCCACCAAGGCGCGCATCACCGCCGTCTCCTTCGGCGGCAGCTCCGGCCTGAACGTGGACCTCTCCGTGGACGGCGGCGACAACAACGACGACTACATCGGCGGATTCCTGCAGAACTATTCACCGGAGGCCATGCAGGAGTTCGTGGTGCGCACGGCGCAGTTCGGGGCGGACACCTCGCGCACCAACGGCGGCAGCGTGATCCTCTCGACGCGGCGCGGCAGCGACGATTGGCACGGCAGCGCCGCGTATTTTTACCGTGGCGACGCGCTCAACGCGCGCAATGCGCTGGACAATCCGGAACCCGACCCCAAGCAGCCGTTCTCGCGGCAGAACGGCGTGGGCACGCTGGGCGGGCCACTGGTCCGCGAGAAGCTATGGTTCTTCGCTTCGTTCGAGTATGTGAACGAGGACGCCAGCGTGGCCTACAGCGCCACGAGCCGCACCCAGTTGGACGCGCTGGCGCAGCTCGCGGCCGGCGGCTTGATTCCCGGCGTGCCGTCCATCACCGTGCCGGCTGCGGTGCCCGTGCCCTTCCGCGACACGCTTTTCTCCGGGCGGCTGGATTGGACGCAGTCCGCGCGCTCGCAATGGTTTCTGCGCGGCGCGCTGGACCGCAATCACACGGAGAACGATCTGGTGCAGCAGGCCGCGCTGCCCTCGACCGGCGCCACCACGCAGTCGAACTACTACAGCGTGCTGCTCAGCAACCAGTGGCAGTTCACGCCGGCGTGGCTCGGCGTGCTCACGCTGCAGGCCAGCGGGATGCACCACACCAAGCAGCGCAACTCGCACCTCGGCCTGGCGCTGGCGTTTCCCTTCAGCGCCAACTTTCACACCACCTCCGGCTTCGAGACTTTCGGCGACAACCAGTTCGCCACGGAGATCACCGCGTTTCCCGTGGCCCGCGACCAGCAGAAGTACCAGTTCCGCTACGACGTGACGCGCTCCGCGGGAAGCCACGCCGCGCGCTTCGGCGTGAATTTCATTCACGAGCCGGTCCTGCGCGGGGCGCTGGCCAGCGACGCCGAGCGGCTCTACAGCTTCGATTTCAATCCCACGTTCTATCTTGCCGATCCCGCCGCGCTCGCGGCCATCTTCGCCTGCGATCCAGTGGCCAGCACCTGCCCCAACGCCAGCTATTTTCCCGGCGGCGATGGCACGTTCGCGCAGAGCGTGCGGCGGCTGGGCTTCTATGCCGAGGATTCCTGGCGCGTGCGGCCCTCGTTCACGATCAACGCCGGGCTGCGCTACGACACCACGTTCGGGCTTTTCCGGGCCTCCGGGCGCGAACAATCGCAGAATTCCGCGGTGATCGCCGCAAATGCGCTGGGCCTCGGAGGCGTTCTGGGCATACAGCCCGGCACGCCGCATGACTACCGCAAGGCCTTTGCGCCGCGCCTGGGCCTGGCCTACGCGCCAGGCGGCTCGGCGACGACGGTGCTGCGCGCCGGTGTGGGCCTGTACTTCAACGACCTGACACAGAACGGCTGGGTGGACGCTTTCACCGCGGTGAACAATGGCAACGCCGCGACGCCGCTGGGCCCGGGCGACCAGGGCGCACTGATCGCCCCGAACTACCACACGCCGTATGCGCTGGAGGCCAGCGCCGGCGTGGAGCACGACTTCGGGAAGAACTGGCGGCTGAACGTCACCTACGAGCACCAGCAAGGCGTGCACCAGTACCGGCGCTACGAATACGTTTCCGGAGCGACGCTGCCGGGGGCCGCGCCGAGCCTTTCTGTTTTCCGCACCGACAACCGCTCGCGTTACGACGGCCTGGCGATTCAGATGCAGCACCGCTTCGCGCAGCGTTTCGAGCTGACAGCGAATTACGTCCTGGGCAAAGCCACCACCTGGGGCGCGGTCGTCGGCGAGCTTTTCGATTACGTCAATGGCGTCTCCGACGTGCGCAATCCGTTTGGCCCCGGCGACCACGGGCCTTCCGGCGAAGACATCCGCCATCGCTTCGTGCTGGCCGGGGTGCTGCAGCTTCCCGGGAAATTCGAGCTGTCCACGCTGTCGCAGTTCGAGAGCGCGCGGCCGTTCACGCTCGGCACCCCCGTGGATATCAACGGGGACGGCACGGACGGCAACGACCGCGCGGTGGTCAACGGGGTGCAGACCACGCTCGACCAGTTCCGCGGCACGCCCTTCGCGCAGGTGGACCTGCGGGTGAGCCGCAATATCGCGCTGGGCGAGCGCGTCACGCTGCGCCCGTTCGCGGAGTTCTTCAACCTGTTCAACCGCGCGAATCCCGGCAACAACTACGTCGGGGACCTGGCCGCCCTGCCCGTTCCCGTAAACGATCTTGCCAACGCCACGGCCTTCTGCCTGGACGGCCCGGCG
The DNA here is from genome assembly GCA_020072785.1 of Terriglobia bacterium. Lineage (NCBI taxonomy): Bacteria > Pseudomonadati > Acidobacteriota > Terriglobia > Terriglobia bacterium. The sequence goes on along the minus strand of JAIQGG010000001.1, from coordinate 97,819 downwards.
TGCACGCAGACGCAGCCCATCACCAGCCTCAGCCAACTGCGTGTGCCCGCCGGGGCGCTGGGCGATTTCTTCGGCCCGGGCACCACCGTGGGCATCCCCTTCGCGGCGCAGATCGGCGTAAAGCTCATCTTCTGAGCGGCTTCGTTTTGTCCATGCAATCTCTTCCTCTGTATGCGTGATCGCGAAGCGCTTAACGTTTGTCGCCGTCAAAAAGAAAAAGCGGAGGACAGACGAAGGCGGGGCAGCGGTGCGAACGGAGGTTCCGGCTTGCGCCGTCCAAGAAACTCCATTACGCTGGCGGAGCTGCTAGCGGCGTTTCCCCCTCACCCGTTACCGGATGTTCCGGTTGCAGTGCAAATGCTCATAAAGGAAAAAGGATGATGCGCAAAAACTATCTCGCGGGATTTGTGATGGCAGTGGCACTAAGTTTGTCTCTAGCGGCCTGCAAGGACACAAAAACGCTGCAAGAGAACGAACAATTGAAGGCCCAGGTGGCGGAACTGCAGAAAGAAAATGGCCAGTTGGGGAGCCGTCTCGAAGCGGCGACCGCTTCCGGCGCGGCCCTGACCAAAGAGAACGATGCGCTGAAGAACGAGATTAAGAAGCTGAAAGCGAAGCATCCCAGAGCGAAAGCCTCGACGCGCAAGCATCGCCGGAGCCGTACGGCGCCACGCTCCTAGCACCAGATTGCCGGCACTGCACGGGAAACGGTAATGGGCCGTGTGATCGGCCACTCGGCTGTCCAGCTTCGTTGCTCTTACGTGAGTGGCTCTTTTGGAGGTGCGCTCCGCGAGAGTTTATTGATGCGGTCCGCGATTTCCTGCGGGCGGTCGATTTCGGGAATGGTCAGCCTGCTGGCCTCCCCCGCTGTCTCGATGGAAAGATCGCCCACGCCGAACATTCTTTGGCCGACGCGCTGATGCACCGTGAGATCCTGCACGCGGGAGATCAGGATGGTGCGCGTGGTCTTGCTCAGGAAGCCCGTTTCGTAGCGCAGCCGGTCCTCGAGGATGGTCATTTTAGTCAGGCGGTTTTGGAGATGGCGTTTCAGCGGCCAGAGCAGAAGGAGCGCGGGCAACCAGGGCAGCCAAGGTTGCCAGGGCGAGGGAATCCAGGACGGCCATGGCATGCGGAGCATGGCGGCGACCGCAGCCGCTACGAGCAGAAGCACGACCGCGTAGCCGGCGTAGATGAATTTCATGGTCGGGCAAATGATCATTTCGGACACGGTGTCCTCCTGTGAGCGGCAGGCGGCATTGTACCGCGAGGCGGCGGCGCCAGGGGGACAGGAGGAAAGGCAGCCTTCATTGCAATTGTTGCGATGCGTTGATCGCTCTTTGCGGGCGTTTGACCGCTGTTCCAGCGGCCTCTACAATGAAGAGTGGGGAGTTTGTAGAATCGCCTGCTGTGGCGGTGGTTTTCAGGGTGCGGGGCTTGCGCTGTAGAGGCAATAGGCCCGCCCTCTAAAGAGGGCGGCTACAAAGGGCCAGAACAAGCGTAGCGGCCGTTTCCAGGCGGGCAACGCATTGAAAACAAGAGCCGGGCTAAAGCCCGGCATCTACAAAAATCGTTTTCACGAGACACGAGACACTGATCACGAACCATGTTTGAGAACCTGACAGAGAAGCTGCAGCGCACGTTCAAGAACCTGCGCGGGCAGGGCAAGCTGAGCGAGGAGCACATCGACGCGGCGCTCGGGGAGATCCGCGACGCGCTGCTCGAAGGCGACGTCAACGTGGCGGTGGCCGACGAGCTGCTCACCAACATCCGCGCCAAGGCGCTGGGCAGCGAAGTGATGCTGCAACTCTCCCCGGACCAGCAGGTGCTGAAGATCGTGCGCGACGAGCTGACCGCGCTGCTGGGCAAGCACGCCAAGCCGCTCTTCGCCTCGCGCCCGCCCTCGGTGTGGATGATCGTGGGCCTGCAAGGCTCGGGCAAAACCACCACCACCGGCAAGCTGGCCAAATGGCTGACGCAGAACGGGCACCGGCCCATCGTGGTTTCGACCGACGTGTACCGTCCGGCGGCGCGGGAACAACTGGCGCAGGTGGCCAAGGCCGTGGGCACGGCGCTGTGGCCCGGCGCGGGGACCGACAAGCCGCTGGAGATCGTGCGCGGGGCGATCAAGGAAGCCAAGCTCTCCGCGAGCGACGTGATCCTGGTGGATACGGCGGGGCGGCTGCACATTGACGACGAGCTGATGAACGAGCTGAGCACGTTGAAGAAAGAGCTGAACCCCAGCGAGATTCTGTTTATCGCCGATTCCATGATCGGGCAGGACGCGGTACGCTCCGCCGGGGAGTTCCACAAGCGGCTGGGCCTCACGGGCGTGATCCTGACCAAGCTGGACGGCGACGCGCGCGGCGGGGCGGCGCTTTCCATCGGCAAGGTGACCGGGGCGCCGGTGAAGTTCGTGGGGCTGGGGGAAAAGTACGACGCGCTGGAGGGCTTTTATCCCGAGCGCATCGTCTCCCGCGTGCTGGGCATGGGCGACATCCTCTCGCTGATCGAGCGCGCCGAGCAGACCGTGGACAAGAAAGCCGCGGCGGAACTCGAGCGCAAGATGCGCCACAACGAGTTCACGCTGGAGGATTTCCGCGACCAGCTGAAGCAGATCCGCAAGATGGGCCCGCTTGAGCAGCTCATGGACATGCTGCCGAAGATGGGCCCGCTGGCCAACCTGCCCAAGAACACGGCGGTGGACGAGAAGCGCATCCAGCAGGTCGAGGCCATCATCAATTCCATGACCAACCAGGAGCGCCGCGACCACAACGTGCTCGACGGCAAGCGCCGCAAGCGCATCGCGCGCGGCAGCGGCACGTCGGTGCAGGACGTCAACCAGGTCATCAAGCAGTACCTGCAGATGCGCACGATGATGAAACAGTACGGGGCCCTGGCCGCGCGCGGCAAGATGAAGGGTCTGGGCAAGCTCGCCGGACTCTCCTGATTTTTCGCGCTTTCCGCGAGGAAAATCTCTCCTCCTTTCGCGTGTTTTTCGCTCTTTCGTTTTTCCACTGACAGTTGCTCAATTCAACACAGAGCGCCCGGCGCAGGTGTTGTACTTCTCCGCAAACCGGGAGACCCTCAAAGTACGCAACACAGGGCCTATTGATGAACACAAAATTTTTCCGTCCTCGCGGCTTTGTCCGCGGGCGCGCAACCTGGCTGGTGCTGTCGGCCTTTCTGGCGCTGGCGTATGCCTGGGTGAACGCGAGAGCCCAGGGACCGGGCACGGGCCCGGCGGTGCGCATCGACTTCGCCGGGAACAGGCCGAAGCCGGCGCCCCCGGCGAGCGGCGTCTCCGCCGGCGTGGCCGGTCCGCCCTTGCGCCGTGACTTCATGGGAAGCCGGGCGATGCCGGCGCGTTCGAACGTTTCCACGACTCCGGCGGGTTCCGTGGGGGCCCCGTTGCGCACAGATTTTGCGGGTTCGCGGGCCAAGCCGCCAGCCCCGAGAAATTGAGGGAAGCGAAGATGAAAAAAGCGATCGTGCTTATCGCGCTGTTCCTGATGGTGGCGGGCTGGGTGACGCTGGAGGCGCAACAGCCGAAGCCCGTCACGGGCATCCAGCTGCCGCCGTCAGCCAAGCCCTTGCCTCCGGGAGTCAAGCCCGGCCCGGCGCCAAGATCCACGCCCAGCGCGCCGCCGGTGGACAATTCCGGGCCGGAGCCGTCCGCCCTCTACGGCTACGTCACCGTGATTGATCCCGCGAGCAATCAGCGTTACATCGGCGATCCCAACGCCACACCAAGCCAGCGGGGCAGCGGGCTTTCCTTTCCCATGCACGTTGTTTTTCGCCGAACGGCGGACTCGAGTCAGACATTCACGCGGGACTGGCCAGCCGGAACGTCTTACTACCGCAATCCTCCGGTGGCGGTCTGGTACTGCATTCCCCTGATGACGGATTCTACGGCTGGCGACTACCCCGTGGTCAACTATCGCGATAACAAGCTGCATTACGATCCCGCGAAGTGGCGTTTCCTGCGCCTCGAAATGGGGCCGGTGGGATGGCAGGAGATGTCGGATACCGGTGTGACCACCAACGTCTCTGTGCCGGTGCGGCCGGTGGCGCAGCTTGGGAATTGGCCCGATTTCGCCGGGTCCCTCTCCGGTCCGGCAAGGTAGGACACGGCGGCCGCGCGCGGCAAGATGAAGGGCCTGGGCAAGCTCGCCGGACTCTCCTGACCCGGTAGCTCGCGCGGAAGACTGTGCTGCTGCTGCCCGCCGGGGGTATACTCAGCCCCATGAGTATGAAGCGAATCCTGCTGCCGCGGCCCGCGGCCGGGGAATACGCCCCCTATTACGAAAAATACATCGCGCTGGTGCCGGGGAACGACATCCTGCGCTTTCTGGAAGAGCAGCTGGTGCTGTTCACGCGGCTGTTCGCCGGGCGCGGGGAGCGCGACGGGGAATTCCGCTACGCGCCGGGGAAATGGACGGTGAAGGAAGCCCTGGGGCACGTCAACGACACCGAGCGCATCTTCGCTTACCGCGCGCTGCGCATGGCCCGCGGCGACAAAACGCCGCTGGCGGGCTTCGAACAGGACGACTACGTGCGCAACGGCGGCTTCGCGCAGCGCCGCCTCGCGGAGCTGGCCGAGGAGTTCACGCACGTGCGGCGCGCCAGCGTGGTGCTGTTCCGCGGCTTCGACGAGGCGGCCTGGCTGCGCCGCGGCACGGCCAGCCAGAACGAAGTGAGCGTGCGCGCGCTGGCCTACATGATCGCCGGCCACGCCCAGCATCACGCCAAGCTCTTCGAAGAGCAGTATTTCCCGGCCATTCCCCGCGCCTAGCCCCGGTCAGTGCAGGGCCGGGCTGAAGCCCGGCCGCTACGACCCGTTGCTGTGCTGAGAAGCAGGGGTGTAGCCGGGGCAGGCGAGAACCGGAAGGCGGGGATATTTCACATAGGCGGGATCGCCGGCGGAACGCTGGCAGAGCAGGAAGAGCGAGCTCCGCGCGCTGGCAATCCACCGCGCGTGGCGGCACCCGGCACAGAGTCCGGCTGACGCCCGTTCCTTCTCGGGGTTCGCGGAGGTTTCCACACAAGCAAGGATAGCGCACCCGGCGAATTCTCCGCGTGTGGCAGTAGCGCTTACACCAGCTTCTTCAGGATTTTTCCGAACGGCGTGACGATGTTCTCGTAGCAGCCGTAGGAGGCCCCCAGCACGCGCTGGCAGGCGAGGTGGTGCAATGGATCGCGCTCCGAGGCCACCGGATAAGCTACTTCGCCCGGCCCGGTCCAGAACTCCACGCGCCCGTCCGAGCCGCGGCGCGGCACGAGCTCCGCGCGCGTCAGGATCAGCTCCACGGTCTGCGGCTCGGGCTTCTCCGGATGGGGAATGATGCGCAGGCTGAGCACCGGCAGGAAGGCGATCTCCTCCGGGCGGGCTTCGCGTTCCAGCGGGCCCACGGAGATCTGCATCAGGCGCGCGGAATTGCGCTCCAGGATGCCGGTGACGACGCCGCTGCCGGCGGGCTCGAGCAGTTGCACGTCGCCGAATTTTTTCTGGTGGCCCCACACTTCACGGCCCGCGGCGAACCACTCTTCCGGAGCCGGGCCGAGATAGACCACCAGAGGGTAAAAGTAGGTCGTGCCCTCGAACTCGACGACGACCCCGGCGCCCGCCTCGCGGTACGGCCCGCCCATGGTGGAGTGCGCGTGGGTGGCGCACCACAGCGCCGCCACCGGCGGGTTGGAGGCGGCCTCCACGCCTTCCGGCAGGAGGGAGTCCACGTAGGCGGCGTCGGTTTCGAAACTGACCATCACCTGCCAGCGCTCCCGCGTGATCACCGGAAAGGCCGACGCGGAGTAGAGCGGGCCGAAAGCCGGCTGGGTCCAGGGAAGTTTGCCAACCTTGAGTGAGCCCATGGTGCCTCCCGAAATGCTCCGCCTGCTGGAGCTGGCTAGCCTACCGCAGCAAACAGTTGTTTGGTAGTGGAGAAAGCGGAGCCGGCGAGGAGTTCACGCACGTGCGGCGCGCCAGCGTGGCGCTGTTCCGCGGCTTGGACGAGGCGGCTTGGCTGCGCCGCGGCACGGCCAGCCAGAACGAAGTGAGCGTGCGCGCGCTGGCCTACATGATCGCTGGCCACGCCCAGCATCACGCCAAGCTCTTCGAAGCGCAGTATTTCCCGGCCATTCCCCGCGCGCAAGCCCGGTTTGCGAGGCGCCGGCGCGTTGCGAATCGTTTCTTTCGCTAGAGAGCCGGCGCAACCGGCGGCACTAGGGCTTTCTTGAGCAGGGCGATCTGGCCGGCGTGGTAGACGTGGTGGCGGACGGCGCTCTGCAGCATGAAGCGCACCGTGTACGGGCGGCCCGGAACGATTTGTTCGAGCGCGGATTCCGGCAACGCGGCGACGGCGCGCTGCAATTCCTCGTGGACACCCTCGAGATGAGCCAGCGACTCTTCCCACGCCGCTGGAGTGAGGTTTGCAATGGGCGGGAAGTCGCCCTCTTCCGGCTGGTGCAGCGCAGCGCCTGCGAGCCGCCGCCGGAAGACGTTCTCCCAAGCCGCGATGTGCAGGACGATTTCCCAGATGCTATGCGCCTGGGCGAAGGGCCGCGAAGCGGCCTGCGCCGGCGAAAGACCGGAGAGCAATTCGCGGAGCGCGGGACCGTGCCAGGCATCGCCTTCGTGAATGGCGCGGAGCTGCGCGGCGAAATCCGCGGCTTCGGAGACGGGCAGTTCCGCTTTCATCGTTCCTCCAAGACCTCGTAGTGCTGCACGAAGGGCTCTTTCTCCAGCAGAAAGCCGTCGTCCTCCGGGTAGTAGCGCGCCCGGGCCGTGTCCGCGCCGACGAAGGCTTCGATGGCGGCCATCGAGTCCCAGTAGGAAACCAGAAGAAAATGGGCCTGTTCGTTTTCGATCTTGCGCAGGACTACAACGCCGCGATTTCCCGGGGTCTTGCGGTAGTCGGGCAAGCCCGTGCGCTGCAAGATGCGGTAGTAGGCGCCGGCTTGCGCGGGGGGGGGTGGCTCCATGCCAGATGCGGGCAATCATCGGGGGCTCCTTTCGCAGCGGCGCGGTTCCAGAAACGCGTCCGTAACCGGCAAGACTGCGTTATGATAGTGACCAATACGACGGTGCACAGTAACTTGTCAAGTTCTATTTTGCAGGTTACAGATGGAGGTTCCAGAAATGACCGGGAGCGCACAAGCAAGGCCCTTCAAATTTGTCGCCGGCGCGCTCTGTTTGGACTTCGTCAACAGCGTCGGCGGGCGCCTGCGTCCTGCGGCCAGCCGGCGCAGGAGTGGCGGCGCGATTCTGCGCGAGAAGCTGCTCGGCTACGAAGACCTCCTGTTCTGGAGCCGCCATTCCGGCGCGGTGACGGAGCGCGAGGCGGCCGCGCTGGCCCGCCTGGGGCGGCGGAGAGGGAGCGCGGCTGGCGCGGTCTTTGCGCGCGCTCTTTGTCTGCGCGAGGCCCTCTACCGAATTTTTGTGGCGGTCCTGGATGGGCGTTCCCCGCAGAAGGCAGATTTGGCCACCCTGAATCGCGAGCTGGGCATCGCCCGGGGACGGGAACGCCTGCTTTTTGTGGACCGGCGATGGATCTGGCGCTGGGACGGCGAGGAAACGGCGCTGGACCGTCCCCTGTGGCCCCTGGCGCAATCGGCGGCGGCGCTACTGTCTTCCCCGGCCCTGGGGCGCGTCCGGGAATGTCCCGGAGAGCGCTGCGGATGGCTCTTTCTGGATAAGAGCAAGAACCACAGCCGCCAGTGGTGCACCATGCGGGATTGCGGGAACCTGGCGAAAGTCCGGCGGTTTCGCGCGCGCCGGGCGGTTGCCGCGTAAGAAACTTCCGGAAAAACCTGGCCCCGGCGCGGAGTTGCGGCTGGGTGGGGCGGCTGCTAAGATTTGCGTTTGTATTTGTGACCGCGAAGCGGTCAACCCGGTGTCCGGCAGACGGACCACCACGGGACTTCTGGCGACGGGCGGCGACGGGTACACTGGCAAAGGCCATCTGGTTGTGGGGCGCAGCGAAGGGAGACTACGCGTGGCAAAGTACGATGTAGCGATTATCGGCAGCGGTCCGGGAGGGTACGTGACCGCGATTCGGGCCGCCGAGTTGGGCCTGAAAACCGTGGTCATCGAAAAGGACGCCTTCCTGGGCGGCACCTGCCTGCACGTCGGCTGCATTCCCACCAAGGTGCTGCTGCACCACGCCGATGTCTACGAGCACCTGAAGAACGCCGCGGAATACGGCTTCGAAGTCAGCGGGGTGAAGGTGAATTGGGGCGGCACGCTGGCGCGCAAGGATAAGATCGTCAAGAAGCACGCCAAGGGCATCGAGATGCTGTTCAAGAAGAACAAGGTGGAGCTGGTGCAGGGCTGGGGCCGCTACGCCGGGCCGGGGCGCGTGAGCGTGGAGAAGGACGGCAAGAAAAGCGAGATCGAAGCCGCGAACATCATTGTGGCCACGGGCTCCGAGGCGCGCATGCTGCCGGGGGTCGAGGCGGACGGCAAGACCATCCTTACCAACCGGGAAATCCTGCAGCTGGCGGAGATCCCCAAGTCCATGATCGTGGTGGGCGCGGGCGCGGTGGGCGTGGAGTTCGCCTCCATCTTCCACACCTTCGGCACCCAGGTGACCATCCTGGAAGCGCTGCCGCGCGTCGTGCCCGTCGAGGACGAAGAGATCTCCGCCGAGCTGGACAAAGCCTTCCGCAAGAAGGGCATCCAGATTTTCACCAGCAGCGCGGTAGAGTCCGTGAAGAAGAACGCCGCGGGCGTCAGCGTCACCTTCCAGGACAAAGATGGCAAAGGCCAGACGCTGGAAGCGGAGAAGATCCTGATCGCCGTGGGGCGGCGTCCGCTGACGGAAAGCTGCGGCCTGGAGAACTCCAAGGCCCAGGTGGAGCGCGGTTTCGTGCACGTGGGCCCGTACATGGAGACCGCGGAGAAGGGGCTCTTCGCCATCGGCGACATCGTGGCCGGTATGCCGCAGTTGGCGCACGCGGCTTCCGCGGAAGGGATCGTGGCGGTGACGCACATCGCCGGAAAGCCCGTGCAGCCCATCGTCAAGACGCGCATTCCTGGAGCCACCTACTGCGAGCCGCAGATCGGCTCCATCGGACTGACGGAGAAGCAGGCGCGCGACGCCGGACACGCGGTGAAGGTGGGCAAGTTTCCGTTCCTGGGCAACAGCAAGGCCACGATTCTCGGCAGCCACGGCGGGTTCATCAAGATCGTCTCCGAGGAGAGCTACGGCGAAGTCCTGGGCGTGCACATCATCGGCCCGCTGGCCACGGAGATTCTGGCCGAGGCGGCGACGGTGCTGCAGCTGGAGGGCACCGTGGATGACATGATGAACATGGTGCACGCGCATCCCACGGTGTGGGAGGCGATGGGCGAGGCTTTCGCCTCGGTGCGGGGACTGCAGATTAATTTCTGAAAAATGAACGGCTGCCTCATTGTCGAGTTGGGCCGCAGCGGCTACGCCGAGGCGTGGGCGCTGCAGAAGCGTGTGGTGGCGGCACGCAAGGCGGGCGCGATCGAGGACGTGCTGCTGCTCTGCGAGCACCCGCACGTGATCACGCTGGGGCGCAGCGGCAAGCGCGAGCACCTGCTGGCTTCCGAGGAGCTGCTGCGGGAGCGCGGGGTGGAGCTGCACCCCACGGACCGCGGCGGGGACATCACCTATCACGGGCCGGGACAGATCGTCGGCTACCCGATCCTGAATCTCGGGGTTATCCGTCGCGACGTGGTCTGGTACGTGCGCACGCTGGAAGAGGTTATGATCCGGGCGACCGCGGAGATGGGGCTGGCCGCGAGGCGCGAGGCGGGGAAGACGGGTGTGTGGGTGACGACCGGGAAGAAAGAAGATTTGGCGCCGCGAGAAGAAGAACCGAGCGAGAAGCTGGCGGCGATCGGGGTGCACATCAGCCGCTGGGTCACCTCACACGGTTTCGCGTATAACGTGGCGCCGGACCTGCGCTATTTCGATCTGATCGTGCCGTGCGGGATCGCCGGGCGCAAGGCCACTTCGCTCGAGAAGCTGCTGGGGCGCAGCGTGGAGCGCGCGGAGATCGCTCCGCGCCTCGTGCGGCATTTCGGGGAACTGTTTGGTCTGGAGACGCAGACGGCAACGTGCGGGGAATTACTGGAGCGGCTGGAAGCCTGCGAGCAATCGGTCGCGGTTTCCGCGTAGGGGCGGGGCCGCGGCGGCGAGCGCAGCGCCGGGCTTCCGCCTGGCATCTTCTGCCAAATGGGCCGAATGCCGCCCGTTAGGGCGGCGCTACAGGGGAATCGGAGTAACGAATGAAAACCGAGCTCACGCGGCAGCAGCACCTGGACCTCTACTACTACATGAGGCTCAACCGCGCCGTCGAAGACACGATGGGGAAGCTGTTCCGCCAGAACAAGATCGTGGGCGGACTGTACTCCAGCCTGGGGCAGGAAGCGATCTCCGTGGGCACGGCGTACGCGCTGGAGAAAAAGGACTGGCTGGCGCCGATGATTCGCAATATCGGGGCGCTGCTGACCAAGGGCGTTCCGCCGCGCGACATTTTCACCCAGCACATGGCCAAATACACCTCGCCGACGCTGGGCAAGGACGGCACCAGCCACTTCGGGGACCTGGAGAACCTGCACATCGTTTCGCCCATCTCCATGCTCGGGGACCTGATCCCGGTGATGACTGGGGTGGCCCTGGCCGGGCGCTATCTGGGGCAGAAGATCGTAGCCATGACCTGGATCGGCGATGGCGGCAGCTCGACGGGCGTGTTTCATGAAGGCTTGAACTTCGCGGCGTCGCAGAAGGCGCCCTTCGTGCTCATCCTGGAGAACAACCAGTGGGCCTATTCGACGCCGGTGCGGAAACAAGTGCCGCTGGTGGATCTGGCGGACCGCGCCAAGGCCTACGGGATTTCCAGCTACATCGTGGACGGCAACGACGTGGCGGCGGTGTACACCACGGCCAAGGAGGCGGTGGACCGGGCGCGCGCCGGCGAGGGGCCCATCCTGATCGAAGCCAAGACCATGCGCATGCGCGGCCACGCGCAGCACGACCCCGCCGAGTACGTGCCCCCGGAGATGTTCGAATACTGGAAGAAGCGCGACCCCATCGCGCGCCACGAAAAGTTTCTCCTGGACGAAAAGCTGCTCGACGCTCAAGGGAAAGCCGAAATCGAGAAGAAGATCGACACGCTGCTCGAGAAAGACCGCGAGTTTGCCGAAAATTCGCCGTTGCCGCCGCCGGAGCTGGCCGCGGAGGGCGTCTACTGCGAGGGCTGCCACACGCCGAAGCCCAAGTGGGAGCGGCCCATCGCCGAAGTGACGCCGCCGCGCTGCAGCGTGGAGGCGGTGTGGCAAGTGGAAGGCTTCGGGCGGGGCAAGGACGTGGGCGTGGCCACCACGCCGCTGCATTTCGAATCGGCGCCCGCGGAGAAGCCGGGCAAGCCGGCGGCCGCCGCAGCCGCCAGCAGGCCTGCCCGGAAACCGGCGAAAGCCGCGGCGGCGAAGGGCAAGAGGAGATAGCCATGGCCCCGGTGACCTTTCTCGAAGCGATCAAGCAGGCCATGTTCGAAGAGATGGAACGCGACCCGGCGGTGGTGCTGCTCGGCGAGGACGTGGGCGTCTACGGCGGGGCCTTCAAGACCAGCGAGGGGCTGCTGGAGCGCTTCGGCTGGGAGCGGGTGATCGACACGCCCATCAGCGAGAGCGCCATCATCGGCGCGGCCTGCGGCATGAGCTACCTCGGCCTGCGGCCCATCGCGGAGATGCAGTTCATCGACTTCATCGTTTGCGCCTTCAACCAGATCACCAACTTCGTGGCCAAGGGGCACTACCTGTGGGGCGCGCCGGCGCCCATGGTTATCCGCGGGCCCTCCGGCGGCGGCGTGCGCGGCGGCCCGTTTCATTCCGCGAATCCGGAAATGTATTTCGTGCACACGCCGGGGCTGAAGATCATCTACCCTTCGACGCCCTACGACGCCAAGGGCCTGCTGAAGGCGGCCGTCCGCGACAACAATCCGGTGCTCTTCTTCGAGCACAAGTTTCTCTACCGGCGCATCAAGGAAGAGCTGCCCGCGGAGGAGTACACCGTGCCCATCGGCAAGGCCGTGGTGCGCCGACCGGGCAAGCACCTGACCATTCTTTCCTATGCGGCGATGATGCACACTTCGCTGGAGGCCGCGGAGAAGCTGGCCCGGGAAGGCATCGAGGCGGAAGTGATCGACCTGCGCACGCTGCTCCCGCTGGACGAGGAGACCATCCTGCAGTCGGTGAAGAGGACCAACAAGGTCCTGGTGGTGCACGAGGACACCAAGACCGGCGGGATTGCCGGAGAGATCGCCGCGATTCTGTGCGAGAAGGCTTTCGGCGATCTGGACGGCCCGGTCTTGCGCGTGACGTCGCTGGATACTCCGGTGCCGTATGCGCCGACGCTGGAAGAATATTTTCTGCCCAGCGCGGAAAAAATTATCCACGCCGCGAAGGAGCTGGCGCGGTATTGAGAGGACAGTTGAAAGTTAAAAGTTGAAAGTAAAAAACGGAAACCTGGCGATAACCGCGCCGCATTCCCGGTTTACTTTCAACTTTCAACTGTCGACGGTGAACTTTTTATAAGAAAGCAAGGAATCGACCTGCGAGGAGACTGAGATGGCTGTTGACGTGGTAATGCCCCAGATGGGCGAAAGCATTTTCGAAGGCACGATCACCAAGTGGCTGAAGAAGCCCGGGGACCGCGTGGAGCGCGATGAGCCGCTCTTCGAAATCTCCACCGACAAAGTGGACGCGGAGATCCCCGCGCCCGCCGCGGGGGTGCTCAAGGAGATCAAGGTTGGCGAGGGGCAGACCGTGCCCATTCAGACCATCGTCGGCGTGATTGAGGCCGCCGGCGCTGCGGTAGCCGCTGCGGCGCCCGCCGCGGCTCCGGCCAAGCCCGCCGCGCCCGCTCCCCAGGCCGCTGTGGCGCCGCTACCGGCGGCCAGACCCGCTGCGGCCCCGGCGGCGGCGCCCGTGCCGGCCGCTGCCGCCGAGGAGGAGCGCATTCACAGCTCGCCGCTGGTGCGCCGCCTGGCCAAGGAACACGGCATCGACCTCTCCACCGTGCAGGGTACGGGCGCCGGAGGGCGCATCAGCAAGGAAGACATTATGGCCATCATCGAAGGCGGGGCGCGGCCGGCGGCGGCTCCGGCTGCCGTGGCGCCCGCCGCTCCCCGTCCGGCTCCCACCACGTCTGCGGCGATGCCCGCGGTGCACGGCGCGCAGTTCCACGCGGTGCTGGAAACGGCCGTGCCGCCCGAGAAGATCTATTTCGGAAGCTACGAGGTGCAGCCGATGTCGGTGATGCGGCAGCGCATCGCCGAGCACATGGTGACGTCCAAGCACGTCTCGCCGCACGTCTACTCGGTGGACGAGATCGACATGACCAGGGTGGCCGGGCTGCGCGCCAAGCACAAGGACGAGTTCGAAAAGCGCTACGAAACCAAGCTGACCTTCATGCCCTTCTTCGTGAAGGCCGCGGTGGCCGGGCTGCGGGCCTTCCCCACGCTGAACGCCTCGCTGGACGGCACGAACGTGGTCCTGCACAAGGAGATCAACATCGGCATCGCCGTGGCCCTGGACTGGGGGCTGCTGGTGCCGGTGGTGAAGAGCGCCGACGAGAAGAACCTGCTGGGCATCCAGCGCACGATGAACGACCTGGCGGAGCGCGCGCGCTCGAAGAAACTGAAACCCGATGAGGTGCAGGAAGGGACCTTCTCGATCACCAACCCGGGGGTCTTCGGCGGGCTTTTTGGCCTGCCGGTGATCAGCCAGCCCAACGTAGCCATCCTGGGGCTGGGGACCATCGAGAAGCGGCCCGTGGTGGTGGACGACGCCATCGCCATCCGCTCCATGTGCTACGTCACGCTGAGCTACGACCACCGGGTGGTGGACGGGGCCATCGCGCACCAGTTCCTGCACAAGGTGCGCGAGACGCTGGAGAACTGGGCCGAGCCGGTATTGTAAAAGCGAAGAAGTGACTCGTGACTGGGGATTCGTGAAAAGAGGGGCGCGGTTTGCGTCCCTCTTTTTTATGCCGCAGCGTGATTTCTGACCAGTGACCACTCCCCGCGGACCACTTCTGAATAAAAGCGGCAAGCCCCGCCCCTACAGACACCTTGTGAGAAATGCGAGTTAGAATCGCGTACGCACAAAATCCTGCGCTGGAATCACGAGTCACCAGTCACGATTCAGGACTTACCAATTACTGAATCATCGGCTTGAGTTTGGCCACCCACACAGCGAAGCCCTCGAGCGGCACGGGTTCCACGCCGGCGTCGCGCAGGGTGTCGCGCACGAAGCGGTGGCGCTCGTTGTCCGCGGCCAGGGGCACGTCGGTGACCGCGGCGAATTCCGCGGAGGAGGTTTTGCCGCGGATGCGCTCCGCGGTGTAGGCCAGGAGCTTGGCGTCGGCCGGAGTGCGGGTGACGGAGAGCGTCTGCACGAAGCCGCGCGTGCCGTTTCTGCGGTAGCCGTAGTCCAGCTTCATGGGGTCGCCAGGGAACGTGAAGTCGTCCACGCGGATATTTTTTTCCAGGCGCTCCCAGAGGCGCGCCTGGCGGAAGACCTGGTTGCAGTAGCCGCGCACGGCGCCGCGGCTTCCCGGGCGTTCCAGAGCCCCGGCGCGCGGGGCGGGCGGGGCCACGTGGTCGGCGTAGAGGCGCTCCAGCTCGGCGTCCAGGTCGCCGGCCAGCACGCCCTTCTGGGGGGCCAGCTGCAGGGCGTTGGAAAGTGTGCTGTCCCACTTGGCGAGCAGCTGCTGCCAATCGCCGCTGGCGGCGGCGAACTGCCGTTCGAGGTCGTCGCGCAGCGCGCGCAGCAGGGCCTCGTCGGCGCCGGGGTGCAGGCGGCGCACGCGCGCGTATTCGCCGGGTTCTTCGACCAGGCGCAGGCGGCGTTCGCCGGTGGCCGGGTTGTAGACCAGCACGCCGACATTGACCCACTCGTCGCGGACCAGGTTGGGCGTGTAGCGCAGGATGCGGTAGGCGCAGGCTTGCCGCTCGGTGCTTGCCGGAGCAGAGGTTTCAGGCATGGTTCACGTCCAGTTCGGAAACGGTTGCCGGGATGATTTTCGAGCCTCGCGCAGCAGGTCCGGCACGCGCTTTTTGCGCCGCTGCAACTGCTCCAGCAGGGCGTAGAGCGCGCCCAGATCGTCGTCGTACCACTGCGGAGGAATCTCGCGGCTCACGTCGTCCAGCACGCTTTCGGTGATGCGCGACTCCAGGCGCTCCAGCCACGGCGCGAAAGATTCCATTCCGGTGACCCCTTCGTAGACGCGGTTGCGCGCGTAGAGCCCGCGCAGCGGGGCGTCCGGAAAGTTCCATTCCCCGGCGTTGAAGCAGAAGCCCTGGTCGATCATCACCGTCTTGTAAGCCTCCGGCGCGCCCCCCGCGCTTGCGCCCGCGGCGCCCCCCGCCTCGCGCTCGCGGAAGAAGAGCGTCTGGCGGCCGTTGGTGTTGCAGGTCCATTTGTCGAAGACCAGCATGCCCGCAAAGTCGTGCAGGTTTTCCACCGCGCGCAGCTGCTCGTCGGGCAAAAAGTCGTGCAGCGTCAGGTGCCGCGGATCCCCCGGATAGCGCGAGCCGAACTGCAGTCCCGGCAGGCAGGGGATGCGCGTGCGCGCCAGTTCCATGGCCAGCTCCGGCGTCAGCCGGATCAGCTCTTCCGGCACGTCCACGACGGCCAGCGGCGCCGTAGGCAGCCCCAGGCGCGCCGCCAGCCTGGTTCCTAGCAGTTCGTTCACCAGAACCCGTTTATGTTGCGGATTATTCTGGAACTTGACCACGTAGTAGTGCCCGTCGCTGCAGCGCACCAGGTGCGCCTGGGCGCCGCCGCGCATCCGCCGGATCTGCTCCAGAGCACGCAACATGCGGCGCTATGCTAACGGGGTCGCGCGTGGACGGCAAGCAAGGAGTTGTTTCTTCCTGGAACATTCCCATTTCGACATCCAGCTTGTTCGCTGCGGGAATGAGCCCCGCCTACACCTAGTCTCACTTTGAAAAGAAAAAGGGCCCGGAATGACTCCGGGCCCGTCCGATCTGCCAAAAACTTCGGGCGCAAAAGCTTAGCGCTTCTTGCGCTTTTTCGCCGCCTTCTTGCCGCCCTTCCTGGCTTTCCGGGCTTTCTTGGTCTTCTTGGCTTTCTTGGCCGGCTTTTTCCTGCCCCGGGCTTTGGCCTTCTTTTTCCTGGCCGCTTTCCGGGCTTTTCTGGCGGGCTTCTTCGCCGCCGGTCTGCCTGCGGGGCGCACCGCCGGGGCCGCCGCCGCTTCCGGCTCTTCTTCTATGACCAGCTCTTCTTCCTCGGCCTCTAGAAGTTCCGTAGCGCCGATGTCTTCTTCCTCGTCCAGGCGGGACAGCTCGTTGTCGTCGTCAAAGGCATCCTTTTCGAAATCCATTCCATCCTCCCCACAGGGAATCCTCCCCGATGTGCCGGCGCGGGACGCCTGGCCGGCCGGAGACCGCCGGCAGCGGCTTTTTGTCCTGCTGGCTTTGGTATCGCAGTCCGCGTATGTTTGTCAAGGATTCTCGAATACTGGAAGAGCCTACTCACATCGTATCCCCCTAGCAGAGTTGAAGTGTATGAGTCCGAAGAGGCGGGAGGAGATGGCCGCCCGGCTGGGGGGAGAGCCGCGCGGCCCGGACACCGGCTAGCAGCCAGTCCAAAAAATGGGTCAGGGCTTTCCTTGGGCGGCCACGGAGCCCCCGGCCAAGCTCTTGCGCGCCCGCGAGCCGGGCCGGTGCGCATGCGCCGCGGGGGCCCGCTCCGGGCCACCGCCCAGCGTGTAGATGCGCAGCACCATGCCGCGGCCAACGCGCTTGGCGCGCAAGCGGTTCCAGCGCCGCACCTCTTCGCTGCTCACGCTGAAGCGGTCGGCGATGCCGTCCAGAGTGTCGCCGCGGCGCACGCGGTAACGCACCAGGCGGTTCCTGGCCGCTGCCGACTGCGCCGCCGGGATGATCAGCTTTTGCCCCGGCTCCAGCGGCTGGCTGCGTTCCAGGCTGTTGACTTGGGCGATGGCCGCCGGGGTCACGCGAAAGCGCTTGGCGATGGCCGTCAGCGTCTCTCCCGCTTCCACGCGGTGCCGCCGCCAGCTCACCCACTTGTCCGCGGGAATGGCCGCGATCTCCGCGAAAAAACGGTCCGCGGTGCCCTGGGGCAGGCGCAGCTCGTAGCCCGGCTCCGCGGGCGTGACCAGGCGCAGCAGCGCGGGGTTCAGCGCGCGCAGCGTCTCCACGTCCACGTCGATGGTTTCCGCCACCAGGCGCAGGTCGATGGGCCGCTCCGGCTTGACCACGTCGGTCTTCAGCGGCGTTTCCGGCTCCACGGCGATGCCGTAGTGCGCGGCGTCCTTGGCGATCAGCGTCAGCGCCAGGATGATAGGCACGTAGTTCTTGGTCTCCCGGGGCAACACGTTGCGCTTGTAAAGCTCCCAGAAATCGGCGTAGCCGGTGCGCTCCACGGCCTTCTGCACGTTGCCCGGGCCGCAGTTGTACGCGGCCATGGTCAGATACCAGTCGCCGAACTGCGCGTAGAGATCGCGCAGATGGCGCGCCGCCGCGCGCGTGGCCTTTTCCGGGTCTTGCCGCTCGTCCACCCACCAGGTGTGGCGCAAGCCGTACTGCTGCCCGCGGTAGGCCACAAACTGCCAGATGCCGCGGGCCCCGGCGCGCGACAACGCCTGCGGCTGGAAGGCGCTCTCCGCCTGCGCCAGATAGATGAGGTCCTGCGGCAGGCCCTCTTCGCGCAGCACCCGCGCGATCATCCCGCGGTAGCGCCCGGCGCGGCGCAGCCCGGTTTCCACGATGGCCCGCCCGCGCGGGGTCTGGAAAAAATTCAAATACGAGAGAACCGTGTCGTTGACCGTCAGCGGCAGGTCGTGCGAAACGTTCTTGGCCGCCTCTTCGGCGCGGTCCTTCAGCCGCGGATCCACGGGAAAGGTCATCTCCGCGACTTCGTCGATCGGCGCGGCCACTGCCGGGGCCTCTTCAAAACCGTCCCCCGCGCGGAAGGCCTGCAGTTCGTAGCCGTAGACGGTGTCCACGATGCGCCGGAACAGCCCGCCCAGCTGGGGGTCCGCGCTCAGGTCGTAGCCGCTCTCCAGCAGCCGGTCCACCGCGGCGTCGAAATCGCGCCGCGCGGCCGCCAGATGCCCGGCCTTGTATTCCTCTTCGCCGGCCGCGAATTTGGCCTGCACCTGCGCCAGCAGGTACTCCCGGGCGCCTGCAATCCGCGGGATGAGTGCGCCCAGGCGCCCCGCACCCGGGCTGTTCAGGGGCAGCGGGGGAAGAGTTGCCGGGGCGGTCTGCGCCGCCGCGAGCGCCGGTATGTGCCCGGGCTGCCGGGCCGTGCCGCGGGCCTGCGCCGGGCGCCGCGCTGCGTCCTCGCAGCCGGCCACGCCCAGGGCCAGCAGAAGAATCCCGCCGGCGATGTGCACCCTTCGCTTCATCCCTTTATGGTAGAGAGTCGCTGCAACCCGGGTCAACCGTTTCCCGCTGCCGATGTGCGCGGCTGGAGAGTGCCGGAGGGTCCGGCCGGGGGTGCACAGCGGGCTTTGCTTTCCGGAAACACGTTCCCAATGCGGCAATATTATTCCTTGCAGATTCCCCAATTTATGGTATTCTAATCCTGCGTTTGTTGCTCTTGTATAACCTTTGGATTCGTGAAGGGGCTGCGAGACTCTAACTCGCGGCCTTTTTCGTTGTACGGCTCAGAGACACCGAAGGCTCAGTAGAGGTTCGGAACACGAGGCACCAGATAGCTTAATTCAGAAGAAGAGGAAACACAGTGAGTAAAGAACAAGGAACAGTGAAGTGGTTCAACGCCGGCAAGGGCTTCGGATTCATTCAGCGCCAGAGTGGCGAGGATGTTTTCGTGCACTTCTCCGCGATCGTCGCGGAGGGGTACAAGTCCCTCAATGAAGGCCAGGCGGTTGAATTCGAAGTGACCAAGGGCCCCAAGGGCCTGCAAGCCTCGAACGTTCAGCCTCTGTAAGCTTCACGGGGCGGGTCAGCTACGGCTGGCTCGCCCCATTTTTGTCTCTACACGATGTGCCGACCGGCCCTCGCCGGCCACCCAGGAGCTCTCATGAAAGGTCTCGCGGAAGGGCAGTACATCAAGCACTTTCAGTACGGCCTCGGCGTCATCACCGAGACCAATCCCGAGCGCACCTCCATCGATTTTGACCTGCACGGACCCAAGAAGTTCGTCACCGGTCTGGTGGTGCTGGAACCCGCCGAAGGCACGCCCCCCAAGCGCAAGCGCGTCCGCCGTAAGAAAGCCGTGGTGCTGGCTCCGGTTGCGCTGGCCGCGCCGGGTGCCAAGTGAACGGCCAGCCGACCATCCAGTACCTGGGCTTCCGCCCCAGTCCCAAGGGCCGCGAGTACGCCTTCAGCGTCCGCGAAACTTCCTGCGAGCCCTGCGAATATTTCGTCACCATCGCCCATGAAGACTTTCAGAGCCGCGTCCGCTTCCAAGACGCCCCGGGCATCTGTTCCCAGCGTCTGCAGCGCGAACTGGCTGCGGCCGCCAACCATCCCCAGGAAACCCGCTACCTCATCACCGCAGCCGAACTCGCCGAATACCGCGCCGCGCACGCCCCCCGCACTCCCGGCCGCCGTTCCTAGCCCCCTCCGGTAGCGCCGGTTTTTCCCAGGCCGGCATGTTTTCCTCCCGCCGGCACAAGCCCTGGGATGGCAGCTAGGTCACACCCCTGGACAGTTCTATTGAACACCGCCTTCTTTCCACTCACAATTTCTAGAGAAGGGTGCTTTCTTCCCCGCGCGGTGCCGCTTGGGCGCCCGCTTCCGGAAGCCGGAGTCTGGACCACTATGGCCTTTGATCGTGCCGAACTGGACAAACTGGAGCGCCGCGAGCTGCATCTGACGATTCTGTCCGCGTTGATCGTCCTGGTTCTCGCGAGCGGCGTCGCCCTGCTCATGTACCCGCTGGTCTTCGTGCACGTGGACCCAGTCAACAAATGGACGCCGCGCATCGCCTTCTTCGGCTTCTGCACGCTGTCCCTGCTTTTTGTGGGCTACCTG
This sequence comes from Terriglobia bacterium, assembly GCA_020072785.1. NCBI lineage: Bacteria > Pseudomonadati > Acidobacteriota > Terriglobia > Terriglobia bacterium. The sequence continues at coordinate 77,797 of JAIQGG010000001.1, read as the reverse complement.
CTGGACCGCCACTCCACCGTGCGCGAACTGAAAAGGCGCCTGCTCGAAGAGCTCAACCGCAACCTGCAATTGCGCGATCAGGCCAGCGTGGACGTCCTGCAGACCATCCCGGACATGAACCACTTTCAGCACCGCCTGACGCAGGAATTCCGCCGCGCGGCCAGCCAGAATAGCGCCCTTTCCCTGCTTCTGGTGCAGGTGACCCTCGAGGATAACGAAGCCAATACGCCGGCGGGCAAGACCGCCCTCGGCGAAGCGGCCCGGGCCTTGGCCCGCAAACTGCGCCCCACCGACTCCATCTACCAATTCGGGACGGGTCTGTTCGGCGTGATCCTGCCGGATCTCTCTCCGGAAACAGCCAGGCAGCTTACGCTCCGCGTGGGCGAATTTCTCCGCGCGGTCGGGGAGAGCGCAAAATTTTCCTCCCAGGTCCTGCAGTACGACTACCCCAAAGACGTCGCCAGCGTGCAGGAGATGGAAGAGATCGTCGATTCCCTGCTGCCCGGGGCGCGAACCCTGCCCGTGGACGCCGGCTGAGCCCTAGGCCAGCGCCTGCCGCAAATCCGCGAGGAGGTCGGGGGCGTCTTCCAGCCCCACCGAGACGCGCACCGTCCCCGGACGCACCCCCGCCCGCTGCAGTTCTTCCTTGCTCATGTTGTAGTGCGAGGTGTAGATAGGCAGCACCACCAGCGATTCCACCCCGCCCAGGCTGGCCGCCAGCAGAAACAGCCGCACGCGGTCGCAGAAGCGGCTGGCCGCGGGCAGCCCGCCCTTCAGATCGAAAGCCATCATCGTTCCGAAGCCGCGCATCTGCTTTTTCGCCAGCCGGTGGTCCGGGTGCGAGGCCAGGCCGGGGTAATGCACCCGCGCGACCTTCGGATGCTTCTCCAGGAATTTCGCCACGGCCATCGCGTTGGCGCACTGGCGCTCGACGCGCACGCCCAGCGTGCGTATGCCGCGGAGCAGCAGGTGCGCCGCCTGCGGGTCCATCGAGCCCCCGAGATAGATGACCATCCGGCGCACGCGCGCGACCCACTCGCGGCTCCCCGCCACCGCACCGGCGATCAGGTCGGTATGCCCGCCGAGATACTTCGTGGCGCTGTGCGCGATGAGGTCGTAACCCAGAGCCGCCGGCTGCTGCAGGATGGGAGTGGCGAAAGTATTGTCGATCAGGGAGACCAAGCCGTGCTCTTTGGCAAAAGACACAGCCTTGTGCAGGTCCACCAGGCGCAGCGTCGGATTGGTCGGCGTTTCGACGTACAGCGCTTTTGTGCGCGGGGTCAGGCAGCCGCCGATGCCGGCGAGGTCCGCTTCCACAAACCGCGCGTGGATGCCCAGGTCCGGGAGAATGTCGCGCATCAGGCGGTAGCTTCCGCCGTAGAGCTGGGCCGTGGAGATGACTTCATCTCCGGCTTTCAACACGGCGAGGAGCGCGGAGGAGATCGCGGCCATCCCCGAGGCTGTCACCACCGCGGCTTCCGTGCCCTCCAGCGCCGCAATCTTTTCCTCGGCGACGGCCAGCGTGGGATTGCCGTAGCGCGTGTAGATGTACGCTTTGCTCTTGCCCTCGGCCCAGCGCTTCATCTCCCGGGTATTGGGAAACGTGAAGGTGGACGAGCGGACGATGGGTGTATCCACTGGCGCGCTGACGCCGTGCCGCGCCGCCTCTCCGGCATGAATGGCCGTGGTCTGGGTGCCGTATTTCGCAGGGGTGGGTTTTTTCATGAGTTACGATTCTGCACTTTCCTCCTGAAAAAAACAGCCTCCAAATTGGACGCTGGGTTGCTTCCGCGGGCGACCTCGTTCAGAGCCGCGCATAAAATGGCAGCTTCAGGATTGCCGCTTTGGGAGATATCCGCAAGTTTAATGTTGACAGGACCCCGCGATCCTTCAAAATTGCTAGGAGAGCGATCGTCGATCGTCTTGCCCGGGCACCCCCCCTTCCTGCCCAGTCACAGCAATTTTCCTTGTGAGTTGGGAGGAAGGCCATGCAGTTTCTCCGCAATCTGTTGTCCCCCGGCCCTTTCATGCCCCATGGATTCTGTTACCTCTGGAATTGGAAGCTCGTCTGGCTGCACGTGATTTCGGACACTTTGGTCGCACTGGCGTACATCTCTATCCCGCTCACGCTCACTTATTTCATCCGCAAACGGAAGGACGTGCCCTTCAACTGGATGTTCCTGTGCTTTGGAATATTTATTGTCGCTTGTGGCGCCACACACGTCATGGAGGTCGTGACTCTCTGGATCCCCGCCTATTGGCTTTCCGGGGGCATCAAAGCGCTGACCGCCCTGGCTTCCGTGCCGACCGCCATTCTCCTTGTTCATCTCATGCCGCAGGCGCTGGCTCTTCCCCGCCCCGAGGAACTGCGAAGGGCCAATGAAGCGCTGCAGGCGGAAATCCAGGAGCGCAAACAGGCGGAAGGAAAGGTCCGGCGGCAAAGCGCGCTGATGGAAGCAGCGAACCAGGAACTGGAGGCTTTCTGTTATTCGGTCTCTCACGATCTCCGCGCCCCCCTGCGGAGCATTGACGGCTTCAGCCAGGCTTTGCTCGAGGACTATGGGGACAAACTGGATGCCGGAGGACAGAACCATCTCTTGCGCGTGAGAGGCGCGACCCAGCGCATGGGAACGCTGATTGACGACCTTCTGAATTTATCCCGGGTGACGCGGTTTGAGATCCGCAGGGAAAGAGTAGACCTGAGCGCTCTGGCGCGGTCGGTAGCGGCAGAGCTGCTGAAGACGTATCCCGGGCGCAGCGTAGAGTTTCACGCGGCAGCGGGTCTGGAGGCCGAAGCGGACCCGCACCTGCTGCGAATCGTACTGGATAATTTGCTCAGCAATGCCTGGAAGTTCACTTCCAAACACCCCGCGGCACGCATCGAGTTCGGAAAGCTCCGGAACGAAAAGGAATCCATCTTTTTCGTGAAAGACGACGGCGCGGGTTTTGATTCGGCCTATGCCCAGCGCCTCTTCGGCGTATTCCAGCGGCTCCACAGCGCCAGCGAGTTTCCCGGAACCGGGGTGGGTTTGGCAACCGTGCAGCGCATTATCCACCGCCTGGGCGGCCGCGTATGGGCCGAAGGCGCTGTCGAAAAAGGCGCAACGTTTTATTTCACCGTTTGAGGGTAGCCGTTGAAGGGGAGGTACGCATGGACGATACCGCAATCTTGCTCGTGGAAGACAATCCCGATGATGAAGCACTCACCTTGCGCGCTTTGAAGAGGAACAATATCAGCAACGAAGTCGTGACCGCCCGGGATGGGCAGGAAGCGATCGACTTCCTTTTTGGACAAGGGATCCACTCCGGGCGAGACACACGCGTGATGCCCCAGGTAGTTCTTCTGGACCTCAAACTGCCGAAGCTGGATGGATTCGAGGTTTTGAAGCGGCTGCGTGCGGACGGACGCACGCGGCTGCTTCCGGTCGTGATCCTCACTTCGTCGAATGAAGAAAAGGACCGCATCAACGGATACGGCCTTGGGGCGAACAGTTATGTGCGCAAGCCCGTTGAGTTCGGGGAGTTTATCGAAGCCGTACGGCAGCTTGGATTGTACTGGCTGATTCTGAATGAACCGCCCCCCAGCCCCCGGAGGATCTGAATGAGGACGCCGCTTCGTTTGCTCATCGTCGAGGATTCTGAAGACGACGCCGAGCTGCTTCTCCGCGAGCTCCAGCACGGGGGCTTCGAGGTGACGGCTCAGCGGATCGATTCCGCGGCGGCAATGACTGCGGCGATTCATGCCGAAAAGTGGGACCTGATCCTCTCGGACTATTCCATGCCCCACTTCTCCGGCTTTGATGCCCTGAATATGGCGCGGTCGAATGGCCTGGAAATCCCCTTCATCTTCGTTTCCGGCACCATCGGCGAGGAAACGGCGGTCGCGGCGCTGAAATGCGGGGCCCAGGATTACCTGATGAAAGGCAACTTGAGCCGACTGGTCCCCGCGGTGCAGCGCGAGCTGCGCGAATACAGGGAACGCCAGGAGCGCAAGCGTCTGGAATTGCAGGTCCGGCAATTGCAGCGCTTCGAATCCATTGGACAGCTGGCGGGCGGAATCGCCCACGATTTCAATAACGCCCTCGCCGCCATCCTGAGCTGGGCGACACTGGGATATGACGAACTCCCGCCCGACAACCGTTTTCGCGAACGCTTCAAGAAGATTCACGACCAGGCGCAGCGCGCCGCGGGGCTGACCCGGCAGCTGCTGGCATTTGCCCGGCGGCAGATCCTCCAAACGCGCAATATCGAACTGAACGGATTGGTCACGGAGACTCTCAATCTTCTCCGCAAAGTGATCGGAGAACAGATTCAGGTCCAGATCCACCTGGCTCCCGATCTAGGACCCGTCTGGGCGGACCCCAGCCAGGCGGAACAAGTGCTGACCAATCTCTGCTTGAATGCACGAGACGCGATGCCGCAGGGAGGAAAACTGCTCATCGAAACAAAAGAAGTCGAAATCGGCGAGGGCCGCGGTTCGTTTCCCGAGTTTGTGCGTCCCGGCTCCTATGCGCTGCTCTCCGTGTCGGATAGCGGTACGGGAATGGATGCGCAGACGATGGAGCGCATTTTCGAACCGTTTTACACGACGAAAGAACTTGGCCAGGGAACCGGTCTAGGACTCGCCACGGTGTACGGAATTGTGAAACAGCACAACGGATACGTATTTGCCGAGAGCGAAGTGAACCGCGGCACGACCTTTCGCGTCTATCTTCCCGTGGGCGCCGGGCCGGCGGAAACTCACAAGGAAATCCTGGCCTGCGAAGTCCGTGGCGGAACTGAAACAATTCTCCTGGCGGAGGACAACGAAGATCTCCGCGAAGCCATCCAGGAAATTCTGAAATCGCTGGATTATCGCGTACTCTTAGCCGCGAATGGCGAGGAAGCCCTGCGGCTGTTCCTGCAGCACCAGGAGTCCATTGACCTCCTGCTGCTCGACGTGGTCATGCCCCTGATGAGCGGCCCGGACGCGCTGGTGCGCATGCGGGCGATCCGGCCGGAGATCCCGGTGATCTTCACCACCGGGTATTCTTCAGAATCCGCCTTGCTCGCTTCGATGGTGAAAGACAACGTCATGATTCTGCAAAAACCCTACGTTCCCAACATTCTTGGACGCAAGATCCGGGATGTGCTGGATCGGAAATCCTGACCGCGCCATCATCCGGGAGTCACGCCGGCCACGGGGCGCTGCGGCTCGCGCAGCAGCCGCCCGCGAGCCGGGCGCGCGCGACACGGGCCAGCGAGCACCAGCCGCGGATCACGCTCCTACACCTCTTCTTCCACGGGCTCGAGGCCGCGCTTGGCCTTCTCCGCGGCGATCACCTTCTCCGCCAGTTCCCCCGGCACGTAGTCGTAGTGCGAAAACTCCATGGTGTAGGTGGCGCGCCCCTGGGTCATGGAGGTCAGGTCGGTGGCGTAGCTGAGCATCTCCGCGAGCGGCACCTGGGCCTTGACGATCACGTTGTGCCCGCGCACTTCGCTGCCGCTGATGCGCCCGCGCCGCGAGCTGAGGTCGCCCATCAGGTCCCCCGAATACTGGTCGGGCCCGTACACCTCCACGTTCATCACCGGCTCGAGCAGCGCCGGCCTGGCCTGCTTCATGGCCTCCTTAAAGGCTAGGGACCCGGCGATCTTGAAGGCCATGTCCGAGGAGTCCACGTCGTGGTACTTGCCGTCGTACAGGCTGACGCGGAAATCCGTCACCGGGAAGCCCGCCAGATAGCCGCGCGCGGCCGAGTCGCGGATGCCTTTTTCGACCGAGGGGATCCAGTTATTGGGGATCGCTCCGCCGAAGATGTCGTCCACGAACTCGATGCCCTTGCCGCGCGGCAGCGGCTCCATCTTAATGCGGCAGACGCCGAACTGCCCGTGCCCGCCGGTCTGCTTCTTGTGCTTGCCTTCGGCGTCGGCTTTGCCGCGGATGGTCTCGCGGTAGGGCACCTTGGGGGGCTTGAGCGTAAGGTCTACGTGATAGCGCTTGTGCAGCTTGGCCACCACCACTTCGATGTGCTGCTGCCCCGAGCCGGAGAGCAGGAACTCCTTGGTTTGCGGGTCGCGCGCAAAGCGCAGCGCCGGATCTTCCTCCAGGATCCTGTGGATGGCCACGCCGAAGCGGTCTTCGTCGGCGCGCGTCTTGGGCTCGATGGCGAAGGTGATGGAGGGTTCCGGCAACTGCGCCGGCGAATAGTAGATGGGCGCCGCCTTATCCCCCAGGGTCTCTCCGGTGGTCGTCTCCTTCAGCTTGGCGATGGCTCCGATGTCCCCCGCGTGCAATTCGGCCACTTCGGAGAGCTGTTTGCCCTGCACCACCTGGATGTGCTGAAAACGCTCCGGGAGGTTGCGGTTGTAATTGCTGAGGGTGGCGTCGTTCTTCAGCACCCCGCTCTTGACCTTGAAGTAGTTGATGCGCCCGGCGAAGGGATCGGCCAGGGTCTTGAACACGAAGAGCGAGAGTGGCTGGGCGTCGTCGTATTTGCGCTCCACGCGCTCACTCTTGCCGCCGGGCTCCCGGAAGCCCACCTGCGCGTGCTCGTCGGGATGCGGGAAGGCGTCGGCGAGGAAGGTGAGCAGGCTGGCCGTGCCCACATTGCGCAGCGCGGAGACCATCAGCACCGGCACGATCTTTTCCGCGACGATGGCCCGCCGCACCGCGGGGATCAGGTCGTGGATGGGGATGGTGCCTTCCCGGAAAAACTCCTCCATCATGGCGTCGTCGCCTTCGGCGATCATCTCCACCAGCTTTTCGTGAGCTTCCTTGGCCTCGTCGGCCAGCGCCGCGGGTATCTCTTCGACGGTGGCCTTGCCGTCGCCGTCCGGCTTGTAGAAATGCGCTTTCATAGCCACCAGGTCGATCACCCCCCGGAAGCCCTTTTCCGTGCCGATGGGCAGCTGCAGCGCGACCACGGTGCGCCCGAAGGTCTGCTCCAGCGACTCCAGGGAGCGCTCGAAGCTGGCCAGTTCGCGGTCCATCCAGGTGAGCACGAAGGCCCGCGGGATGTCGTACTCCATGCAGTAGTCCCAGACCTTTTCGGTGGTGACCTGCGCGCCAACGTGGGCGTCCACGGCGATCAGCGCGGCGTCCGCGGCGATCAACGAGGCTTTCGTTTCCGTGATGAAGGTGCTGTAGCCGGGGAGATCCAGGAGATTGATCTTCACTTTTTCGGAGGCGCCCGTGGCCGGCCACTCCGCATACGCCAGCCCGGTCTGAATGCTCAGCTTGCGCGCGATCTCTTCTTCGTCCCAGTCCGTGGTGCTGCTGCCGTCCGCAACCTTTCCGAAACGCGGCGTGGCGCCTGCGGTGAAGAGCAACGACGACACCAGTTGCGTTTTTCCGGTGCCGCCGTGGCCGACAATGCCCACGTTGCGGATGTCCTTGGTGAGATAGGCCTTCATGCAGTCCCCCAGTGGGCGGGGGTCTACCGGGCAGCAGGCCGCCGCCGAGGTTCGTTTGGTGCTGGCAGGAGAGCGCGGCCCATCCTGGGGTCTCATGCTGCGAGGCTCAGAGCAGGCAGTAGTGCCCGGACCGCTCCCTGAAATTCCGGATGCTAGCACACGCCTTCGCCCGGAGCAATGTGCGGCCCGGCGCCGCGGCGCCAGGAGAGCGCTCTTGCAGGGCGGGGTGTTTACTCGCGCGCCGAGGCAGCACCCCCGCGGGGTACCTGCCGGAGGAGTAACGCACAAGCTTTGCGGTGCGGCAAAAGCAGGGCCACGGGTCCTGCGCGTGCTAAAATTTTTCAGATTTTGCCGCTAGACCATGCGTATACCGAGCAAAGCCGCCATCACCGCCCTGGCCTTCTCCACGATCGGGTTCGGACCTTGCATTCCGCGCGTCTTTGCGCAGGCCCCGGACCCCGGCGGGGAGCAAATCGCGGCCGTGCCTAATCGCCCGACGCTGGCCACTACCGGAGAGGCCGTACAGCGCGGAGTCCTGGAAATCGAATACGGTTTCGAAGGTGGCCGCGGGCACCAGAACATCAACGGGTTGATCAAGTTCGGCCTGTTCAAAAACCTGGAACTTCGCTTTCTTCATAATCCTTATGAACGCGACGGCGGTATCTCCGCAATGGGCGATTGCGGCGCGGGCTTCAAATGGAAGATGTTTCCGCAGAAAGGCAAGCGGCCCACGGTTTCCGTATTGTATTCGGCGTTTTTGCCGACGGCGGGAAACGGCCTGGGAATCGGCGCCACGAGTCACCAGGCGCTTGTCCTGGTCAGCAAGGATTTCGGAAAGCAGCATTTCGACGTCAACGAAGGTGTGAACTTTCTCGGGCGGCAGGGCGCCAGCGGCCTAGACCGCAGCTACTTCTCCGCGCTCTCCTGGTCTACTTCCTTCACGAAACAGTGGGGCGTGACCGCGGAGATTGCTGGTTTCAGCTGGGCCAACACTGATTCGCCGGCGACGCTGACCCTGCTCGCTGCTCCCACTTACGCGCTGCGCCCCTGGCTGGTTCTCGACGCCGGCGCCTATTACGCCGTCTACGGCCATCTGCCCCGGGTCACCGTCTTCGCCGGCGTCACCTACGCCATCGCCGACCTGTACCACGGCCGCCTGGCAAACCGCTCTTCCCGCCGCTAGCCCGGTAGCACAGGCTTCCGTCGGGCGCGCTCCTGCTGCGCTGGCCCCGCGGTCCGGCACCGTGGGGTGGCTTCCGCCGCATGCGTTCGAACCAGGCGAAATCTTTGCGGAAACGACAGGATGGACTGGAAACTCTGACGGGATTGCGGACGTTGCTTCCAGGCTAGACCCCAGTGACGAGCGCGCCGCGCGCGTCCACCAGGCCGTAGGCCATGCGCGGGGTGTTGAAGGCGTAGCCGGGATTGCCGTCGGGGTCGAGCAGGATCAGCCCGCCCGTGCCGCGGCCGCGTTCCGCCAGCACGCGCACCGCTTCGCGGGCCGCCAGCATGGCCAGCTCCGCCGGTTTTTCATCCGAGTCCGCGAGCCGCCGCAGGTTGTCCGCCGCGGTCTTGGCCATCACGATTTTCATGATGGCCTCGCCATGGCCCGTGCAGGAGACCCCGCCGGCGGTGGCATCGGCATAGCAGCCGCAGCCGATCAGCGGGGAATCGCCGACACGCCCGGGAAGCTTGCAGCAGGTGCCGCCCGTCGAGGTCCCGGCGACGAGCCGTCCCTCGCGATCCACCGCCACCGCGCCGACCGTGCCCTGCTCGTGGCCCCGGTGGTGCGCCGCGGCGTGCATTCCCTCGCGGCAGCGTTTCCAGGCTTCGCGCTCCGCCGCCGTCACCAGCTCTTCCGGATCGCACCAGGCCATGCCCTGGTCTTTCGCGTAGCGCTCCGCGCCTTCCCCGACCAGCATCATGTGCGCGCAGTTCTCCAGCACCGCGCGCGCCAGGCGGATCGGATTGCGGATGCGCTGCACCGCGGCCACCGCGCCGGCGCGCAGCGTCTCACCGTCCATCACGATGGCGTCGCATTCGACGCGCCCGTCCAGGTTCAGGTGCGAGCCGGTGCCCGCGTCAAAGACCGGGGCGTCTTCGAGGACCACGATCACCGCTTCCACCGCGTCCAGCGCCGCGCCCCCGCGCAACAGGATCGCCCAGCCGGCCTCCAGGGCGCGCCGCAGGCCATCCTGGCAGGCTTCCACCGCCTCGTCCGGAATATCCCACGCGCCACCATGCACGATCAGAGAGGGTTTCATCCCGGCGAGCATGGCAAAGCGCTGCCGCTTTGTCCAGACGGGAGGAAGCAAGACAGGCATTCCTGCCGGTCCTCTTGGTTTTATCGTTTTGCGCAGCAACGGGACAGGCAGGAAAGTGTCCCGCGCAATTCCGGTGGAAAATCTAGTCGTCTTCGTGGATGGTCAGCAGGCGCACGATTTCGAACTCTTTGATTCCCGCGGGCGTCTGCACCTGCACCTCGTCGCCCACGCGCCGGTTGAGCAGCGCCTTGCCGATCGGCGAGGTCGTGGAGAGCAGCCCCTTCTCCACGTCGGCTTCCTCGGTGCTCACCAGCTTGTATTCCACCTTCACGGACCTCTGCACATCCATCACCCAGATGCGCGAGCCGTAGCCCGAGCGGTCTTTCGGGATGTTCGTCAGGTTCAGCATCCCCAGGTCGCCCATGCGCTTTTTCAGGTGGCCGATTTTCGCGTTGACGTATCCCTGCCGCTCCTTGGCGTACTTGTATTCCGCGTTCTCGGAGAGGTCGCCGTGGGCCCGCGCCACCGCGATCTCCTTGGGGAGCTCAATGTTCAGCTCGTGCTCCAGCGCGGCGATCTCTTCCTGAAGCTTTTTCTTGATCTTGCTCAGTGGGTCGGACATAGGTCTCTTCCAAAAAGGTCTTGCGGGGCGAGCGGCCACTGGGAGGCCGGTCTATCCCCGCAAGCTTCTATTATAGTGTGGGGCGATTTCCCGCCACAAGAGCAACTCCGGCTTGGTCCCTGGATGGCCGCCGCGCGGCTGCCTAGCGCACCTGGATGGTCAGCGTCGCGCTCTTGCTGTTTCCCTGGCCATCTTCCACGGTCAGGGTGTAGGTCGTGTCATTCGTTGGGTTTACGTCCAGGCAGCGGGAATACGACGGCCACACCGGTCCAACCGGCGGCTCCAGCGTCACCTTCTTGGCGTTGGCCACCCCATAGCACAACTGCGCCGTCTCCCCGCGCCGCACCATCCCCGGAGAAGCATAAAAAGTCTGGATTTCCAGGCGCTTCCCGCCCAGGGATTCCACCGTCCGCCGGTCCTCGGCGCGCCGCTTCTCCGCCGCGCGCTGTTCCAGCGCGCGGTTCTCCTGCCAGCGTCCGAAAAAAATCCAGGCCACATAGAGCAGGGCCACGCCCAGCGCCAGCGACGTGTACAGCAGCGGATTTTTCAGCGCCGCTCTGGTTTTCTGCGGCGAGCCAGAGTGCATGGGCGCTCCTCGCGGCTATCCTCGTGGAAAATTCGACTGGTGCAAGCGGTTACTTCCTTGAAGATATCCTTTTTCGCCCTTGCCGAAAACTGTCCGTTTTCGAACTGCTTCCCCTCTGACGCTCCGGAGCCTCCCCGCGGATCGCATCCGCGCCAAGACACAAATGGCGGGAGAGAACCCGCCTGGCTCTCCCCCGCCACATCCTCCAGACTTCCCCCTTTCGCGTTTACGACACGGATCAGAACGTGTAGCGCAATGCGAACTGGAACGCCCGCGGGCCGCCCGAGCCGAAGAAGCCGCCGGCCGTGCGCAGCGGCTGATTGAAGCCCGGGGAAGTGATGTCGTTGTTGTAGCCCGAGAAGTTGTTGCCGTTCAGGCCGCGGATGTTGGTGACGTTGAAGAGGTTGAAGACCTCGGTAATGAATTGCAGCTTCTGTTCTTTGAACAGAGTCCAGGTCTTGGTGCCCCGCAGGTCGAAGGAGTTAAAGCTGCTGCCAAACTTCAGGTTGGGGTTTACTGGGTTCAGCGTGATCCCAGGGTTACAGGGAATCTGGTTCACGCCGCTGCACACCGGCAGTGCGTTCCACGCCGCAATGACCGTGTTCAACTCAGCTCCCGTCGTAATGCTGCGCCCCAGGGCGTTACGCGCCAGGAGGGGCAGGCGCGTGCCCAGGGCCGGCACCAGCGAATTCATGGGCACGGAAGAGCTCAGGGTCCAGATAGGTGAGAGGGTGATCTTCCAGGGCACCTCGAAAACGCCGTAGAAGACGAGGCGGTGGCGTTCGTCGGTGGGCGCATAGCCCTTCTCTAGTTGCGAGTTGTTGCTGCGGAAGATGAGGTTGACGGCATCCTCGGCGCCGTTAAAGGGAATCTGGTCGTCGTTCGAGTAGTTGAGGGTTTTCGAGAGCGTGTAGTTGACGTTGAAGCCCCAGCGGAAATTGGCGCTGCCCGTGGGCCGCTTCTGCAGGCTGAAGAGCAATGCGTCATACCAGCTCTTGGCCGAGGACTCGATGTTGGTCACCTGGTCGGAACGCCCCGTCAGCGGGTCGGTGATGGTGCACGGGTCGAATCCGTTCGTGCAGACGATATTCGGCGAGGTGCTGGTGGTGTTGCGCAACAGCCGGCCCCACAGGAAGCGCTGCCCGAAGTTGTGCAGGCCGTCGGCGGAAATCAGCCAGTTCTTGGCGAACATCTGCTGCACGCCGAGAGTGAATTGCTGGACGTAGGGATGCTTGGCTTTCGGGTCGATATGGTTGACGCCGATGCCGAATACGGCTGCTCCCCCGGAGAAGGGAGCAGCCAGAGTGGGTGTGCCCGGATCATAAGTGGAATCGCTATAGAAGCATCCGCCGAGCGTCTGGTCTTGCGAAGCCGGAGCAATAGCCGAAGTGCAGGTCGAGCCGTTAAACGCCGCCAAGGGCAGAATGCGCCCGTTCAAGAGCAGCTCGAGCAGAGGCACCTCCGTGACTACACGGTCATAGTAGATGCCGTAACCGCCCCGGACCACTGTCTCCCCGTGCTTGAGCGGATCCCAGGCGAAACCGATGCGCGGCCCAAACTGCTTCAGGTCCTTCCCGCTATGGGTGCCCAGGATATTCTCGGCGAACTCGCAGGTGTTATCCGCAGTGGTGAGGTCTGGGCAGGGGCGCAGGTTGCTGGCGTCGCCTACGACGTCGTCGAACTCCCAGCGCAAACCCATGTTCACGGTGAAACTTGGCCGCAGCCGCCAATCATCCTGAACGTAGGTGCCGAAATAGGCGTTGGGGTAGAAGGGAACGCTCGGCGGGCGCGAGGGCGCCGCACTCTGGAGCGCATAGGCAATGGGGATGTCGAGGTCATTGATTAAGCCATCTCCGTTCAGGTCTTGAGTGGCAAAATTCTGGGTCAGGACAATGCTGCCGCTGCCGTAGAGGTCGAAGAGCGCGTAGGTATTGAGGTGCTGCCATTCGCCGCCGAAGCGCACGGTGTGATTGCCCAGCACCCAACTCAGGGTGTCGCGGAGCTGGTAACGGTTGAACTTCGTGATCTGCGGAATGCGGAAGTTGGCTCCGTCCTGCAGGGTGGGGAATCGCAGTTCGTTGCCCGCGGCCAGTCCCCCGGGATTGGTGATCGGATCATCCGGACTGAAGGCCGGCATATCGTTCAAAAAGTAGTCGGCGTGAAAGATCAGGCTGTTGATCACGCTCGGTGAAATCATGCGCGTCCAGTTGGCGAGCACGGAATTGAAGCGATTCAGAGCGGACTGCCGGTTGGCGGCCGTGCCTTGCGCTTGCTTCAAGCTGCCGTTGTCAATGCCCAGGGAGCGATTGAACGAGTAGCGCACCGCCAGGGTGTCCTTGCTCGTCAGCCTGAAGTCGGTGCGCGCGTCCAGAAGAAAATCGTGGAGGAACGCGGGCGCCGAGCCGCTGACAACCGTGTTCGATGTGAAATCGCGCTGGCCCACGGAGACCGCGTGCGTCTGGTGGCGGTACTCCGAGGAGACGAACCACCATGCATGGTCCTTCTTAAACGCCCCGCCGGCGGATCCGCCGAATTGTTCGCGGGCGAACGAGGGCGTGGGCTGGGTACGGTCAAAGGTCGCGGGCAGGCCCTGCAGCGTCTTGTGCCGGAAGAAGAGGAAGGCCGAGCCGTGCAGGTCATTGGTTCCGGATTTGGTGATGATGTTGATGATGCTGGAGCCCGAACGGCCCACTTCCGCGGTGAACTTGTTCGTGGCGATCTGAAATTCCTGCACACTGTCTTCGGGCAGGTTGGCCAGCGTTCCACCAACGACCTCATCGTTGTTGTCACCGCCGTCAATCGTCAGGTTGCCGCCACGGCCAAACGCGCCTGCCGACGAAACTTCCAGGGTATTCGTCTTGGTCGGATCAAAATTGGTCGCCGGCCGGTTGCCGGGAATCAGGAAGGCCAGCTCCAGGAAGTTGCGGCCGTTCAAAGGGATGTTTTCTATTGTCTGGGATTCCACCAAGCCCTGGACCTCGGACTGGGTCAGCTCGACCTGCACCTCGCCCACTTGCACATTTACGACCTGGCCCACTTTAGCCAGGACCAGCTTCACGTCCACCGTCGTGGTGCGGCCAACCTCCAAGCGGACATCTTTCGCTTCCGAGGTCGCAAACGAGGGAGCCTCGATGCGCAGCGTGTAGTCTCCCGGAGCCATGTTGGCGAAGGTGTAGAAGCCCTGCGCATCGGTGGTCGTGTCGCGCGCGATGCCTGTGCCTTGGTTGGTAATCGTGACCTTAGCGCTGGCGACCGATCCGCCCTGCGGATCCGTCACCGTTCCATTCAAGGTGGCAGTCGGGAGTTGTCCCATCGCTGCCAGTGAAAAGATCAGACACAACAAAACGCAGATCATTGAACGAAGCATAATCACCCCTCCACTCCTAAGTTTGAACTCGTAATGGTCAGTGGACTTCCGTCCGTGTCTCGAGGCCCGGTCGAGGTTTAGGTAAGCGACACGGCGAGGTCCCCAGCCCCCCATGTTCAAGAAATTGGCCGGAGCATAACACACTCAATTGCCGATTACGATAAGTTTTCCGGGATGGGTCAAAGCTCTCTAAAAACATCCCTGCTCGTTAGCAGGCCGCGGAAAAGGGCTAAAAACACGTATAGCGGCGGCCTTCAGGCGGGCAAAGCATCGAAAAGAAGAGGCCGGGATCCGGCCAAGTCGGGATGAATTGCGCCAGGCGCTAGAAAACCTAAAAAAAGGAATTTTATCGCAGTCTGCTGGACGAAGGAAGCGCCCGGAATGTTTCCGCCGGGTGCCGCGCGTTTACACGTCCTGGGGAATCGCGGACTCCGCCAGGCTGTGGCCTTTGATTTCGCGCGCCGGCGTGCCGCCGCGGATATCGCGGCCGGTGGGCAGCCAGGTGCACACCTTGCTTTCGTCCACCCAGACGGTGGTGCATTCGCCGGGCGCGAAAAACTCGGCGAACACCATGTCCTCGTCGCCCCCGGCAGACAAATAATGCCGCTCGCGATCCGGGTAGTACACCACGTCGCCCTCGCGCACCGGGAAGGGCTTCTCGTTGGCGTACGCGGTGCCGTGGCCGCGCAGGATGTACATGAAGTGCTCCGCGCCCTCGTGATGATGGTTCGCCGCGGTCGTTCCCGGCGGGTAGATGATCATCTCGCCCTTGATGGCCTTGGTGCCGAAGAGCTTGGGGGTCGCGAGATAGATGCGCTTGCGCGCGTCATGTTGCGAGTGGAGCACGGGCTCGCGCGTCCAATCCACTACGCGGAATTGGGGAGGATGCGCCGCGAGGGCGGGATCGAAGCGCGTGGCGTTGGGAACCTCGGCGTAAAGCAGGCGCGCCCCGCGAGCGCTCGTCAGCGTCCCCCGGAAGCCCGGGGGCAGAAAGACGACGTGGACCTCGGAAAGCGCTTCGCTGCCCTGGGCGTGAGTAATCCTGGCCTCGCCAGCGAGCATCTGGAACCAGGCGAGGCTCTGCCCGGGAACCGCGAACTCGAACGAGGCGCCCGCCGCGAACGTCAGCCGGTCGAGCAGGATGTTCGTGCCTGCGACGCGCTCTTGCGTGAGAAGCCTCTGGCGTTCGACCCCGTTGACGAGCGGCTCCGCGGCAACCGCACTTACATTGCAAGTGATGGCCATCGGGACACCTCCAGCAGAAACCGGCGATGCGCTCCGCCCGCAAAAGGGAACAACCATCGCGGGGGCATAACCCTCAAAGTATCGCAAATCCCTGCCCGGCGGCCAGCCGGAATTAGCCCGTCGCTCCCGTTCGACCGGCGGCGGCTGGACGGGGCTGGCCCGCGTCACGGCGACAGGCGCAGCACGCGGAAATTCGCAGGGGTGACATGACCCGTGGTCCATGACTCGCAAATGACCGGGACGCTCCGGGCTAGGGGTTGGCCGGAGGGAGCGCTGTCTCTGCGGGAGACGCTGGCAGAGAGAAATCCGGGCCGAGAGCGGCGAGGGAGGCTTGCGCAAGGTCCTGGATGCGGCGACGGCACTCGGCATCGCGCAGGGGGAGGGCGGCAGCCTTGCGGTACCACGCGGCGGCTTCTTCTTTCCGGGCGAGTTTGGCGTTGAGGTCGCCGCGGAGCAGCGCGAAGAGCGGATTTCCGGGGTACTGCGCGGTGAGCGGGGCGACGACGGCGAGAGCGTGCTCGTAGTCGCGGTCGTAGTTGCGCAGGTTTTTCGCAAGATAGAAGCGGGCTTCGGCACGGGCCAGCGTGCCCTGGGTCATGGCGCGCTCGAGTTGCAGCAGGCCCGCGCGCTTGCTGCCGCCGGGAATGCCCATGAAGAAGCGCAGCACCTTGGCCATGGCGGAAAGGGTGTCCACGTAATAGTTGTAGAGGCCGAGGCCGAGCTCGGCGTCGGCCAGGCTGGGGTCCAGGGCCAGCGCGCGGAGCAGATGCTCACGGGCGCGCACACCGGCGCGCGCCGCGGGGCCCTTTTCCCAGCGCAGGCCGTAGAGGCGCGCGGCCAGCGCCTCACCCATGCCGGAATAGAACTGCATCTCGGCGGAGTCGCCCTGGCGGAGGCGGGCTTCGGCGAGCGTCACCACCTTCTGCGCCAGGTCCAGATAGGCGCGGTCTTCGGCCAGCGTAGGGGCGGATTTGGCGCGGTGCCAGGCGTCGGTCATGCCGTATTTGAATTCGGCGGAGGCGCAATAGAGTTTCCACCAGCGCGCCTCCCCCTCGAGGAGATAGCCGAGAGGATGATCGGGCTGGGCCTGCTGCAGGGCGCGGAACTCTGCGATGGCCGCGTCGGGATCGCCGCCATAGAGCGTTTCGAGGCCCGCGGAGGCCGCCGGCGGCATGGAGAGGCCGGCGCGGGCGCTTCCGGCAACGAAGAGGAGGCCAGCCAGCAGGGAAAGGACAAATTTCGAGAGCGAGAAGGGGCGGCGCATGGATTGGCATCCCGCGTAGCGTTGCGAACGGCTACGGCCGGGGATGCGCTAGTTTAATCTCTTCGAGGAGCGCGGCAAACGGAAATGGTTTCTGCAGCAGGGTGCTGTTCGGGGGGAGCTGCGTTTCCGGGAGTTCCTCGGCGTAGCCGGACATGACGATGACGCGGACGCCCGGGTGCTGTTCGCTGAGGCGGCGGGCGAGCTCGGTGCCGCGTAGATCGGGCATGTCCAGGTCGGTGAGCAGAACATCGAGGGTGCCGGAAAAGTTGGCAGCCAGTTCCAGGGCTTCGGCCGTGCTGGTGGCTTCGAGGACGCGGTAGCCGGAACCGCGGAGCATTTCCACCAGGGCGTGGCGCAGCGCCGTTTCGTCATCGGCGATCAGAACCGTCCTTCCTTCCCCGCGGACGATCTCCGGAACTCTAACCGGAAGCACGGACGCGGAGGGTTCCAGGGGTTCCGCGGCCGGGAAATACAGCTCGAAGCGCGCTCCCAGGCCGGGGGCGGATTCCACGCGGATGCCCCCGCCGCTCTGCTTCACGATGCCGTATACGGTGGAGAGCCCGAGCCCCGTCCCTTTGCCCACGGGCTTGGTGGTGAAAAAAGGCTCGAAGATCTGTGCGCGGGTGGCTTCGTCCATGCCGAAGCCGGTATCGGCGACTTCGAGGAGAATCCAGCCACGCGAACTAGGCCCCACCCCGGGAAAATCCTGGGGTAGAACCACGGCGTGGCGCGTGGAAATTCGCAGATGGCCGCCTTGGGGCATGGCGTCGCGGGCATTGATGGCCAGGTTGGCGACGACCTGCTCGATCTGTGAGGGGTCGGAGAGAATCCAGGGGTCCGCCGCCTGGTGCACAAACTCGAGTTGGATATCGGAGCCGAGGAGGCGGGACAGGATGGTTTCGGCCTCGCATAGGGCATCGTGGAGATTGAGGCGGCGCAGCTCCACGACCTGCTTGCGGCTGAAAGCCAGAAGCTGCCGGGTGAGCCCGGCGGCCTTCTCGGTGGTGCGGTGGATCTGCTGCAGATAGTTGCGGGCGGGCGAGCGCGGCGGGAGGAATTTGTCGAGCATCTCGGAATTGCCGCTGAGCACCATCAGCATATTGTTGAAGTCGTGGGCTACGCCGCCGGCGAGCCGCCCGAGCACTTCCATCTTCTGCGCCTGGCGCATCTGCGCTTCCAGTTGCTTCTGCTCTTCCTCGAGCTTCTTCTGTTTCAGGCTCTGGCGGTAGTTGTCGTAGAGCACGCCGGTGGCCTGGGACATGGTTTCGAGGGCCCGCAACTCATTCGCGGAATAGCCGCCCGGCCGGTTGGCCACGGCGATCAAGCCGACGGCTTCCTGGCCCTTGAAGATGGGGACGCCGAGAAAGGCATCCAGTGGGGGATGGCCGGGGGGAAGCGCGCCGGAGCGCGGATCGCTGGCGCGGGAGTTGGCGATGACGGGTTCGTGCTGGGTGATAACGTAGCCGAGAAGATTGTGAATGTGGGTCACATCGAAATAGCCCGTTTCGGCCTGCTGCCGCATTTTCTCTTCGTACAGGGCGCGGCCGAGGGTTTGGTCCCAGACTACGCCGTCGTGCGCGAGGACGCGCAGCACCGGGCCGTCCACCAGCACGCCGAGAAAGCCGTATTCGCTCTGCGTCTGGCGCAGGGCGAATTGCAGGAGATGCTGGCTGGCATGGCTCCAGTCGCCGCTATCCAGGAAGGAGGTCAGCGCCTGGGTCACGGCCGCCAGGGTGGCTGTCTTCTCCTGCAATTCCTGCTCGGCACGCTTGCGGGCGCTGATATCCTCAACGTTCATCCGCAGGCCTTCCAGTTTGTCCTGATCGCTGTAAAAAGGGGCCAGGGAGATGCTGGCCGGAAAGGGCGCGCCGTCGGCGCGCAGCCGCACGGTCTCGTATCCGGTGATCACTTCCCCGGCGCGCGCTCTCTGCAGCAAATCTTCGTGCTCGGCCATCCGGTCCCCGGGAACGATGCGTCTCTCCGCTTCCGCGATGGTGCCGGGACCCTGGCCGAACAGGCGCTCCGCGGCCGCATTCCAGGCGTTGATGCGGCCCTCGGTGTCAAAACCGATGACGCTCGTGGGCGCGGCCTGCATCATCACGCGGAAACGTTCATTACCGCGGCGTTCCGCGGCTTCTGCGGCGGTACGCACAAAGGCAAGAATCTTGTTTGCACCGAAGAGCAGGACGGCCGCGGCGCCGAGCGAAGAAACCGCAGTGAGAACCATAAACGAGATTGTGAACCAGTTCCCCTGCTTCCCGGCCATGGCTACTTCCAGGAGGTGCAAGCTTCCGGAACCGAAAATGAAAACACCAAACGCCCAGAAGCAAACGGGGAAAGGCAGAGCGCGGCCGGCACGGCGAATCAGCCAGAACAGCGTGACGGAAATGATCAGGTAAGCGAGGCCGACAAGCAGGTTGACGGTCGTACCCGTCCCGAGCACGCGGACCGGGCCGAGGTAGCCGAATTCGCGCGGCAGGGCGTTGGGCGGCCAGAGGGTTAGCGCAAAGAGCCCCGGCACCGTCATCAGCGGAAACAGGGAGGCGAGCGCAAAGCGCGCGGAGCGAGGAGAAAGCAATTTCCTCCGGACACCGCGGCCTGAGATCTTTGTGCCCATGGGCTTTTTCCCGGCGCTCCGCCTGCGCCAGACTTTCGTGGCGGCACGCGCGCTCCTGTAACTTCCGAACGGTTGGGGGCTTCGGGGCAATGGCGGGAGGGGATGAAGCAGACAACCTGGCCCCGGAGAGTCCAGCAGAAACCAAAACGAAAGGGGGGATCGGACCTGCTGAATTTACGACGGGGATCATACCACAATTCTGGCCTGAGCAACAGGACCCGGCGTAGCCGATAGCGCAAAGGTCGTGGAAAGCTTTTTCCGCGCTCCGCGTTAGGCGCGGCTGGGCCTTTTTGCTATCCTCACTGTTCCTGCGCGGAGTGCCCCTGCCGATGCCTACCCAACCCGAGCCCTCTACGCCGCAAAGCGCCCCCCCAGCGGGTTTGGAGCGCGGGCTGGGCCTGCGCGAAGCCGTGGCCCTGAACATGATCGACATGGTGGGCATCGGCCCGTTCGTGGTGAGTTCGCTGGTGATTCGCGAAATGGGCGGGCCGCAGGCGCTGCTGGCGTGGATCGGCGGCGCGGCACTGGCGCTGCTCGATGCCCTCGTCTGGTCGGAACTGGGCGCGGCGATGCCCCGCGCCGGGGGCAGTTACGTTTTCCTGCGCGAAGCTTTTGGCGCGCCGCGCTGGGGCCGGCTGATGTCCTTCCTCTTCGTGTGGCAGACGCTGATCCAGGCGCCCCTGGTCATCGCCAGCGGGGCGATCGGCTTCTCGCAGTACGCCACCTACCTGCACCCGTTCCCGGCGTGGCAGCAGAAGGCCATCTCCGGTGGCGTGGTGCTTCTCCTCGTCGTGCTGCTCTATCGCCGCATCACGGCGGTTGGCAAGATCTCCGTCCTGCTATGGATCGGAGTGCTGGCCACGCTGTTCTGGCTCATCTTCGGCGGGGCCACGCATTTCAACGCGCGCCTGGCGTTCACGTTTCCCCCGGGTGCCTTCCACCTCTCCTGGGTTTTCTTCGCCGCATTGGGTGGCGGCATGGTCAACACCGTTTACACCTACTGGGGTTACTACAACATCTGCCATCTCGGCGGAGAGATGAAGCAGCCGGAGCGCAACATTCCGCGGGGTATCCTCATCTCCATCGCGGGAATCGCGGTGCTCTACCTGCTGATGCAGACCAGCATCCTGGGCGTCGTGCCCTGGCAGAAGGCGCAGAATTCGCCGTTCCTGGTGAGTACCTTCGTGGAAACCATCTACGGCACGCGCGCCGCCAACCTGGCCACGCTGATGGTGCTGTGGATTGCGTTCGGGTCGATCTTCTCCGCGCTGCTCGGTTACTCGCGCGTGCCCTATTCCGCCGCGCTCGACGGAAATTTTTTCCGGGTGTTTGCGCGCGTGCACCCGCAGAAGCACTTTCCGCACCTCTCCCTGCTCTTTCTCGGAGCCCTGGCGTTTCTCTTCAGCCTGTTCTTCCGGCTGGCGACGGTGATCAAGGCCATCCTGGCGATGCGCTTGCTCGTGCAGTTCATCGGGCAGGCCGTGGGCGTGATGCTTCTGCGGCGGCGCTGGCCCGCGGAGCGTCTGCCGTTCAAGATGTGGCTCTACCCGCTGCCCGCGCTGCTGACCATGCTGGGCTGGGCGGGCCTCTTCTGGGCCACGGGGCCGGCGCGCAAGTGGGGATTGCTGGTGATCGGGCTGGGCGTGGTGGCGTTTCTCCTCCGCGCCCGGCTAGTGAGAGAATGGCCCTTTGCGCAGGGCAAGCAACCGGAGGCCGTGTGAATCACCTTTTGAGTGTGTCATCCCCCGCGGAGCGCCGAGGCCTTCTAGCGGCCCGCAGTCGCGGGATCTCTACTGCATGCCGGAGTAACCGGCCCAGGAAGATCATTGCGCTTTTGACTGCAGCACTGACTCTGTGGCTGGCCGCGCCCGCGGCGGCGCAATTCCCGCCCGCGCCGGGCACCGGCACGGGGCTGGCCGAAACGGTCGAGGCCATCGACAGCGCCCGCGTCACCACCCGCATTCTCTACGTCACCGCGCATCCCGACGACGAATCCTCTTCGGTGCTCACCTACCTGGCGCGCGGCCTGCACGCCGACGTGGCTCTGCTCTCCCTCACCCGCGGAGAAGGCGGCCAGAACGCCCTCGGTCCGGAACAGGCGCCGCAGCTCGGCCTCATACGCTCCCAGGAGCTGCTGGCGGCGACCCGCGGTTACGGCGTAAAGCTCTTCTTCACCCGCGCGCCCGATTTCGGCTTTTCGAAGACCCCGGAAGAGACCGAGCGCATCTGGGGCGACCAGGTGCTCGACGACATGGTCCGCGTCATCCGCACCTTCCGCCCGAACATCGTGATCAACAACTGGGGCGGCGTCCACAGTGGCCACGGGCACCACCAGGCTTCCGGCTTGCTCACACCAAAGGCCGTGCAGATGGCCGCGGATCCGAAAGCCTTCCCCGCACAGCTGCTGGAGGGCCTCAACACCTGGGGCGGCGGCGCGCATCCGGTGGAGATTCTCGGCATCGAGCGCGGCGGCGACAGTCCGAAGGGACATATCCTGCCGCTTGACGAAATCTCGCCGCTCTACGGCAAATCGTGGCGGCAGATCGGCCTCGATGCCTTCATCAATCACCGCACCCAGGGCATTTCCGGATTTATCGGCTCGCCCTACATCTGGCGCCCGATTGCCCTGACACGCGAAGATGCCGCCGCCAATCTCGATCCCGCCGTCCTGGCGCAGCCGCTCCGCGCGCTCGGCGGCGATGCCTTGCCGGAAGGCTGCACGGGCACGGCGTTTTTCTGCCCCGTACTGAAAGCATCCGAAGAGGATCTGGCCGCGGCGCGCACCGCGGCCCTGGCGCTCGATTGGCGGAAGGCCGCGCAAGCGCTCGCCGGAGCCGCCCAGGCCGTCGCCTCGCTCTATCCCGGCGGGAGTCACGCAGCGCACTGGCGCGCCAGCGATCCTCTCTTGGAAGAGCTGCATGCCGCGCACAGCCGCATCGAGCGGGCGCTGGCTCTGGCTGCGGGCGTCGAAGTGAGTGCGCAGGCGGACAAGAGCGACCTCGTCGCGGGCGAATCGTTCACCATCGCGGTGAAGACGCGCTGCCGCCAGGAAACAGACTGCGCGCCCGGCGAACTGCGTCTGGCGCTGCCGGAAGGAATGAAGGAAAGCAAGCGCGAGGGCGGTCCCACAAATGGATTGCAGATCACCGTGGCCGTGGAAAAACCCGCACCGCCGATGAGCACCTGGGCGCAACTGCAGCCGGAAGCGCCGCCCCTGGTGGAGGCGCAGCAGGCCGTCCGTGTCGCGGGATACAGCTTCACCGCGGCCGTGCCCGTAATTCATGTCGCGGCCAGCTCCACCCGCGTGGACCGTGTGGCGTTGCGCATCGTGCCGGCGTACACGCTGGCCGTGGAGCCCAAACAGGCGATCGCGGTGCTCGGCGAGGCGCGCAAGCCTTTCGACGTTTTCGTGCGCGTGCATTCCAATGCCGCGCAGGCAGGCCAAGTGCGCGTGGGCCTGGACGTGCCGGGGGGCTGGACGGCCGGCCCGGAGCAGGCGCTCAAATTTGCCGGCCAGGGCGAGCGCTACGCGCGCTTCCGCGTCACGCCGCCGGAAAAGCTCGCGCCGGGGCACTACGCAATTGCCGCGTACGCCATACGCGGCGAAGAAAAATTCACCACGTCGCTCGAGCCCCTGCCCACGCTGCCGACTCAGCTGTGGAGCGAACCGGCGGAGTGCCGGGTGCACGCCTTCGAGATCAGCGTGCCGGAAAATCTGCGCGTCGGTTACATCACTGCGGAAAACGAGCCGGTCCCGGAAGCGCTGCAACGCCTGGGCATTCGCGTGGAGCTGCTGGACGCGCCGGCGCTGGCCTTCGGCGACCTCGCGCGCTTCGACGCCATCGTGGTGGGTGTGCGCGCCTACGAGTTGCGTTCCGACCTGCCCGGCGCGAACCAGCGCCTGCTCGATTACGTGGCCAAGGGCGGCACGCTCGTCGTGCAGTACAACCGCGAATTCGCGTGGGACAAGCTGCAACCGGCGCCCTATCCCGCGAAGGTCGCTCCGGGAAAGCCCGGCAGTCCGCTGCCGCGCATCACCGATGAGAATTCTCCCGTGAAATTTCTGAAGCCCGGCGACGCCCTGTTGAACCGTCCTAACAAGATCACCCAGGACGACTTTCAGGGCTGGGTGCAGGAGCGCGGTCTCTATTATTGGAGCCAATTCGATGCGCGTTACACGCCGCTGCTGGGGATGAACGACCCAGGCGAGCCGGAACTCGACGGCGGGCTGGTTTACACGCGCTACGGCCAGGGCACCTACATTTATACGGGGCTGGCCTTCTTCCGGCAGATGCCCGAGGGTGTGCCCGGAGCGTACAGGCTTTTTGTGAATCTCCTCAGCGCATCGCGCTTGCGCTGACGTATGATTCTTTCGCCGCTGCCGTCGGCAAGGAAAGACGGCCGGCGCGAGGGATACACCCCATGCATGGAGTCAGCGTGAAAAGGAAGCTGCGGGCTGCCGGGCTGCTGTTCCTGTGCGGATGCGTGCTGCTGCTCGGCGCCCTGCCTGCCGCGGCGCAAAAAGAGAAAAAGTCCAAGAAAGAAAAGAAGGCGATCGACACCGCCCCTCTGACGCTTCCCCTCCCCGAGGAGAAACAGATTGACGTGGCCATCTCCGGGATGCTCGCGGCGTGGCAGCTAGGGGACGTCGAGTTGCTGCACAAGGCCTACGCCGATGACGTATCTGTCGTCAGCGGCGCCTGGGAGCCGCCTATCCTCGGCTGGGCCAACTATCTCGCGGATTACCAGCGGCAGCGTGCGCGGGTGCAGCAGGTGCGCATGGACCGGCTGAACACCTATGTGCATGTGAGTGGCACCTTCGGCTGGGCTTGCTATCAGTGGGAATTTTCCGGAGTGGTGGACGGGCAGCAGAGCGCGGCGCGCGGCCAGACCACGCTGGTTCTGGAAAAGCGCGACGGGAAGTGGCTGATCGTGCACAACCACACTTCGCTCGTCCAAACGGCTGCGCCTCCCGCACCGGCCACAACTCCCGCGGGCGCGCCAAACCCGTCACAGCCGGAGAGCAAGCCCCCGTCGCCGTGAGCAGCGTACCGCGAGCCGCGGAGGCCTGACGGCCGCCCGCGCCTTAGAAGTTCTTCAGCCCTTCGTACAGCCACACTCCGGCCATGGCCAGCAGGAGCACGCCGGAAGCGATGCCCGCTGTGGTAATGGGCCGGGAGAGCGCGCTGATCTTCGCCACGATCATGCGCTGCTCGGCAGCCATATGCTCTTCCGCAGAATCGAGGAAGAGCTGATCATCCTCCTGATTGGTGAGCAGGCTCCGCCGGATCAGCAGCACAACGAATGTTGCTGTGGCCAGACCCCAGGCAATCAGAAGGAAGGTTAGAACGTTCGGTTGCAGGTACTCCATGGTGACCTCCCAAAGGAACCGCCCCCCAGGTGAACGAGCAGATGGAGCGGGCGGGAAATCCGCCTCTGCGGCGGAGTATAGCACTTTCTCGTGGGAAGGGTACCTGGTGACAATAGGAGTCAAGGGGGGTTGGGGCCACCCGCGGAACTTGTCCCGGTCCCTGTAGCCGCCCTCTTCAGTGGGCGGTTTTTTCTTCCCTCCGCTCCCGCCTCTTCGGACTCATACACTTCAACTCTGCTAGGGGGATACGATGTGAGTAGGCTCTTCCAGCGCTCCCAGCGCGTTGACAAAGCGCGGTGCGGTGGGCAAAATGAATTCTACTGCCCTATATCTCACCTGTGCCCAGGTGGCGGAACTGGCAGACGCGCTAGGTTCAGGACCTAGTTCTCGCAAGGGAGTGGAGGTTCGAGTCCTCTCCTGGGCACCAATTCCTTTCTTCCCTGACCGCACCGCACGATAACCCGGAACCACGGTGTCCCCTTTCTTAGAATCAGCAGGCGCCGGAATGCGCTGGCCCGCCGCTGCGTCTCGGCGCTTGACAAACCCGCGGCAAGAGGCTAAATGTGCAGTCGCGGCAAAATCAAACGGTTGTTTGGTTGACCCGCACGGGGCGCAGCGTGATCACCTACTGTTACGATCCGGACGGTCTGCTCATTGAGCTGGCACAATTTTCCTGAACTCCAAAAAGCGAGGACCATCATGCGACTGAAAAACAAGCGGGCATTGATCACCGGCGGGGGCTCCGGCCTGGGCCGGGCCATGGCGGAGCGCTTCACGGCCGAAGGCGCCGCGGTGGCCATCGCCGACATCAACAAGGCGGACGCCCAGGAGGTGGTGAAGCAGTTGACGGCCAGGGGGCACAAGGCCATGTGCACCATCGGCGACGTCTCCAGAACCGCGGACGCGCAACGCATGGTGCAGGAAGCGGTAGCTTTTCTGGGCGGGCTGGAGATCCTGGTGAACAACGCCGGGATCGAAACGGTCGGCTCGGTGACCACCGCGAAAGAAGAGGACTGGGACCGGCAGATCGGCGTGAACCTGCGCGGCACCTTCGTGATGAGCCGCTTCGGCGTGCCGGAAATCATCAAGGCCGGCGGCGGCTCGGTGATCAACCTCGGCTCGATCGGCGGGCTGGTGGCGGTCAAGGAATATTCGGCCTACGGGGCGTCCAAGGCCGCCATCGTGCAGCTCACGCGCAGCATGGCCGCGGACTACGCGGCGCACCACATCCGCGTGAACAGCATCTGCCCCGGCCCCATCGACACGCCGATGATCCAGCGCGCCGCGGAGACCCTCAACCCCAAGGACCCGGAAGCGATCAAGAAATTGTACGGCAGCTACACTATGCTCAACCGCCTGGGCAAGCCGGAGGAAATCGCCAACTGCGCGCTGTTCCTGGCCAGCGACGAAGCGGGCTACGTCACCGGGCACGCCTTGGTGGCCGACGGCGGCTACACCGAGCAGTAGCACCGGAAAGAGATACCGAAAACCAACTGCAGGAAAGGGACCGGACACATGGCTAAATACGACGTGGTGGTCATTGGTGCAGGAGCGGCAGGATTGAGCGCGGGAGCGATCCTGGCCAAGCAGGGCAAAAAGGTTCTGGTGATGGACCGGGACGCATACCTGGGCGGGCGCGGCATGGCCATTCCTTATGAGGGCTACCGCCTGAATCTCGGCGGGCATCTCCTGGAAGACAGCGGCTCGGGAATCACCAAGATCATCGAATACATCGGCGGGAAACTGGAGCACGGGCCGACCAGCAAGGGCATGCCCGTGTGGGTCGGCGACCGCTGGAAACCGGTGCAGGAGCTCTACAACACCGACAAGAGCGAGCTGAAAAAGATCATCCAGATCCTCACGGATATCGACTTCAAGGAGTTCGACAACTACGACGACGTGCCGCTG
The DNA here is from genome assembly GCA_020072785.1 of Terriglobia bacterium. Taxonomy (NCBI): domain Bacteria; kingdom Pseudomonadati; phylum Acidobacteriota; class Terriglobia; species Terriglobia bacterium. Next base: position 51,161 of record JAIQGG010000001.1, on the reverse strand, counting down.
CGCACCTGGCTGCGCAAGTACACCACCAGCGAAGGGGTCATCGCGCTTTTCGAATACATCACCGCGGCCGAGGCCATGACCGAGCACTGGTACGACCACGTGGCCAGCGACAACCTCTACGTGCGCAAGATGCACTACATGGAAAAGCGCATGGCCGGTTATTCCTTCTGGCCGGTGGGCGGCTGGGACGGCATGTTCCAGCAGATGGCCGACGGGGTGACCCGGCACGGCGGCGAGATCTGGATGCAGACCACGGCGCAGAAACTGCTCATCGAGAATGGCCGCGTGGTGGGCGTAGCCTGCGAGAAGGGCCCGCGCGCAATCCCCAACGAAGCCTATAACTGGGAGGTGGTGGAGACGGAATGCGTAATCTCCACGCTGCCGGTGTGGAACGTGCTGAATTTCGTGCGCGAGGAGGATCTCCCGGACTGGTACGTGGCGCAAATCAAGATGCTGGCGCAGGATCAGTTCCGCGCGTGCTGGCTGGGCGTTTACGCGGCGACGCGCGAACCGGTGTACACCGGCATTCACCCCACGGAGCTGGCGGTGTGGTTCGGCGCGCCGCACAGCAAGCTGGGCGGCTTCGCCTTTCTGGGCACGGGCTACGACCCGCAGATCGCGCCGCCGGGCATGCACCTGTTCAACTGCGGCTTCGTCTACCAGGGCCTGCGCAGTCCGAAGTGGGTGGAGCAGCACTTCGATCTGGTGGAACAGGACCTTAAGACCTTCTATCCCGGCACCTGGACGGACAAGAACATCGTCTGGAAGAAGCGGCACCTGGTGGCTCAGCCGGCCTTCGGCGTAATCCAGAAGCCCGGCCTCGTCGGGAAATACCGGCCGGACTACTCCGCGCCGAACGTGGACGGCCTGTACTTCGCTTCGGAAACCTTCCGTTCGCGCGGCATCGGTGTGGACCGCGCGGCACGCGCCGGCCTGACCTGCGCGGAGCGCGCCCTGGGCCGGCGCATTCCGGAGTTCAAGGACTCCTGGCACGACTAGCGGAGCGCGACAATCGCGCACCGCGCCACGGCGCATTACCGTGAATACGTCACGGACGGGCTGATGAAGATCATCGAAAGCCCGTCGCGCGAGTGGTTCGCGCCGTTGCCATAGCCGCGATTCGAATCGCAGCAATCACCTGGCGTTCCGCAATTGTTCCACGGGAAACATAAGCCGGCATCGAAAAGTTGCGCCCCGCGGGCGATTTGTCGTTAGAATCGCAGGAGAAGCGGGACGCCCTTTCGCCGCTTTCCAAGATGCCTCGCACGGACACCATCCAATACGCCGATGTCTTGCATTTTCTGCAAGATCGCGGAAGCCCTGCAAACACCAATGAAATTGCCGGCGGTCTGCGCCTGCCCAAGCATGCCCGCCGCATGCTCCACAAAATCCTCGCCAAGATGAAAAAACGCGGCGCCATCGAAGAGCTGCCCGGTGGACGCTACCGCGTCTTCGGCCGCAAGGGCCTCACGCCCGCCGCGGGCCGCGAGCGCCACGAAGCCGCGGGACTCGCCGCTGCGGCGGCTGGCCGGGACACCGTGACCGGGCGGCTGGTGCTGCACCAGGACGGCTACGGCTTCGTCGTGCCCGAAACGCCGCTGCCGCATCTCGACGGCGACATCTTCATCGGCCGCGACGCCATCGAGGACGCCATGCACTCCGACCGCGTGCTGGCCAAGATCACGCGCATGAGCGGAATCCCCGGCGCACAGCGCGCCGAGGGGCGCATCCTGCGCGTGCTGGAGCGGGCGCATCCCACCATCGTGGGCCTCTTCCGCTACGGCGCGCGCGGCAACGTGGTCCTGCCCTACGACACGCGCATCCAGCACGAAATCGAGATTCCCCCCGGCGAGGAGCTGACGCCCGGGCTGCGCGAGACGCTCGCGGAAAAGCTCGGGCTGCCTCCCGCGGAAGAGCATGCAGCGCGAGGCAGGCATCCCGCGCATCTGCGGCGGCTGCCGCGCCTGCCGGAGCTGGACGGCGCGGTGGTGAACGTGGAGATGGTGCGCTATCCCCGGGGCGGAGGCGGCGCGACCGGGCGCGTGGTGGAGATCGTGGGCCGCCCGGGCGATATCGGGGTGGACACGGAGATCATCATCCGCAAGCACCACCTGCCGCACGTCTTTCCCGGGGATGCGCTCGAGGAAGCCAACGAGCGCGCGCAGCCGGTGAGCGCCCACGACCGCGAGGGGCGTGAGGATTTCCGCCATCTGCCGATCGTCACCATCGACGGAGAAACGGCGCGGGATTTCGACGACGCCGTGTACATCGAGCGCCGCCCCGGCGGCGGCTGGCACCTGGCCGTGCACATCGCGGACGTCTCGCATTACGTGCGTGCGGGAACCGCGCTGGACCGCGACGCGCGCCTGCGCAGCACCAGCGTCTATTTCCCGAGCCGCGCCGTGCCCATGCTGCCCGAGGAGCTCTCCAGCGGCATCTGCTCGCTCAACCCCCACGAAGAGCGCCTGGTGTTGAGCGCCTTGCTGGAGTTGGACGCCGCGGGGCACATGCTCTCGGCGCGCTTCGTGCCCGGGGTAATCCGCTCGGCCGCGCGCATGACTTACACCAACGTCAACAAGGTGCTGCAGGGCGACGCGGAGACCACCGCGGAGTATGCCGCGCTGGCCCACCATTTCCAGGACATGCGCGAACTGGCGCTGCTCCTCAACGCCCGCCGCAGCGAGCGCGGCTCCATCGATTTCGACCTCCCCGAGCCGGTCATCGAATTCGACGAACAGCTGCGCATGACCAGCATCTCGCGCAGCGAGCGCAACGACGCGCACCGCCTGATCGAAGAGTTCATGCTGGCGGCCAACCGCGCGGTGGCCGGCTACCTCGAAAAGCGCGGCATCGCCTCGCTGCACCGCGTGCACGAAAAGCCGGACGCCAAAAAGGTGCTGGAGTTCGAGGAGCTGGCGCGGGCCTTCGGGTATTCCCTGGGCGTGGAGGGCCTTTTCGAACGCGTGATGCCCGTGCGCCACGGGCGCGTGCCGGCGCCCGCGCGGCGGGGGCGGCCCGATTCCTACGGGCACGGGCGGCCGCGGGCGATGCGCGTCACGCTGCCCGGCGCCACCCCGGGCGTGGAGCTGCGCATCTCCCCGCAGCACTACCAGCGCCTGGTGCAGAAGCTCGCCGGGAAGCCCGAGGAGCGCATCATCTCCTACCTGATGCTGCGCTCGCTGAAGCAGGCGCGCTATGCCGCCGACGCGCTCGGCCACTTCGCCCTGGGTTTCGACGAATACACCCATTTCACCTCGCCCATCCGCCGCTATCCCGACCTCATCGTGCACCGCATCCTGAAGTGGGCGCTGGCGCATCCGGACTCCGCCGCGCCTTCGCCGCGCGAAACCGCTCCCGCGCGCGGCGCGCCCCGCGGCGCGGAGGCCGCGGTGTACACCCGCCCGCACCTAGAAGAGCTGGGCACGGAAACTTCGGACGCGGAGCGCCGCGCGGACGCCGCCGAGCGCGAGCTGATGAACTGGAAGCGCGCGCAGTACATGGAAGGGCGGCTGGGCGATGAGTTCGACGCGCTGATTATCTCCGTGCAGAAGTACGGCTGCTTCGTGGAGCTATTCGAGGTCTTCGTGGAGGGGTTGCTGCCGGTGAGCGCTCTGGAAGAGGCGGCGCAGGCGCGCTGTGTCTACCGCGAGCGCGACCACGCGCTGGTGGCCCTCGCCCCGCACGCCCACGGCCGTGCCCCCGCGCGGCACGCCGCGGTCAAGCCCGCAGCGCGCGCCTGGCGGCTGGGCGACCGGGTGCGCGTGCGCGCGGAGCGCATCGACCCCATGCGCCGGCGCGTGGAATTCGCTCTGGTGAACGCGGAAAGTTGACCGCTTTGCGGTCACACGTGAAGTTGACCGCTTCGCGGTCGCGCTTACGAGAGACAGCGGGTCAGCGGGAAAGAACGCTGGACGGAGCCAGCAGGTGCAGCACGCGGCGCGCCGGGCGCGCAACCCCGCTCGCCACCCGCGCGAGCAGGTAGCCCAGGCTGCTGCACCGGGAAAACTGGGCGATCAGCAGGCCGAGCATCAGCTGCCCCGGCGAATCGAGATCGATAAGCCGGTTGCCGCGATAGAGGCTCAGGACCCGGCCGAGAATCTCTTCCTGGCCAATGATGCCGTCGGCATGAGGATTGGCGTCGCCCTTGGCGAGAAAACGGGCACCCTGGCGCAGGCCGCGTCTTTCGACAATACGGTGAACATACAGCCTGTCGCCGCGCCGGAAAAGAACCACGTCACCACAGCGCACGGTGTCTGGCGAAGCGCTGTGGATGACCACGACGTCGCCCGGCCGCACCCAGGGAAGCATGCTGGCTCCGTAAACACGAAGCACCACGCGGCTGTGGTTCAGCAGCGCCTCGGCAACGGCTTGGGCATCGCTCGTACGGCGTTCGCCGCCGATGGCGCAGGCACCCGAGCGGCGTTCCGCAAAGGATATCCCAGCGTCTTCGGCGCGCGAAAATCCGGGATCGGGCAACGGCACGGCGCCCAGTGCAGGAAAGGCCAGCCCTCCGGTCGCGGGCGCCGGCACCGCAGAAGTTTCCGAAGCGGGCGGGTACAAAGGCGCCGGGGAGCTCCCGGAGCGCAGGCCCGGCGCGGAAGAAGAGGACGCCCTCCTCCATCGCCCGCGCGGCGGGTGGGCGGAGAGCGCGAGATCTTCTTGGTTGCGGTGTGATCCGGGCATCGCGTAGCCTGCCGCCAGTTTCCGCCGGTGAAACACAGCGTTTCCCGGGCAAAACGCGCAGGTCCGCGAATAGAGTCTTTCTTTCAGCGATTACGGTCAACAAGGGGTTCTACGGAACTTGTCCAAAGAAACAGGATGGGATGCAAAGAATCTCGCGAGCCCGGCCCGCGGCGCTGGCGCGCCGTTCCCTGCAGAGCCCGGAACGCTTGCGGCGCGTCCGCGACCCGAAAAATCAGGACGTTTTGTTTCCCGGGCCTCTGCAGCTACCCACGGAATTCACCTTATTGCATGCCAGCGCCGTCGTTTCGTAGATCGGTTCCGAAGCGACGGTGGGCTTGCTGTACGGCTTTTTGCCCTTGGGCGTTGCGGGCGGCGTCTTGTGATTTTCGGCCATGCGTCGTGTCCTTTACTTTAGAACGAGTTGTACCTGGTCACAAGAAAGTTCGTTTCGACTGGCGCGTCAATTTCCCGCCGCGGCAGCTTGTTCCGCATGCAGGGCGCTGAGCGGGCGGGCCACGCCCGCGAAACGCGCCTTTTGCTCGGCCAGCTCGCAGGCGCGCTCGTACGCGCCCAGAACGTCGCCCCCCTCCATCAAAGCCAGCCCCGGACAACGCTCGCAATAGCCGCGAATCTCGCAGGAGGAACAAAGCGGGAGCTGGCTTTCGCGCACGGCTCGGAGTTGTTCGAGAGAGGAGGCATGCTGCCAGATGTCACGGAAGCGTTGGCGGCGAAGGTTCCCCGCCGGCTGCGGCAACTGCACGCAAGGAAGAACATCGCCGTAGGGAGAAATGTAGAAACTGTTGTGGCCGGCGCTGCAGGGGATGTCCTCGTAGGCGGAGGATTCAAGACCGCTGGAGACGGCGCTGGCCAGTGCAGGGACGAGCTTCCCGGAAGGCCTGGCGACATCCGCTTGGGCCGCGGGCCGCGGGCGGCAGGCGCTCAAGACGGGATCCTGCAGGACGGGCAACAGCGCGGCAGTCGAGACGCGATGCGCGAGCGGCCCCGCGGAGCCGTCCATCATCGGCGTGATGGTGGGGTCGAAGCTATAGGATACGCCCAGTTTTTCGGCCAGGGCCATAACCCCGCGGTAGGCCATCAGATTCTGCTGCATCAGCGGGCAGGCCAGCCGGACCTTTATCCCCTGCGCGACGAGCCACGGGACGGCAGCGAGAGTGCGCGCGAGCGAGCCGGATACTTTGGTAATGGCGTCATGCACGACCGGGTCGTCGCTATAGACGCTGATCTGGATGTTGCGAACGCCCAGTTGGTGCAAACGCGTGGCGCGCTCCGCGGTGACCAGCACAGCATTGGTCTTGAGGCTGATATCAAAGTGCAAGCCGCGGGCCGCCGCGAGAATTTCGAAGAGATCGGGGCGAAGAAAAATTTCGCCGCCGCTGAACGTCAGAGTGAGAACGCCGGCAGCCGCCAGCTCCTCGAGCACCCGGAGGATTTCGGTGGTGCTGAGTTCGCCGTGGTCCTCATGGTCGAGATAGCAATGGACGCAGCGCTCGTTGCAACGATAGGTCAGGTCAAAGTGGACATGGAGCGGATGGTGCTTGCGCGCGGTGCGCGCGGCCACCCGCTCCATTACGGAAGCAGCAGCCTGTGCCGCTGTGCTCAACGCGCGGCTCCGCCCGCGGCCGCGGCGGTGACGAGCAGCTCGCGCGTGGCCAGTTGCTGCAGCAGCGCTTCGGTGTCGGCCAGCGCATCTCCCGGCGGTACTTCGTATTCGGCGGCGAGCATCCCGGCGAGGTCCGCGGCGGAACAGCGCCCGTCGATCTGCCGCCAGATGAAGCTGGCGGTCTCGTTGAGCTCGTGCATCACGCTGTCGCTGGGCGAGATGATGACCGTTTCGCCATCGATTTCCCGCCAGGCCAGAAGCGGATTCTTCTGCCAGGGAATCGTCGTGCTCATGCGGGCAGAACCTCCCAGACCGTTCGGTCTTTACGGAACTCCAGATCGTATCCGGGGATCTCTTCCGCAACGCCGCTGAGAATCTCCAGGAGCCGGCCGTTGGCCGCAGGCTGCGCGGAAAAAAACAAGACGTTGGGCAAAAGCGCGCGCAGCAACTCCGCCGGGCGGCGCGGCGCGGCGCGATTCTCCGGGGCCTGCACCAGGCGGAAAATGCCGGCCACGGGAGCGCTGTGATTCACATCGCCGGCACGAAATTCGCCCCAGAACGGCGTGCCGTAGGCGCGCCAGGCGCCCTCTTCGAAGCGCAGCAGCGAAATCTCGTCGGTCAGCACGCTGCCCGCGGGCGCCAGCGAGGCCAGCGTGCTCTTCCCGGCGCCGGAACGCCCGGTGAAGACGTAGGCGCGCCCCTGGCGCACGACCGTGGCCGCATGCAATAGAAAACCGCTGCGGGGCAGCAGAATCCAGGAAAACAGGATGCGCAGCAAGGAATCGAATACATATTCATTGCGTACGCTCGTGAAGAGCGCTTCCCCGGCGCAGCACTGCAGCCGGCTTTGCTCCCATTCGTAGGCAAACTCCGCCGCACCCTGTGCCGGCTCGTCCAATTCGATAACTCGGATGGGAAATGGATCTCCCTCCGCCCCTTGAAACGCGGCGTAGCGGGCCGCGGCGGAGTGATAAAGAGTATCGTTCGGAAGAGAGACACGGAAGGGCACGCTGCCGATGGAAAATTCGAGCGTTTGTGTCGGACGGCGAACTAAAGCAACGTGCGGTACTCCCAAGTGTCTCCTCATCGCCTGCGGGCGTTCCCCCGGGAAAGAGGCGGACGCGCCGTAAACGAATGCCCCCAGAGAAGAAAGCAGGCATATTAGGACTCAGAGGCGCTAGGCGAGTCAAGCCGATTTCTTGGGCGGAGAGCCTCTCTCCATTGGCAAAATTGGTCTTCTGCCTCCGGCATTCTCCGCGGAAAAAACGCGCCCCCGGCGGCCCGCCGCGTTCCGCCGGAGGAGAGGAGAACCGGCGATTTCTGCTACTCTGTAGGGTGGAACACATGGCGCCGCCGGCCCCTCCCGCCCACCGCCCCATTTCCACAGAGAGGATTCGACCATCGTGAGTTTTCCCACAGGCAGTGCGCGCAACACGAAGCGTGTTTTCAATTTCAACGCCGGCCCGGGGGCCCTGCCCCTCCCGGTCCTGGAGCGCATCCGCGAGGAGCTGCTGGATTACCGCGGCTGCGGCATGTCCGTGATGGAGATGAGCCACCGCTCGCCGGAATTCGAGGCCATCAACGCGCACGCTGAACAGGGGCTGCGTCAGCACCTGGGAATTCCCGAAGACTACGCGGTGATTTTTGTGCAGGGCGGCGGCAGCTTGCAGTTCACCATGGTGCCCATGAACCTGTGCCTTCCGGGGAAGCCCGTGGACGTGCTGCATACCGGGAGCTGGACCGCCAAGGCCATCGCCGAGCTGAAGAAAGGCGTGGCCCACCGCATCGCGGCGAGCACGGAAGCCGGGAAATTCACGCGCGTGCCTCGTCTGGAAGAGATTTCGCTCTCGCCGGACGCCTCCTACGTCTATATGTGCACCAACAACACCATCGAGGGCACACAGTGGACCGCGCCGCCGGAGACCGGCGGGGTGCCCCTGGTTGCGGACATGTCTTCGGATATCGCCTCGCGCCCCGTGGACGTCAAGAAGTTCGGGCTGATCTTCGCCGGCGCCCAGAAAAACCTCGGTCCTTCCGGCGCGACCGTGGTGATCGTGCGCAAGGACCTGGCCGAGCGCGCGGACAAGAATCTGCCGACGGTGCTGCAGTACCGCACGCACATCAAGGAAAAATCGCTCTATCACACGCCGCCGACCTTCGCGGTATACATCATCGGCCTGGTGACCGAGTGGATCGAAGCACAAGGCGGCCTCGCCGGCATGGAAAAGCGCAACGCGGCCAAAGCCAAGCTGCTCTATGACGCGCTGGATGCCGGCAGCTTCTATACCTGTCCGGTGGAGAAAGCCTCGCGCTCGAAGATGAACGTGGTCTTCCGCGTGGCCGGCGGAAACGAAGCCCTCGAAAAACAGTTTGCGCAGGAAGCCACGGCGGCGGGCCTCATCGGCCTGGCCGGGCACCGCTCGGTGGGCGGCATGCGCGCCTCGCTCTACAACGCGGTTTCGCTCGAAGCCGTCGAAGCGCTGGTCGGCTTCATGCGCGAATTCCAGCGCACCCGCGGCTGAGAAAAAGACAGGCTCGGGCGGGGCTTGCCCGCCCCGGCTGTCTCGCAGTGCGTGCGCCCCAAGAGGCGCCCCTGCCCCTGCAAAGCAATCAGGCTAAATCGAAAAGCAGCACTTCCGCGTCCTGCACGCCGCTGAGTTCCGCGAATTTCTCCTGGGAGATGGCGGCGCCGTCGCCGGCGGCGAGCTCCGTGCCGTTGAGCGTGACGCGCCCGCGGGCCACGTGCAGCCAGGCGTGACGGTTCGGCGCCAGGGCGTGACGCACGGTCTCGCCGGGGCCCAACAGCGCCGCATAGAGCGCGTTGTCCTGATGAATGGTGACCGAGCCCTCGCGGCCGTCCGGAGAAGCGACCAGGCGCAGCTTTCCGCGGCGTTCTTCCGCGCTGAAAGCCTTCTGCTCGTAGCTGGGCGCGATGCCCTTGCGCTCCGGAAGCATCCAGATCTGGAGCAGGTGTACGGGCTCGCTCTCGGAGGCGTTGTATTCGCTGTGCGTCACACCGCTGCCGGCGCTCATGCGCTGCACCTCGCCGGGGCGGATGACCGAGCCGTGGCCCATGCTGTCGCGGTGCTGCAAAGCGCCTTCCAGGACGTAGGTGACGATCTCCATGTCGCGGTGCGGGTGGGTGGGAAAGCCGGCGCCGGGCGCGACACGGTCCTCGTTGATCACGCGCAGGGTGCGAAAGTGCATGTGCCGCGGGTCGTAGTAGTCGGCGAAGGAAAAAGTGTGAAAGGTGTCGAGCCAGCCGTGGTCGAAGTGGCCGCGCTCGGGGCTGCGGCGAAGCTTTATCATGGAATCTCCTGGGGCCGTCTCCGGGACGCCGGAGCGCGGCACCCCGCATAGTACACGTTATAACGACTATTGTCCAGAGGACTACTGCCGCCCAACCCGCCGGCCTTTTCAAACATTCGTTTGAATCGCTTCTCCGGGGCGCCCATTTCCGCCGCCCCCCTCCTTGGTGTAAAGTGGAGAGGCACGCGGGCGCCAGCCGCCCCGCACGGGTACATCCATGAATCCAGTTCAGCCGGTATCGCCATCCAAGAACGCAGAGGCCTCCTCCATGCCGCGGGAAACGCTGACCATTACCGACAATCGCACCGGGAAGAGCTACGAAGTGCCCATCACCCACGGCACCATCCGGGCCATGGACCTCCGCCAGATCAAAGTGGACCCCAAAGAATTCGGCATGATGAGCTACGATCCGGCGTTCAACAACACCGCTTCGTGCATCAGCAAGGTGACCTACATCGACGGCGACGCGGGCATCTTGCGCTACCGCGGCTATCCCATCGAGGACCTGGCGGAGAAGAGCACCTACCTGGAGACCGCCTACCTGCTGCTCAACGGGGAACTCCCGACCGCGGCGCAGCTCAAGGACTGGACCTACCACGTTACCCACCACACCTTCATCCACGAGAGCATCAAGAAGTTTCTCGACGGCTTTCATTACGACGCGCATCCCATGGGCATGACCATCTCGACGATCGCGGCGCTGTCCACCTTCTATCATGACGCCAAGGACATTTTTAGCGTGGAGTCCCGGAAGAAGCAGACCTACCGGCTGGTGGGCAAGATGCCGACGATAGCGGCGTTCTCCTATCGGCACACCCTAGGGATGCCCTTCGTCTATCCGGACAACGAGCTGAGCTACGCCGGCAATTTCCTGAACATGCTGTTCAAAACCTCGGAGACCAAGTACCGGCCGAACCCCACTCTGGAGAAGGCGCTGGACGTGCTCTTCATCCTGCACGCGGATCACGAGCAGAACTGTTCGGCGAACACCATCCGCGGGGTGGGCAGCTCGCACGTGGATCCCTATTCCGCCACGGCGGCGGCCATCGCGGCGCTTTACGGTCCGCTGCATGGCGGCGCCAACGAGGAAGTGCTGCACATGCTGAAGGAGATCGGCTCGGTGCAGAAGGTGCCGGACTTCATCAAGCGGGTGAAGGCGGGGGAGACGAAGCTGATGGGCTTCGGCCACCGCGTGTACAAGAACTACGATCCGCGCGCGCGCATCATCAAGGGCATCGCCTACGAAGTGTTCGAACTGATGGGCAAAAATCCCCTCCTGGAGATCGCTCTGGAGTGCGAACGCATCGCCCTCGAGGACGAATACTTCGTGAAGCGCAAGCTGTACCCCAATGTGGACTTCTACACCGGCCTGATCTACCAGTCCATGGGCTTCCCGATGACCATGTTCCCGGTGCTCTTCGCCATTCCCCGGACTTCGGGCTGGATCGCGCAGTGGGAAGAGATGCTGCTGGACCCCGAGCAGAAGATCGCGCGGCCCCGGCAAGTCTATCTCGGCCACGACACGCGGAACTACGTGCCAATCGACCAGCGCTCCTGAGCGCTTCCGCCGCTGCCCGCGGACGGACGTCCCGGCGCGCCATATCTTAGTTGTACACGAGGCCACGGGAAGGCTCTCGACTTTCCGGCTCCGCGGCGTATAGTAAATCTAGAAGAAAAGTCATGGCGCAGAATCCCAATAGTCCAGTACCCGGCGGCGCGCGGCGCCGCAGTCAACGCGTGCTGATGCAGGTCGGCGTGGCCATCAAAGGCACGGACGTCCAGGGCCATTCCTTCGAAGAGCACACGGACACCCTGGCGATCAATGCGCACGGCGCGCTGGTGCTGCTGAAAGCCAAGCTGCAGAGCGGCGGCAAAGTGCTGCTGAAGCACAAGCGCACGGAAGAAGAGCAGGAGTGCTTCGTGGCCTTTCTCGGCCCGGTCCGCTCCGGCAAGTCCGAAATCGGCTTGGAATTTTCCACCGCCCGGCCCACTTTCTGGCGCGTGGCCTTTCCCCCCGAGGACTGGTCGCCGAAGAGTCCCGAAGCGCGCACGGTTTCGAGCGGACGCTCCGACAAGTAAGTTTCCGGTTCCTACTTTCCCTTTCCGGCAGGCAGACGAACGGGTCGTGGTGTGCCGCAGCGAGCGGCGGCGCGGAGCTGGGCCCAATTGAAATAAAAAGGAGGTGAAAACCGCAAGGCTCTCACCTCCCGGGGTGGGGTGGGTGTTGCTGTTCCAGACCCTTGGGTGACAAGCACTTCCACCTTCGCAGGCAGAACCGCTGCTTCGCTCGCGCCAGGCGCAACCTCAGGCAGCTTGAGACTCAGCACCGAAGGGCTTTCTATTGCTTTGGATATAACATCCGCTCCAGTTGCTGTCAACGCCAAAAAGGTACCGTATCGAAAGGCCAGGGAAAATTAATTGTGCGTTCACATGGCGGCCCTGCGAGGCGCAGGGCTGCAAGCCTTCGCGTAAAGTTCGTCACCGGACGCATTTGCCCCTGCTAGAATGGCGTACCAGGGGGTAGGGAACCCGGGATTCGCCGCATCGCGGGCCGTGGCGCTGCCCGTTTGGTCCGTTTCGGCACGACCGCGAGGCAACTGGCTGTCCCAGGTGGAAAACGCATATGGCGACGCAAGACAAACGGCTCTCCACTCCGCTGGTGCGGGAGAACGGCAAGCTGCGAGCTGCCACGTGGGAAGAGGCGCTCGCGCGAGCCGCCCAAGGCTTCGCCGGCGTCGTGCAAAAGCACGGCGCGCAGAGCTTTGGACTGTTCAGCTGCTCCAAGACCACCAACGAAATGAATTTCCTGGCGCAGAAATTCGCGCGCGTGGTGATCGGCAGCAACAACATTGACAGCTGCAACCGAACTTGACACGCCCCCAGCGTCGTCGGTCTGGCGACGGTCTTCGGGGCGGGCGGCGGCACCAGCTCCTATCGGGAGATAGAAGGGGCGGACCTCATTGTCCTGTGGGGATCCAACGCCCGGGAAACGCACCCCATCTTTTTCCATCACGTGCTCAAGGGCATTCACGGGGGAGCGCGGCTCTTTGCGGTGGACCCGCGCCGGACCACCTCCGCGCAGTGGGCCGAGAAGTGGCTGGGGCTGAACGTAGGAACGGATATCGCGCTGGCCAATGCCGTGGCCCGGGAGATCCTCGCTGGCGGCCTGGAAAACCGGAGCTTCATCGAGAACGCGACCGTGGGTTTTGAGGAATTCCGCCGGCACGTCGAGAAGTACACCCTGGCCTATGCCGCGAAGATCTGCGGCATACCCGGAGAAACGATCCGCGAATTGGCCCAGGCCTATGGGCGCGCCGGGCGCGCGCAGATCTGCTGGACGCTGGGCATCACCGAGCACCGGAACGGCGTGGACAATGTTCTTTCGCTGATCAACCTCGCCCTGCTCACCGGGCACGTGGGGCGCTACGGCTCGGGGCTGAATCCGCTGCGCGGACAAAACAACGTGCAGGGCGGCGGCGACATGGGAGCCCTGCCCGACCGTCTGCCGGGATTTCAGCACGTGGAAAACGACGAGCTGCGCGGAAAATTCGAAAAAAAATGGTGCGTAAAGATCCCGCCCAGGAAAGGATGGCACTTGAGCGGGATGTTCGACGCCATGGAGCGCGGCGAGCTCAAGGCGCTGTACGTGATCGGAGAAAATCCCGCGAACTCCGAAGCGGACCAGCACCGCACCATGCGGCTGCTGCAGGGGCTGGATATCCTGGTGGTCCAGGACATGTTGCTGACCCAGACCGCGGAGATGGCGGACGTGGTATTCCCGGCTGCTGCCGGGTGGTGCGAATCCGAAGGCACCGTCACCAATAGCGAACGACGCGTGCAGCGGGTGCGCCGGGCACTGCCCCCTCCGCCGGGAGTGCGCGACGATATTCAGATTCTCTGCGATCTCTCCCGCAAAATGGGGCGCGATCTCGGTACTCCCAGCGCCGAGGAACTCTGGAACGAGTTACGCGAGTTGAGCCCCCTGCATGCGGGCATGAGTTATGCCCGGCTCGAAACCGCGCAAGGATTGCAGTGGCCTTGCTACGACGAAACGCACCCGGGAGAACAGTACCTGCATGCACGATTGTGGAAACGCCCGGTCATCGGTCCCTTCGCTCCCTTCAGTTGCGTGGACTATGTGCCGCCCGTGGACGCGCTCGACGAAGAGTTTCCAGTTCGTCTGACGACCGGCCGCCGTTTGGATTCCTACAACACGGGCGTGCAGAGTTCGCGTTACTCCTCGCCCCTGCGGCACGGGGAGACCATTGACCTCTCCCCGGAAGACGGGCGTGCGTATGGCCTTCGCGAGGGGGAGGTCGTGCGCGTGCTCTCGCGGCGCGGGTCGGTGCGGGCTCCGGTCCGCTTCGATCCGGGCTTGCGCCCCGGACTGGCCTTCCTGACGCTTCATTTTCCGGAGCAGGTGGCCACCAACGAATTGACGGTGGACGCTGTGGATCCGAAGTCCGGCACTTCGGAGTTCAAGGCCACGGCCGTGCGCATTGAAAAGATCGGCAAGAGCGAAAGTGCCGGGGATCGTTCCGGGAACTGAGCGCCCATCATGGATCTTCATTTTACGGAGGCGGTGGCCACGGCAGAGGAAAAAGCGGCCGTGGATCGTGTCGTTGCGTCGATCCCCGCCGGGGCCCCCAAACGCAGCTATCTGCCGCCGGTGCTGCAAGCCATTCAGAATGCCGCGGGCTGGACCAGTCCGGGTGCGCTGAACTACGCCAGCAGCCTGCTGGAGGTGCCGCCCGCCGATGCCTATGGCGTAGCGGACTTCTACGGACTGTTGGCCACGCAGAAGCAGCCCCCGGCCGTGGCCCACATCTGCGAGGACCTCGCCTGCCAAGCCAAAGGGTCCGAACGGCTGTGTGCCGCGATGGAAAAAACTTTCGGGCCCGCCGGATCAAGCAAGGATGGAAAAAGCACCTGGCAGCGCAGCCCGTGCCTCGGCCTGTGCGAAAAAGCGCCCGCGGCTTTCGTGAAGGTTGCCGGCGCGCGTCCCTTCGAACAGGCGTTCGGATTCGCTCAGCCAGGCGACGTGCAGGCGGCCTTGACGGACCGGCAGATTCCGCAACCCCCGCTGCGCATTTCCATTCCGCAGTCCGGGCAGAGCGGCCTGCAGTTGCTGCGCCGCATCGGGCTGGTGGATCCGGAGAGTTTCGCCGAATATTGCGCCGCAGGAGGCTTTCTGGCCCTGCGCCGGGCCATCGCCATGGGGCCCGCCGCGGTGATTCGGGAAGTCATCGAATCGAAATTGGCCGGGCGGGGCGGAGCCGCCTTCCCCACGGGCCAGAAGTGGGATGCGCTGCGCAATACTCCCGCGCCGCGCTATCTGATCTGCAATGCCGACGAATCGGAACCCGGCACGTTCAAGGATCGCGTGCTGATGGAAGGCGATCCCTTTGCCCTAATCGAGTCCATGATCATCGCGGGTTTCGCCACCGGATGCGAACAGGGCTATCTGTACCTGCGCGGAGAGTATCCCGAGGCCAGACGGCGCGTGGAGCAGGCGCTTCGCGAGTCACGCGCAGCTGGTTTTCTCGGCGGCGACATTGCCGGCCAGGGCGTGCATTTCGAAATCGAGCTGCGCGTGGGTGCTGGCGCCTACATCTGCGGAGAAGAAACGGCCCTGCTGAATTCCATCGAGGGTTACCGCGGCGAACCGCGCAATAAACCTCCCTTCCCCACGCAAGCCGGGTTATTCGGAAAACCCACCATCATTAATAATGTGGAGACGCTTCTGAATATCCCGCACATCGTCCTGCAAGGCGGGAAGGCCTTCGCGGCTGTCGGCACCGAGCGTTCCACGGGAACAAAGCTGTTCTGTCTCTCCGGCCACGTCGCCAAGCCGGGAGTTTACGAAGCGCCGTTTGGCATCACCCTGCGGCAGTTGCTGGACCTGGCGGGAGGCATCGCAGGAACGGGAAAGCTGCAGGCGGCGCTCATCGGCGGCGCAGCGGGAGCATTTCTGGGGCCGCAAGAGCTCGATACCCCGCTGACCTTCGAAGGCCTGCGGGGTGTCGGCGCCGCGCTGGGCTCGGGTGTGGTGATGCCCTTGGATGACAGCGTGGACCTGCGCCAGATGCTGCTGCGCCTTGCGGCCTTCTTTCGGGACGAATCGTGCGGGCAGTGTGTTCCATGCCGTATTGGAACGCTTCGCCAGCAGGAAATTATGCATCGCCTGGTCTCCGGCATGTCTTTGACCTCCGTCTCTGGCGAACTACTGCTCTTGAAGGAGGTGGGCCAAGCCATGCGCGACGCTTCCATCTGCGGTCTCGGCCAGACGGCTTCCAGCGCCATCGAATCTGCGCTGGCGAAATTCCCGGTTTTCGAGGGCCAGCGATGAGCGCAAAAAATATTCCCGAAGCCAGGATTCCGGTACCCCGTGGTCCCCTGCCCATCCTGCCGCCTCCGCCTCCTGCGGCCACGGTGGAGATCACCATCGACGGTCGGCGGGTCGCGGTTCCCGAAGGTGCCACGCTGCTGGAAGCCGCGCGTAGCATTGGCGTGGAAACGCCCACGCTCTGCTATCTGGAGACGCTGACTCCCGTAAACGTCTGCCGCATCTGCGTCGTGGAAGTGGAAGGGTCGCGGATGCTGGTTCCTTCCTGCTCGCGCAAAGCCGAAGCGGGCATGGTGGTGAAAACGGATTCGGAGCGGGTACGGCTGAGCCGCCGCTTAGTCCTGGAATTGCTCGCTTCCGCAGTGGACGTCTCCACTGCGCCGCAAATCCAGGAATACATGCGGCGTTACGATGCCCGGCCGGAGCGGTTCGGCCCCGCGGCAGCACCTGCTCCTGAGGGGCAGCGGGATACGGCGCGGCCGGGACATCACCACGCGCCTGCCGCCAACCGTGCCGCTACCGTGGCGCAGCCGGTGAAGGTGGACAATGACCTGTACGTGCGCGACTACGGAAAGTGCATCCTCTGCTACAAGTGCGTGGAAGCCTGCGGAAAGGATGCGCAAAACACCTTCGCGATCGCCGTTGCCGGACGCGGCTTTGCCGCGCGTATCTCCACGGAATACAACGTGCCGCTGCCCGAGTCCGCCTGCGTCTATTGCGGGAACTGCATCGGCGTATGCCCGACGGGTGCGCTGATGTTTCGCAGCGAATACGAGATGCGCCGGGCTGGCGCCTGGGATGAATCCCGGCAAACGAAGACGGACACGATCTGCCCCTATTGTGGCGTTGGCTGTACGCTGACGGTTCAAGTGCAGGACGAACGCATCGTGAAAGTGACATCGCCGATCGACCAGCCGGTCACCCACGGAAACCTCTGTATCAAAGGCCGCTTTGGCTGGGAATGGATCAATCAGAGGGCGTGATCGCGCTCCGCGCACAATCTGCCTGGCATCCGTAAGTGACAACAAACCGTCCTTGCCCTCCTCGCTATACTCCCATCGTGCGCTGGATTCAAGACGACGGTTATTGCTTTTTTCGGCAGCCCCTCACGGAGACGGGAGGGTGGCGGCGTGGGCGGCCTGTTCCAGGACCTGGCGGACGAGGCGTGCGAGGGCGGCGGGAGTGTAGGGCTTCGGGAGATAGAAAACGGGGGGGCCGGTGCTGGCGAAATTAGCGGGCTCGGAGACGTAGCCGCTGCTGTAGATCAGGGGAAGGTTGGGGAAGCGTTTGCGCAGCTTCGCGGCGGTGGCGATGCCTCCGAGTTTGGGCATGACCACGTCGAGAATGGCCAAGTCCAGGGCTTCGCTGGCGCAGAGCTGCAGGGCTTGTTCGCCGTCGCAGGCAAGGAGCACGCGATAGCCGAGGCCGAGGAGCGCCTGGTGGGCCATCTCGCGGATGGAATCGTGATCCTCGACGAGGAGAATCGTCTCTTTCCCGCCGCGGGCGGCCCCGCACAACGGAACTTCTCCGCTGTCGCCTTTTTCCGCGGCCGTCTCCTGCCAGGTGGGGAGATAGATGCGGAACATGCTGCCATGGCCGGGCTCGCTGTAAACGTGGATGAAGCCATTATGCTGCTTGACGATGCCGTAAACGGTGGCCAGGCCCATGCCGGTGCCCTTGCCGAGCTCCTTGGTGGTGAAGAACGGTTCAAAGATGCGCTCGCGGGTTTCGGCGTCCATGCCCATGCCGGTATCGGAAACGGAAAGGACGGCGTAGCGGCCGGGGAGGGCATAGGAATAGAAGCGGCAGTAGCGCTCGTCGAGTTCGGCCATTTCCGTGGTGATGACCAGACGGCCGCCTTTGGGCATGGCGTCGCGGGCGTTGAGGCAGAGGTCCATGAGCACTTGCTCGATCTGGGTGGGATCGGCGCGCACCGGATCGAGTGGCGCATGTTCGACCCTCAGTTCCACGTCCCGGCCGATGACCTTGTCCAGGAAGCTGGCCAGGCCCTTCACGGTTTCGTTGAGGTCCACGGGGCGGGGCTGCAGTATCTGTTGGCGGGCGAAGGCCAGCAGTTCCTTGGTAAGAGCCGCGGCGCGCTCCGCCTGCTCGCGGATGCGCCCGAATTTGAGGGCGGCCTGCGGCGAGTCCTTGGTCTGCTCGAAGCCGAGCTCGGCCCAGCCGAGGATGGCGCCGACGACGTTGTTGAAATCGTGGGCCACGCCTCCGGCCAGCTGGCCGATAGCTTCGAATTTCTGCGCTTGGCGGAGCTGGCGCTCCATGGCGCGCAGCTCGGTGACGTCCTCGGCGATGATCTCCAGGCTCTCCGTAGCGGAAGGCGTGAGGACCCTGCGCAGGGTGAGGCGCACGGTGAAAATGCTCCCATCGCGGCGGCGCCATTCGGTTTCCGCGCCGTTGATTCGCCCCTGTTCTTGGCAGGAGGCCAGCAGGCACGCGAACTCCTCCGGATAGCGGAAGATATCGCCCACAAGGTTGAGGGCGCGGACCTCTTCGGCGGACGAGCACTGGAGCATGCGCTGGAAAGCGGGGTTGAGGTAATGAAAAACCCCGTGGAGCGAGGCGCGGCAGATGCCGTAGGCGGCGTTTTCCACGAGGTCGCGGTTGCGCGCTTCGGAGAGACGCAGGGCCTCCTCGGCGCGCTTGTGCTCGCTGATGTCCCGGGTGACGCTGAGAGAACCGATGATGCGGCCCTCGGCGTCGCGAAAGGGAACGGCATGCGTCTCCAGCCAGCAGCGCGTTCCTTGCAGGCCCATGGACTCGAATTCCAGAACGCCGCTGCCGCCCTCGCAGATCCCCTGGTGCAAGCGCTGGAAACGTTCGCGGTATTCCGGAACGATCAGTTGACAGATGGCCTTCCCCAGGACTTGCTCCGCTCTGTCCGCTTCGAGCATGCGCAGCCCGGCCTGGTTGATCTCCAGGAGCAAGCCCTCGCGGTCCAGAATCTTGACGCAATGAGGCTCGGCTTCGATGATGGTGCGCAGGCGGTCGGCGCTGCGTGCCAGGGCGGCCTGGGCCCGCTCGCTTTCCTCGCGCAGAGTTTTTTCGCGCACCGCGCGTTTGAGGGCCAGAGGCAGGCGGGATAGATGGTCCTTGCGGATGTAGTCGCTGACGCCCTGCTTGATGCATTCGACGGCCTCCTCTTCGGGGAGTGCCGCCGCGAGCAGCAGGAAGGGGGTGTCCTTTCCGCCGCGCCGCAGCTCCTGGAAGGCTTCGAAACCGGACCCCTCCGGGAGGCAGTAGTCCGCCAGCACCGCGTCGTAGGAGCGCTCCGCCAGGCAACGCCTGAACTCCTCGGGTGAGGCGATGACGTCCGCCTGCGCCGCGATGCCGGACTGCTCCAGCTCGCGGAGGATCGCTGCGGTCTCTTCCGGGGAATTCTGGAAAAGGAGCAGACGCAGAGGAACGGCGAGGCTGGCGGATTGTAGTTCTTCGAGGAGTTCGGGCTTCATCGTCGTTCTCCGGCAACGCTGCAGGGGAAAGTGGTGGAGGGCGTGCGCTCGGCGAACCCGCTGGTGCCGTGCAAGCCCGGATACAGTGCGGCGCACCGCAGGAGCACGACCGGCGGCCCCGCCGGGCGAAGCTGTTTTCGGAAGTGCAGCGCGCGGCTCATGGATGTCCTTGGATGGCCTTCCGCCAATGCAATCTGCCGGCCTGCGGCTCCCCAGCGGATGCGCGGGCCGGCGAACTCTTCACGGTCTCCGTCCCGGAGGATTTCCCTCCGGAAGCGTGACCAGCTCCGGCTGCGGGCCATTGTCGGCGACGTGTGCGCCGGCGGCCGCTGCGCTTTCCCGCATCAGGCTCTCGAGAGAAGCGTCGCTCTCCGCGGACCACAGGCGGCTGCCGATGCGCACGCTCAGCGAAAACTGCCGGCCGGGCGCGCGATTCTGCTGCCCCAAACGCATTTCCAGGCGGTGGCGCAGAAGTGGCGCTCCGGCTGCGCCGGCATCCGCCGCGAGAACCACGAATTCGCCCTCGTCCACGTGGGCCAGCAGGTCCGAACGGCGAAAAATGCCGGACAGAACCTCCGCGATTTCGCGCTCCAAGCGCTCCGCCGCTTCCCTTCCGAAGGCCGCGCGAATCGCCCCCAGTTTCTCTTCGCGCACCCACAGGATGAGGAGAGTTCCGCCGACGCGCCGGGCTCGCTGCAGAGAGCGCCCCGCAAGCACCTCGAAACCCCGCGCGTTGTAGAGTCCCGTCAAGGTATCGCGGAGAACCTCCGGGGATTCGGCGGCGGCGGCGACGGCGGCGCGCTCCAGCGCCGCCCGCAACACCCGCTCCAGCGTGCGTGCAGTTACATAGTCCTTCAGCAGATAGTCCTGGGCGCCCTCCGCGACGGCCAGGGCGGCAAATTGTTTATCCGCAGGATTGGCCAAAATGATCAGCGGGGTGAAGGGGGCCGCGCCGCGAACCCGGCGCACGGCCTGCAGGGGCTCCGGCCAGCAGAGTGAAAGATCAAGGAAGATGGCGTCGGGACGCACCGCGGCGATGGTCGGCACCAGCGTGGTAGCCGAGGTCGCGAGAGTGAGTTGGCACTCGGTCCCCCAATTCGGAATGACCTCCTGGAAGGCCCGGGCGAGCTGTCCGGCTCCCGCCTCGGCCACGAGAATGCGCAGATTCTTGGCAGTGTCTCGGGCCTCCGAAGGTGTGTTTGCCGTGGTGCTCATAAACGCCTCTCCTGGGGGATGGCCCCGGAAACGAATGTTTTGGTGCCGGGTGGCCCGCGATTCCTGCGCGGCAGATGCTTATGGCCATAAACCACGGCTACCAGACTGGAGAGGACAGTCCTCAAGACGGCGAGAAAACCGCAAATCGCTCGCCACGGAACGTACGCGTACCTGGAAGGGGGATACGCCCATTGTGAACCGGCTGCCGGGAGAGTCAAGCGCGCGGCGGGCGCGGTGTCACGGACTCGCTACGCCTGCTCTTCTGCCTCATCCAGGCGCCGGAGGAGCAGGGCGGCCAAGCCCGCCAGCAGGCCGCCACAGATGACCACGGCTTCCCAGACCAGGCCGGTGGCGAAGGCCAGCGGACCAGCCACGCCAAACGGAGCCAGCAGTACCACCAGCGCCGCTTCGCGCACTCCGATGCCTCCCTGGGTGAGCGGCAACAGCGCCACCACCTTCGCCAGCGGCCAGGCAAACAGCCACACGCGCAGCGGCAGCAGCAGCCCGCAGGAAATCGCCAGGAGCGCGCCGAGCAGCACGAAACTCGCCTGGATGAACAGCCCCATCAGCCAGCCTAGCACCAGGACGTGCGGCCGCCGCCAAACACTTCGCAGCGCATGGCGGAACCTTGCCAGCCGCCGCCGGAAGCGCACCGAGTGGCCGCGCAGCAGCGGCCGGTAGAGCAGAATGCTCAGCAGCGCCACCACCATCCCCAGCAACGCGGCGATCAGCAGCGCGCGGCGCGCCGCGGCCTGCCAGGCGCCGGGCAGAGATTCCGGGAGCAGGAAGAGGCCCACCAGGACCAGGCCGCCTTGCGCGCACACGTCCAGAATACGGTCGGCGATGTTCCCGGCGAGCACCCCGGCGGGCTGCGGACTGCGCCGCAGACCCACGGCCAGACGCACCACATCTCCGCCCAGAATGGAGGGCAGAAAGAGCGTGCCGAACAGCCCCCCGCAGTAGCATTGCGCGCTGGTGGAGAGATCCAGTCCGGCGCCGGCGGCATTCACGGTCATGCGCCACTTGGCGATGCCCACGAGATGCACCACAAGATAGGCCAGCAGAATAGCCAGGAAGCGCGTCCCGGGCACGCGCGCCAGCGCCGCGCGCAGAGGTTCCCGGGGAATCACATGGGCCAGCAGGAGCAGGACGGCCAGGCCTGCGCCCCAGCGCAGGAGAATGAAGAGCCGGCGGCGCGCCGCCTGCCGCGCCTGGTGCGCGCCGATCATGCGTCCCGCAACCGGTCTGCGATCATCAGCGCCAAGAGCCTCCGTCAGAGAGTATTCGCAAATGCTTCCGCGGGGAAGCTCCTTTCGCGGAGAGCGCATCCCGGCGCTCAGGCCGCAAAAATTTCATCCATCTTCGCGGCCAGCTCGAAATCCAGGCTGCTGATGCCCCCGGCGCTGTGCGTGGTCAGGTCCACGGTCACCTTGTTCCATACGTTGCACCATTCCGGGTGGTGATTCATGGCTTCGGCCACCAGCGCCACGCGGGTCATGTTCCCGAAAGCGCTCACGAAATCGCGGCATTCGTAGGTGCGGTGGAGCTTGCCGTTCTCTACCGTCCAGCCTTTTCTTCCGGCCAGGCGCTCCTGGATTTCCGCTTCGCTGAGCTTCTGCGCGCGCATAAGCCTCTCCCTTGTGTACTAATCCGCAAGTGTAGCGCAGGAGCAGGCCGCGGGGGTTTTCTCTTTTCCGGAGCGGCGTTTTGCTCCGCGCGCCTTTGCCATTGCCTGACCCCGCGCTTTCCATTATCGTAAAAGATTCAGTTTGGACCAAGAGACGCGGTGAGCGTCGGCTCCGCGCCGGAATCCTCGGAGAGAAACGTGAAAAAGAAAATTCGCGCCATCCAGTATGGTGTCGGCCCCATTGGCGCCTCCATCGCCCGGCTGCTGCGGGAAAAGAAAGCCATTCAGATCTGCGGGGCGATTGACACCGATCCCGCGAAGATCGGCCGCGACCTCGGCGAAGTCGTGGGCGCCCCCGACGCCCCCTGGGGCGTAAAAATCTCCGGGCATGCCAACGAAGTGCTGGACCAGGCGGCCGACGTGGTCATCCACTCGACCTCCTCCTCCCTGCCCAAGGTGCTGGACCAGCTGCTGGCCTGCCTCGAGGCGGAGTCCTGCGTGGTTTCCACCTGCGAGGAGCTGGCCTATCCCTACCGCACGCATCCGGAGCTGGCGGCCAAGCTGGATGCCGCGGCCAAGGACTGGGGCGTGGCCCTGGTGGGCACGGGCATCAATCCCGGCTTCGTGATGGACAAGCTGCTGATCACCCTGGCGGCGGTCTCCCAGCGCATCGAGCACGCCAAAGCGCTGCGCATCGTGGACGCCGCGACGCGGCGCATGCCCCTGCAGCAGAAGATCGGCGCGGGCATGAGCGTCGAGGAGTTTACTGCGCAGGTGGCCGCCGGGGTCATCAAGCACGTGGGCCTGCCGGAGTCCGTGGCCATGATCGCCGACAGCCTGAACCTCCCGGTCGAGCAGATCATCGAAACCATCGAGCCGGTCGTCGCCCAGGAGCGCGTGCAGACCGGATTCCTGACCGTGGAAGCCGGCCAGGCCGCCGGCGTACACCAGATCGCCCGCGGCATTGGCGGCGGCAAAGAGCTGGTCTACCTCGAGCTGCAGATGTACGTCGGCGCAAAAAATCCCGCGGACACCATCGAGCTGACCGGCCACCCCGCCGTCAGCCTGACCATCCCCGGCGGCTGCCACGGCGACATCGCCACCGCCGCCGTCGTGGTCAACACCATCCCCGCCATTCTCGACGCCCCGGCCGGCCTGCGCACCGCCCGCGACCTGCCCATCGGCTTCTTCTCCCCCAACGCCAAACCGTAGGGGCACGATACATCGTGCCCGCCCTCGGTTCTTGAGGGTGGGTCTTCTAACTTTCCCCTGGAAGAATCCCCTGGCGCCGTAGGCGCACCACACGTTAGCCCAGCGCGCAAGCGGTGGGCGCCGGTTTTAGCGAAGGAAAAATTAAACCCTTATCTTTATGAAAAACGAAACGATCCGAATTGGCCAAATCACAATCGATTTTCTGCTGGAAGCGGCAGACACCAATGGCTCGGTAGCTATGTTTGAATTTGGCGTGCCGCCTGGAGCCAAGGTCCCGCTTCCTCATTCCCACGAACGTTACGACGAGACTATTTATGGATTAGAAGGCGTCATTACGTTTACGGTAGAAGGCAAAGCCGTGGACATTGCTTCCGGTGAATCTTATTTTATCCCGCGGGGTGCGGTTCACGGCTTTAACAATCTAAAACAAGAGCACGCCAAAGCCTTGGCGGTAATTACCCCGGCTCTGATCGGACCCGCCTTCTTCAAAGAGTCCGCCGAAATTGTGAACGCCGGTGGCCCTCCGGACCTGGAAAAATTAAAAGCGGTGATGGCCAGACACGGACTCGTTCCGGCAATCCCCAAAATTACATAATTAGGATGAATTCGCGTGCGCAACCGAGATGAAAGGATTGTGTAGAGGCCGGGCTTTAGCCCGGCACGCGGGTGCCCCTCCCTCGGTTTTTGAGGGTGGGTCTTCTAACTTTTCCTGGAAGAATCCCCAGCGCCGTAGGCGCGCCAGACGTTAGCCCAGCGCGAAAGCGTTGGGTACTTTTTACGAAGACGTGCGGCTGGCGCGCAGGCCCACAAACGCGAGGTAGCCAACCAGCACGAGGGCAAGCCAGCTCCCCCACATCGGAATCGTTACGCCCGCCACATTGACCGTCCAGCCGAAGATCACCCGCAGCAAGTGGCCCACTGCGATGAGAAGAAAGAAGAGTCCGGCAACCAGGTCAAAAGTTTTTTGGCTCATGACTTCCTCCTCTGAGCCGGAATTTCCATCATGGACTCCCGGCAGCGGGAGTATACCCCCGATGGCCTCCGTTCAAACCATTCCAGCGCCGTAGGCGCGCCACACGCTAGCCCAGCGCGGAAGCGCTGGGCACTTAATGCCCGAGCCGGCTCGGCGCGCCCCATCCCACTACTCCCCGATGACTTGCAGCAGTGGTATCCTCTCCCCGTGCGCCGCAAGGAAGAAGTGCAAACTTCGCAGGAGTGAGCCACCCGCTAGGAAATGGCGACCATAACGGCCCTTGAACAAGCGGAAGTGCTCTCGGAAAACTGGCCTTTGACTTAGGACAGGGCGGATCGCCACGAAATAGCCAGATGTCCACCGAACAACCCAGCTTGTTCCCCGTTCCTTCAAGAGTCGATGGAAGCTCGCTATCAGTATCACTCTACCATGACTCGAGCAACGAACCGTTTCACGCCCATGGATGTCTTGTCGTACCGACTCAATCGAGGACGGCCTTACTCACTGCGCTGAAAGATGCTCGCAGTCGCTGGAACTGCGAGACGAAGCTCCATTTCAACGAGTTTTCCGGGCAGAAATGGGGACCGCCAGAGAGATGCGCAAATCATTGGATCAAGCTGGGGGTGGAAGCGCTTCGTCATAAAGGAGCAACACAGCCGTTTTCGAGTCCCTTGTTGTGCAAACTTGGAGTAATTCTTTTCGACAAGAAGAGTCATGTTGAACTGGAGCGTTTCAGTGGTGATGTGAGGGAACGTCGGGTCCGATGGAGCGAGACGCTGATTCGAATCTTGCTCACAGGGGTAATCCGGTTTTGCTACGATACCGAGCAATCCCTGACAATCGAAGGCATCGTTACTGACAGTGAGCCGTATCATCGACTGCTATCTGAATACCGGATTCTAGAAAGACTCAAAGAACGGCTCGGGCCTTTGATTACAATTGCGCCCGGTGCTCATATCCGGCACATTCTTTCCGACCACCGCGACAGCCGATGCGCATCTCAGGATGACGCCCACCTACTCCAACTTGTGGACTTACTTCTTGGAAGCGTAGTGAGCCATTCCGCAGACCTTCACCGAACTGGTAGCAAGAAGGAACAGTTGCGTCATGCTGTTTCCGATATGTTGGCGAAACAACTGAGAGGTTCAGGCTTCGCGGCCAGCGGTCACTATCGCTCGTACTCTATTTTTCAAGCTCGGATTGAGGATGAAGAATGGACATTTGCCTCAGTACCCGTTGCCTCACTTAAAACCACAGCGAGGCAGCTGCTCTTAATCTCAGAGCGCTAATCGGCGGGCGGCCCAGGTTTGATGACTGAGGAGGTTCGGGGTGCCCTTCATTTTGTACGCCGGGATGAATTGCAAGAGTAATATCCTCTCGCCGAGATGCGCTAGCAAAACAATTCAGAGAATTGGATGCGCCACCCGCCACTATACGCCCGGGCCACCCGTCCCTCACTCACGAATGAAGCATAGTTTCTTCTCTTGTTGCTCACCCTTGGCGGAAAGGACGCCGGGGCACCGGCCCCGCTCTTGTGAGACCACTTGTGGCTAATCACCCCGTCTCGGTTTATCATCTCGCATCGAGGAGCAACCAGTGGAAAAAGAGCGTTTCCGCGAGCATTTTCGAGACTACGTAAAGAATGAGCTGCAAACACCGTTTGACAACCTAACTGAAAAACAGAGGTCTATATGGATGTCGCGATTTTACGCTGACGTCGTCATGCGGTCCCTCAATCCCGGCTTAGTTCCAGAAACCGACGAGGACCTAGACGCGTGCCTCATTGACGGGACAGACGACTGCGGTGTGGATTTCCTGGCGAGGGAAGGAAATACGGTATTGGTCATTCAAGCTAAGTACAGCGGGGAGAAAAAGAGCGGTAAGAAGGCCATCGAGAAGTCCGAAACGTTTGACTATTTTTGCGGTGTACTTTCACGCCTTCATTCAGGACCCTCCAAGCTGAAGATGAATCAAAAGCTGAAAGAGGCAATCGCAGACATAGAGTGGGCCGAAGACAACTTTCTCCTGCACTATATCACTCTTCAAAAACCAGCCGAGAATTCGTATGTCAGAGCGGAGCAGGGTATTGACTCTCTTCCGAAGCATCCTGATCTAATTGATCGGACTTCACTCGAACTGTTTGACGAGGAAAAGCTAAATTTTACACTCCGGGATGCAATGAAGCAGGAACTTGCTTCCTCACAGACGATCAAAGTCCGCTTTTCCCCGAGCGCGACTGGCGATGCATTCCTATGCTTCGAAGATCCTGCAACAGGCAGAAAATCATATCTCGGCAGGATGGGTGGCGCGCAGATAGCAGATCTTTTCAGGCAACACAAGTCAGCCCTCTTTGCTTTGAACATTCGCAATTACATTGGGGATACGGGAACGAATCGAGCGATTCGAAAAACCGCGACCTCAAATCCAGATGATTTCTTTTATGCAAATAATGGCATTTGCGCCGTTGCCACACGAATCAGGCCTGACGATGAAGATTCCGAGGGTAGGACACTCCTGTGTGACCGATTCTCAATTATCAACGGAGCACAGACAGTAAGGTCACTTTCAAAAGCCCAATCGGAAAATCCGCAAGCGGTTCGCGAAGTGCAAGCGTTACTTAGGCTGGTTGAGTACAACTCTAAGATTACTCAGGCTGAACAAACGTTTCTGGACAACATCATTCGAAATAACAATACGCAAAATGCGATAAAAATCTCAGATTTTCGAAGCAACGACCAAGTACAAATTTCCTTAAAACAGCATTTCACCAAAGTTCCCGCGCTTAAGGGTAAATCATTTGTTTACCGAAACAAACGGAGCAGCGAGCGTGATAGCCTTCATATCATTATTTCGTTAGAAGAACTGATTAAAACTATCCACGCATTTCGGTTCGGACCCGATGATAGATTTGGTGGCACTAGCTACTTGTTTAGTACCGACAAGGATGGCGGCTACTTCAAGTTGTTTGGGGACGGGACAGAACTCAAAACAACCCTGACAACTGCGGAGTTTGATGATATCGCGGGAGTGTGGTTTCTTTGCGAACGCGTCCGGACTATATGGAAGGAGCGTCCGCCTGAAATGCAGACCCCGGGAATGGAGCGCAGATGGTTGGTGTTTTGGACTGTGGGGGAGTCCATGAGAGTTGTTTACAAAGATGAAGATGAAAACCTGAACAACGACATCCGCAAGTTAGCGAATCCGTTTTGGTTAGACGACCGCGACCAGAAAGGCGAGCACTACCGTGCCACGATTGAGCGGCACTTCAAGTTAGCTGCCAAGGTAATCAAAAAAGTCTACGCTCAGGCCGAAGCAACCGAACCCTTTTCGCATCGAAATTGGTTTCGATACGAAGCAACTCTGAAGGCGATTCGGGCGGAATTGGAGAGCTTTTCCGAGTTCACGTCCGAACTTGGTGTTCAGTATAGGCTTCTAAAACCTAACTGAGAAAAATTAGGACATAGAACATCATTCCGTTTTTTTGCTTGGGTCTTTCATCTTCGGCTGCAAAGCTGAGCCGAGCATTCGCACACTTTTCCACAATCCATTCGAATACTGCTTAATAATCTATTGAAATAACATAACTCTTCTGCTATCCTTCTTCGTGTTACGTCAATCTTCTGTTCGAATACTTTCCCGGCGTCCTTCCCGCCTCCTCTTGCTTTCAACTTTCAACTGGCAACTGTTAACTGCCTCTCTAACTCCTTTATTTGCCGCTCTTGCGCACTCCCGAAAACAGGAGCGCGCCGCAACTCTCCTGAAATCAGGAAAATGCGCACTCTTTGCAAAAACACCGGGGGTGGGTGGGGGTAGCGGTGCCCATTCCTTAAACCAGCACTTGAACTCCGATCCCCTTCGGTCTCTGCGCGGCTCTGCGCACTCAGTGTCTCAGCGTTATCTTTTTCTCTCCTTGGCGCCGGATGCCTCACTTTTTCCAGAACTTCATGACCGCGGCGTAGTCCAGGTCTTCTTTGGCCGCGCCTTTGACGTAGTTGTAGACCTCGCGCGCGGCGGCGGTCTCGGGCAGGGCCACGCCGAGCTGATTGCCAAGGTCCAGCGCCAGGCCCAGGTCCTTGTGCATCAGCCGCAGCGGAAAGCTCGGGGCGTACTCGCCCTTGAGGAGCAGCGGCGCTTTCACGTCCAGCACCGGAGCGCGCGCCATGCTCGACTGCAGCACCTCCACCAGCTTTTCGCCCTGTATGCCCGCGCCGGTGACCAGCGCCAGCGCTTCCGCCAGCGCGCCTACCTGCAGCGCGAGAATCAGGTTCATGGCCAGCTTGATGGTCTGCCCCGCGCCGTTCGCCCCGAGATGGAACCAGCGCTTCCCCAGCGCCCCCAGGACCGGCTCGACCTCCGCCAGCGTGGCTGCTTCCCCGCCGACCAGGAAGAGCAGCTCGCCCTTTTCCGCGCCCCAGGTGCCCCCGGTCACCGGCGCGTCGAGAAACCGCGCGCCGCGTTCGGCGCAGGCTGCGGCAACCTTGCGCGCCAGCGCCGGAGAAACCGTGCTGGAGTCCACGTAGATGCTGCCGCGGCGCAGCCCGCCCATCACGCCGTCCTTGCCCCACAGAACTTCTTCCAGCGCCGGAGGATCGCTGACGATGGTGAAGAGCACATCCACAGCTTCCGCCACGGCACGGGGCGAGGCAGCGAGGCGCGCGCCCGCGGCCACCAGCGGCTCCGCGCGCGAGGCCGTGCGGTTCCACACCGTGAGCGGGTAGCCGGCCTTGAGCAGATTCAAGCCCATCGGCCGGCCCATCAGGCCCAGGCCGATCAATCCGATTTTTGCTTTCGAGCTCCCTGCGGGATTCACGAGACGCCTCCTGCGCGGTCAGGCTCGCAGCCCGGCGGCGCGGAAAGTTTTGATTGTAGCGGAAAGCCGGCGTGTGCGGGCGGGTTTGCGGACGCCGCGCCGCGGAAGCACGGGCAAAATTGCGCTCAAGCTTCTTTCGGACGAGGTTGCAGCGGGAGCAGCGGAACATCCGCGTCGGCGGCAGACGCCGCACGCGCCAACGGCGCGCTTTCCGGCGCCGCGCGGAACCGCGCGGGCTCGAAGCCGCCCGCCTTTTCCACGATCTCCACGACCCAAGAATACGGAATTTCCCAGCGGAACTGCTTCTGCTGGCCGTCCTGCACAAAATGCTCCTCGAGGAAGATGGAACGCCCGGAATCCGCTAACAGCGTGGCCGAAGCGGTCAGAATGATCTCTCCGGCCCGGTAGCGCACTTCCACCTTGCGTTCGAGGAAAGCCGAGTAGCGAGCCATGTTGCAGCAAGGGTGAAGGGGCACGGCGTACTGGTCAATAGTACGGAAGGCCCCCTCGCCGCGCGCGGTGGAAAAATTCTAGTGCGTGGCGCCGTGGCCGGCGGCGGCGAGCGGCTCGCCACCGGCCTCCGGGCGGACGACGAGATCGGCGTTGAGCATCAGGAAGACCGGCGCGACGACGCCGAAGGCCAGGATGGAGGCCACGAGCGGCACGGCCCAGCTCAGCGGGCCCTGCCCTCCGCTGGTGTAGTGGAAAGCGAACCACGCGCCGAGCAGGCCCAGGAGACTGGCCAGCAGGCGGCTGGGACGGGAAAGCTCCAGGCCGCGCCCGCAGTGCGGGCAATCCACGGCTGCGGAGCGCGCCAGCACCGCCGCGCGCGGCACCTTGCCGAAGCACATCGGACAGTTGCGGTTGGCCATGCGTTCCCCTTTTCCCCTGCGCGTCGTTGACCGCTGCGCGGTCACAATCGAACGGAGGATAGCGCAAGGATGCGCGCGGCGAAAGAGGGCTGGCGCTTGACTTTTTCGGTGGGCGGGCTATCGTCTCCGTTCCGGGATTTTTTCCGGAAAGAGGGAGAATCCGATGATGCGCAAGGCGAGTGGACTGGTCTTCTTGAGTTTGCTGCTGACGCTTTCGGTGCACGGGCAGGGGCAGAAGCCCGCGAGCAAAACCGTGGTGCTGAAGGCGGCGCGGATGTTTGACGGGAAAAGCGACGCGGTGGTGAAGCCCGGGGTGGTAGTGGTGAGCGACGGCAAGATCGCGGCCGCGGGGCCGAACGCGGCGATTCCCGCGGGCGCGGAAGTGATCGATCTGGGGGACGCCACGCTGCTCCCCGGATTTATTGACGCGCACACACACCTGACCATGAGCCCCACCGAAGACTGGAAGCAGGACAAGCTGGACAGTTTGCAGAAGACCGTGGCCGAGAAGGCGCTGGACGCCACCGTGAATGCGCGCAAGACGCTGCTGGCGGGGTTCACGACGGTGCGCGACGTAGGCTCGACCGATTACATCGACGTCGGCCTGCGCAACGCGATTCGCAACGGCAAGGTCATCGGACCGCGCATGCTCGTCAGCGTCCACGCCATCAGCGCCACCGGCGGACATTGCGACTCTCTCTCCGGCTACCGCGCCGGGCTGTTCGGGCGCGAGAGCGGTCCGATGGACGGCGTGATCAACGGAGCCGACCAAGCCCGCGAAGCGGTGCGGATCGATCACAAGTACGGCGCGGACATGATCAAGGTGTGCGCCACCGGCGGGGTGCTCTCCGCGAACGACGCCGTGGATACCCCGCAACTTACCCAGGAAGAGCTGAACGCCATCGTGGATGAAGCGCACGCGCTGCGCCTGAAGACGGCGGCGCACGCGCACGGCGCGGAAGGGGCCAAGCGGGCCATCCGCGCGGGGATCGACTCGATCGAGCACGGCTCGTTTCTGGATGACGAAGCGCTGGATATGATGAAGCAGCGCGGCACGTACTATGTGCCGACGCTGATGGCCGTGCAAGGGCTGCAGGAAAAGTTCGATGCGGGCGTGTACCTGCCACCGGCCATTGCCGCGAAAGCCCGCGCGGCAATCGCCGCGATTCACGCCACGTTTCAGAAAGCGCTGGCCAAGGGCGTGAAGATCGGGCTGGGCACGGACGCCGCCGTCTATCCGCACGGGCGCAACGCCGAAGAGTTTCACCAGATGGTGGACCTGGGCATGAAGCCGGTGGAAGCGTTGAAGGCAGGCACGTCGCACGACGCGGAACTGCTGGGCCTGACGGACAAGATCGGAACACTGGAGGCGGGCAAACTGGCGGATGTGGTGGCCGTGCCGGGCGATCCGGTCGAAAACATCCGGCAGGTGGAAAAAGTATTCTTCGTGATGAAGGAAGGCGCCGTCTACAAGAACGACCGGGAGAAGTAGCGGCAGTGGAGGCCGGGGCGGGCTTCGAGCCTGCGCGGCGAAAGGAAACTGGATCATGCGGAAATGGATTGTGGCGTTGGTGGTGTTGTTCGGAGCGAGTGGACAGGTATTCGCGCAGCAAACCAAGCCGGCGAGCAAGGCCGTGGTGCTGAAAGCGGCCCGGATGTACGACGGCAAGAGCGAGGCGGTGGTGAAACCCGGCGTGGTGGTGGTGAGCGGCGGCAAGATCGCCGCCGCGGGGCCGAACGTCACGATCCCCGCGGGCGCGGAAGTGATCGACCTGGGCGATGCCACGCTGCTGCCGGGCTTCATCGACGCGCACACGCATCTCAGCATGGAAGCCAGCGACGATTGGAAACAGGACCGGCTGGACAGCCTGCAGAAGACCGTGGCGGAGATGGCGCTGGATGCTTCGGTTTACGCACGGAGGACGCTGCTGGCGGGGTTTACCACGGTGCGGGACGTGGGGTCGAATGACTACATCGACGTCGGGCTGCGCAACGCCATCCGCGACGGCCAGATCATCGGACCGCGCATGCTGGTCACGGTGCACGCCATCGGGTCGACCGGAGGGCACTGCGATGACATGGCAGGGTTTCGCGCGGGGCTGTTCGGGAGGGAGAGCGGGCCGCTGGACGGGGTGATCAACGGAGCGGACCAGGCGCGCGAGGCGGTGCGGCTGGACCACAAATACGGCGCGGATATGATCAAGGTGTGCGCCACGGGCGGCGTGCTCTCGCTGACCGACGACGTGGATTCGCCGCAGCTCACGCAGGAAGAGCTGAACGCCATCGGGGAGGAAGCCCGCGCGCTGCGCCTGAAGACGGCGGCGCACGCGCACGGCTCGGAAGGGGCGAAGCGCGCGGTGCTGGCGGGCATCAACTCGATCGAGCACTGCTCGTTTCTGAATGATGAAACGCTGGACCTAATGAAGGCGCACGGAACGTTCTTCGTGGCCACGCTGATGCCCATCGTCGGGGAACAAGAGCGCATTCGGCGCGGAGTGTATTACCCGCCGGCGATTCTGGCGAAGGCCAATGCGGCCCTGGCCGGAGCGCACAAGACGTTTCAGCGGGCGCTGGCCAAAGGCCTGCGCTTCGGCTTCGGCACCGACGCGGGCGTCTATCCCCACGGGCGCAACGCGGAAGAGTTCGGGCAGATGGTGGCGCTGGGGATGAAACCCATCGATGCGCTGCGCTCGGCAATGGCGTCCGATGCGGAGCTGCTGGGTTTCGCGGACAAGATCGGCACGCTGGAAGCGGGCAAGCTCGCCGACGTGGTGGCCGTGCCGGGCGATCCCTCGGAGAACATCCGGGAAACCGAGAAGGTTCTCTTCGTGATGAAGGAGGGCGTGGTCTACCGGAACGACCGCGCCAAATAGCCGCGGGGAGCGGGCAGCGAACCAGGCAAAACGGAGAACCGAATGACGGAATTGTCAGAGGGGGTAGCGGAAAGCCTGGCCGGATACTACGAATACATCGCGAAGCAACTGCACCAGTGGGCCGATCCGCTATCGCCCGAGCAGTTCTGGCGCAAGCCTTATGACTACGGGAACAGCGCGGGCCATCTGGTTCTGCATCTGACCGGCAACCTGAACTACTACATCGGGGCGCGCCTCGCGGGAACGGGTTACGTGCGCAACCGGGATCTGGAATTCAGCGAACCCAGCCGGCCCCCCAAAGACGAGGTGATGGCGGCGTTCGACCGCGCGATCGCGATGGTCACTTCGGCCATACGCAACCAGAGCGAAGAGGACTGGACACGGCCATATTCGGCGGAACGCGAGCCGGAAGCCAGGGACCGCTTCAGCATTCTGCTGCGCTGCGCGGGGCATGCTTATCATCACGTGGGACAGATCATCTATCTTTGCCGGGAGCTGGCGAAGAATTAAAAGCCGGCGCAGTGGCCGCAGAACGCGTTGCACGCCAGAATGGATTCATGACATCGCAGCCTGACGATACGAAGAGCGCGGCGCCCGAAGGCGGACATCGCGCCTGGCTTCTGGCGCTGCTGGTGTGCGCGGCGGCGGCGCTGACGCTGATCGCGCCGTTTTACGGGCGCGGGAACCCTTCGGGGCATGACATTGCGTTTCATGCGTCGAACTGGCTGGAAGTGGCCGGGCAGTGGAAAGCAGGAATTCTCTACCCGAGCTGGGCGGAATGGGCAAACTGGGGCTTCGGCGAGCCGCGCTTCGTGTTCTATCCGCCGCTGGGGTGGATGCTGGGCGCGGCGCTGGGCCTGCTCGCGGGGTGGCAGGCGGCGGTCGCGGCGTTTGTGGTGGTCACGCAGACGACCGCGGGGTTGTGCATGTTCGCGCTGGCGCGGCGCACGCTTCCGCTGCGCGCGGCCCTCTTCGCCGGCGCGGTCTATGCGGCGAATCCTTACGCGCAACTGGTCGTTTATCTGCGCAGCGATTTTGCCGAACTGCTGGGCGCGGCGTTTTTTCCGCTGCTGCTGCTCTTTGCGGGGGACCTGGCCGACGCCACAGACGGGGGAAGCGCGCGGTGGCGCACAGCGCGCTTCGCCGTGCCCTTCTCCCTGGTGTGGCTGGCCAACGCCCCGGCGGGGGTCCTGGCGGGCTACAGCGTGGCGTTGCTTTTCGCGGCGGCGGCCGCACGCGAGCGCTCCTGGCGGCCGCTGCTGCGCGGCGCCGGAGGGCTGGGGCTGGGCTTTGGCCTCTGCGCGTTTTATCTCCTTCCGGCGGTGTACGAGCAGCGCTGGGTGAACATCGCCCAGGTACTCTCCGGCGGCCTGCTTCCGGCGGAGAATTTTCTCTACACCACGACCACCGACCCCGAGCACAACCTGGTCAACCGGATTATTTCCAGCGCGGCCGCAGCCCTGCTTGCCGGGACCGCGCTGGCGGCGCTCGGCGCCCAGCGGCGCGGCGCGGACGAAGGACAGCGGCAACTGCGCGAGCGCCTGCTACTGGTGGGCGCGGCCGGGGCGGCGCTGATGTTCCGCTTTACGGCGCCGCTGTGGAGCGTTCTGCCGAAACTGCGCTACGTGCAATTCCCGTGGCGCTGGATGCTGGTGCTGGCCGTGGCGTTTGCGTGGTTTGCCGCCGCGGCGCTGGCGCGGCGGCGCTGGGCGTGGCCGGGCGGGGCGGCGCTGCTGCTGGCTCTCGGCGGGGCGCAAGTGTTTTTCGTGCAGCACGCCTATTGGGACACGGATGACATCCCGTCCCTGCGCGCGGCGATCGCGAGCGGCGCGGGCTACGAGGGCACGGACGAATACGACCCGCTGGGCGACGACCACACCGATCTGCCGCGGCAGGCGCCGCTTGTGCGGCTTCTGCCGGAGGCAAAAGGCGTTCCGGACATTTCCCGGGCAGACGTGCGCGTCGAGCGCTGGACGGCGGAAGAAAAGCTAGTGCGGGTGAGGGCGCGCACGCCGGTGCACGCGGCACTGCGCTTGTTGAACTATCCGGCGTGGCGGGTGGAGGTAAACGGCGCAGTGGTGCAGCCGGAGCGCGCGGAGGAAACGCAGCAGATGATCGTGCCGCTGGCCGCGGGCGCATCGCGGATTGCGGTGCGCTTCCAACGCACGGCGGACCGCACGCTGGGCGGCGGGCTGAGTGTTCTGAGCGCGCTCTGCGCGTTGGCGCTGTGGCGCAGGCCGGCGCGCCGCTGAGCGGGGATAAAGTCAGCGGCGGTCGACGGCGGGGTGGCGGACGTCGCGGCCCTGGACGATGTAGATGACGTCCTCGGAGATGTTGGTGGCGTGGTCGCCGATGCGCTCGAGATTCTTGGCCACGAGGATGAGCTCGAAGGCGGGATAGACGACGCTGGAATCACCCATCATATAGGTGAGCAGCTCGCGGAAGATCTGGTCGCGGAGGTTGTCGACCTGATCGTCGCTTGCGAGCACCTTCTGGGCGAGGTCAACGTCGCGGCGGACCACAGCGTTGAGGGCGTCGCGCACCATCTCCTCGACCAGTTCGCTCATCTTCGGGAGGTCGACGTAGGGCTTGACGCGCGGGTGGCGCAGAATGCGCTGGGCGGACTCCGCGATGTTCACGGCCTGGTCGCCGATGCGCTCGAGGTCGTTGTTGATGCGCGAGACGGCCAGGACCAGGCGCAGGTCCACGGCCATCAACTGGTGCAGGGCGAGGAGGTGCACGACGCGATCGTCGATCTCGATCTGCAGTTCGTTGATGGCGTTCTCTTCCGCGAGGACGCGCTGGGCGAGCTGCTCGTCGGACTGCAGCACGGCGTGCACCGCCTGGTGCACGGAGCGCTCCGCGAGGCTGCCCATCCACAGCAGGCGGTCCTTGAGCTCGTCCAAATCTTTTTCAAAGTGACGTTCCATGGAATCCTTTCCCGCGGTTTGCGGGGCGGCACCCGCCTCTCCGCGTCATCGTACACACTTCATCCGAAGCGCCCGGTGATGTAGGCCTCGGTGCGCGGATCGGCCGGAGTGGTGAAGAGCTGCGGGGTGGGGCTGAACTCGACCAGCGCGCCATTGAGGAGAAACGCGGTGAAGTCGCTGACGCGGGCCGCCTGCTGCATGTTGTGGGTGACGATGACGATGGTGCAGGTCTCTTTCAACTGCACGAGCAGCTCTTCGATCTTCGCGGTGCTGATGGGGTCGAGGGCGGAGCAGGGCTCGTCGAGGAGCAGCACTTCCGGCTCGACGGCCAGAGCGCGGGCGATGCACAGGC
The DNA here is from genome assembly GCA_020072785.1 of Terriglobia bacterium. Lineage (NCBI taxonomy): Bacteria > Pseudomonadati > Acidobacteriota > Terriglobia > Terriglobia bacterium. The sequence continues at coordinate 14,868 of JAIQGG010000001.1, read as the reverse complement.
GCTGCTGCTGGCCACCGGAAAGCTCGTAGGCGGACTTGTGCAGGTGGTCCTTCACTTCGTCCCAGAGAGCGGCGCGGCGCAGGCTGGCCTCGACGATATCGGAGAGAGCCTTGGGAGTGCCGTTGATGCGCGGGCCATAGGCGACGTTCTCGAAGATGGACTTGGGAAAGGGATTGGGGTGCTGAAAGACCATGCCCACGCGGCGGCGCAACTGGGTGACGTCCTGCGCCAGGATGCTCCCACCGTCGAGGAGGATCGCCCCCGTGAGGCGGACGTTGGACAGGGTCTCGTGCATGCGATTGAGAGTGCGCAGCAGGGTGGACTTGCCGCAGCCGGAAGGGCCGATGAGCGAGGTGATGCGGCCAGCGGCGATACCCAGGTTGATGTCGAAGAGGGTCTGCTTTGGCCCGTAAAAGAAATTGACCTTGGCGAGGGTCATGCGCAGGGAGAGTTCGGCGGCCGGAGCGCGGCCGGCGCCGTCCGGGACAGCGGCGAAGCTGAGGGAAAAAGCCGGCTTGGAGCTTACAGTCATCGAGAGATCCCCGGGTTACTGCCTCGGAACGGAAACGCCGCGGGCCAGCACGGTCCGGGAGCGAAGCCGTGGGCTGGTTCCATCCCGGGCTCCAGAAGCGGTTGCTGAAGGCGGTGAAGAGCAGCGGGGCGGTCTCCCCGGCGACGCGGGCCACTGCGAGAAGCACGGCGGTGAGAATGCCGCGGTAGGCGGCGGGAATGACCACGGACATAATCGCGCGGGACTTGCTGGCGCCCAGGGCCAGGGCCCCCTCCCGGAGCGTTTGCGGCACACTGCGCAAGAACTCCTCCGTGCTGCGCAGGGTGATGGGGATCATCATGATGCCCAGGGCGAAAGCCCCGGAGAAAGTGGAAAAGTGCTTGAAGGGCAGGACCAGCAGGGCGTAAGCGAAGATGCCGATCACGATGGATGGCGTGCCATTGAGCAGATCCGCGGCATAGCGCACGAAGAAGCCCGCGGTACGCCCGCCGAATTCCGCGAGATAGACGCCGCCGAAAAACCCGATGGGCACGCCGATGAGCGAGGCCAGGAGCAGCAGCTTGGCGCTGCCGAGAATCGCATTGGCCATGCCGCCGCCAGCCTCGCCGACGGGCGTAGGCAGTTTGGTGAGGAAGTCCCAATTGATCGAACGGCCGCCGTGATAGAGGAGATAGCCGAGGATGAAGAACAGCAGGGACAGGGCGACGAGGGCGCAGACGCCGGTGAGCGTGAGCATGACGGTGCTGAGTCCCTTGCGCCAGAGAAGCCGCGCGGTCATGCGCGCACCTCAGCGCCGCGGCGCTCGGTGAGGAGAATGAGCAAGCGCGCCAAGCCGTTGAGAATGAAGGTGAGGAGAAAGAGCACTAGACCCAGTTCGATGAGCGCGTGCAGGTAGAGGTCGCCGGTGGCTTCGGTGAATTCGTTGGCAATAACCGCGGCAATGGAATAGCCGGGGGCGAAGAGAGACGCGGCCACTTTGGGGGTGTTGCCGATGACCATGGTGACGGCCATGGTCTCGCCCAACGCACGAGCGAGGGCCAGAAAGATCGAGCCAAAAATGCCCGTCCGCGCGAAGGGCACGACCACCTTCCAGGTGGATTCCCAGCGCGTGGAGCCCAGGGCCAGGGCCGCCTCGCGCTGATCGCGCGGCACGGACATGAGCACTTCGCGCGAAACCGAAATGATGAACGGAATAACCATGATCGCGAGCACCATGCCCGCCGTCAGAAAACCCACGCCGTAGCCGGGGCCGGAGAAGATCGGCAGGAATCCCAGCGTCGCCTTCAAGAAAGGTTGAATCACCTCGCGCATGATGGGCACGAGGATAAACACACCAAGCAGACCATAGATGACGCTCGGGACAGCCGCGAGCAAGTCAATGAAGAACGTCAACGTGTCGGAGATCTTCGCTGGCGCGAGTTCCGCCAGAAAAATTGCAGCTCCGATTCCCAGTGGAATAGCAAAAAAAAGCGCCACTGCCGATGTGACGACAGTGCCGTAAATGAACGGCAACGCGCCGAACTGATCGAAGACAGGGTCCCAGACATCGGTAATGAAAAAGTTCCAGCCGAACTTGTGGCGCGACAGGGCGGAATCCACCCAGAGCTGATAGACGATGGCGACGGTGATGAGGACCACCGCGGCGGCGAAAAGCAAGGTGACCAGGCGCGCGATCTCATCCCCTTCGCGCAGCCGGGAAAGAAAGGTGCGCGAGCCCGTTGCCGGGCCCGCGCGGTAGGCGTTCGTTGATGGCGTAACCATTCTATTGTGACCGCAGAGCGGTCAACCCCAGTGTAACCGCCAAGCAGTCAACCTTACTGAATTGTGGCGATGGCTTTCATCTCCTTGGTGACGACTTCTTTCGGGAGCTTGGCATACGCCAGAGGCTCGGCGAAATTCTGTCCGTCGGTCATCATCCACTTGAGGAAGCCCTTGATGGCGTCGCGCTTGCCGGCGTCCGCGATCCGGGAGGGGATGAGCAGCCAGGTGAAGCTGGAAACGGGGTAAGCAGTCTTGCCCGGAGCGTTGGTGATGGATACCCGGAAGTCCGCAGGCATGTTCCTGGCCGCACCCGCGGCCGCGGCGCTGACGCCGGCGAGCTCGGCGGTCACGAACACACCGGCCGCGTTGCGCACCGCGCCGTAGGGAACTTTGTTCTGCACGGCGTAGATCAGCTCGACGTAGCCGATGGCGTTGGGGGTCTGCTTGACGATGCCCATGACGCCCTCATTGCCCTTGCCGCCCAGGCCCACGGGCCAATTGACGGAGGTGCCTTTGCCGACTTTCGTTTTCCACTCTTCGCTGACCTTGGAAAGGTAGTCGGTCCAGATGTAGGTGGTGCCGCTACCGTCGGCGCGGTGCACGACGATGATGTCGGAAGCCGGCAGGGCGACGCCTTTGTTCACGCTGGCGATGGCCGGGTCATTCCACTTGGTGATGCGGCCGAGGAAGATGCCGGCGAGGGCGTCGGGAGTGAAATTGAGAGCGGCGCTCACACCGGGGATGTTGTAGGTGGGCACGTCCGCGCCAAGTACCGTCGGGAAGTGCAGGATGTCGCTGCCGTGCTTGTCTTTGTAGGCTTTGAGCTGCTCGTCGGTCATGGGGCCGTCGCTGGCGCCGAAATCCACGGTGCCTTCGGTGGCCTGGCGGATACCGCCGCCCGAGCCAATCGACTGGTAGTTGATCTGAATGTTGGAATTCTTCTTGTGGTACTCGTCAAACCACTTCGAATAGATCGGATAGGGGAATGTCGCTCCCGCTCCGTTAATTGAGAGTGCGTTCTGCGCGACGGCAAGGCCGCCGAGAGCAAGCACGATCAGAAGTAATCCCGCGATTCGCTTCATTAGTTCTCTCCTTCGTCCATTTTTCATCATTTGGTTTACCGAGTCTCGCAAAGTTGTGTTACAGATTGGTTACAAGGGAACTCAGACTTCAATCAGACAGCAATTCCGCGAAACAAACCTTTCCCCGAACTTCCGTGCAAGCCATTCAAGGACAAGACCTTATAAAATGCGGCCGGGGATTCGAGGGGCGGAACCCGGCCGAGGCGAAATTTCCATCCCGGCCGGGATCCAGTCCCTTTCCTTACTAGAAGCTATAAGCCACGTCGAACTGGAAGCGCTTCAACCAGCGTTCCGGCGTGGGGCTCTGCGCGGTGACGAGTTGCCGCCCGAAGAGGCCGGTCATGCCCACGGTGATGTTCTTGTAGGCCTGATAGTAGACCTCGACGCGGTGGTTGATGTCGTTGGTGGCCTGACGGATGTCGCTGAAGTTGAAGGCGGAGACGACAGCGTCGCGCTCGATGCGCATGGCGGTGTAGCCGAAGCGGAAGTCGCCCTTGTTCTTGGTCTGGCCGAACTGCGCTTCCGCCCAGTAGCCGTGCCGCTGGTGCGGATCGCAAGCCGGGACTGTGGCATCGGCATCAAAGAACACCTGAAGGTTCTGGCAGGTGCGGGTGTTCTGCACGAAGTTGAAGATGAGCGCGACGGGCCACTTGGCCGAACCGGTGTCGATGTCCGCGCGGAGCAGGGTGTCCAGAATGCCGAACTTGGAGGCAAAGTAGCGAGTGCCACTGATCGTGCCGACGTTGTTGGACATGCCGCTGCCGCCGAAGCCGAAGGTGCCGCCGAGGCCGGTGGCACTGCCCTGGGTGGCGAAACCATTGCCGCCATTCAGGTTCTGGGCAATGCGGTCCGGGTTGCGGTAGTCGTAGAAGGCGACATCGGCCGCGAGCTTGACGCGCGGGTGGAGTTTCCACCCCGTCTGAATCTGGCCGCCGAAGACTCCGGAATCCGGGCCATTGGACACTTCCCACATCGGAAGCTGGAAGGCCACCACGCCGAAGTGGTTCAGGAATCTATCCTTCCAATCCCACATGACCTGTTCGCTCACGCCTTCGGGGTTGGTGTCCACGTCCCAGGTCATCTCGGTCTTTTGCCAGGTGTAGGCAAACTTGCCGCCGGTCACGGAGAAGGCCTTGAAGTAATGCGGGTGGTAGGTCATGAAAGCGCGGTCCACGGCGAAGGACTTGCGCGTAAAGAATCCGGTTTGCGTGCTGTTCGTGGAAATCGGATCGCCGGTGTCGCCCGAAGCGAGGGCAAAGCCGCCGGTGAAGTCTTCGCCGAACTTGGCGTTGGCATAGAAGCGCAGGCGGTAGCGTTCGCGATGGCGGCTCGTCGGCGCCGGGGAGGCCGCCGCGCCACCGCCGAAGAAAGGTTCGTAGCGCAGGCGCAGGTCGCCGGAAAATTTGAACGGGCCAAGGGCCTTGATGCCATCTTCGGCACTCTTCTTATTCGCAGCGACGTCCTTCTCGACTTTGGCGACGCGGGCTTCGAGCTCCGCGCCCTGGGGCGCCGCCGCGGCCGAGGTTCCGGGCTGAGCCGCGAGGGCTTCCCCCGCCGATGCAAGGTTTCCGGTGCGCGCGGCGCGCAGCTCTTCGGTCAGTGTGTTCAGTTTTTCCTGCTGCTCGCGCATCAACTTCTGCTGGGCCTCGATGGCGCGGGACTGCTCGAGCAGCATCTCCCGGAGTTGTTCGATCTCTGCGCCGTAGCCGGCCGCGGCGGGCTTTTCCGCCGTTTTTTCGCTGCTTGCTGCACTCTTGTTGGCCGCCGCTGGCGTCTCTTCGCCGTTGCTCGCGGCATTCTTGTCGTGGCCCTTAGCTGCCCACGCTGGCGTCGCCACCAGCACGGCAGACAACACGGCCGTCATCCACATTCTGTACATGCTCTTCCTCCAAGTCAGATTTTCCCCAGGAAATAAATAACAACCCAGTCGTATCCACCCGCGTATAAGCGGTTCCCTGCGAACTTTCGTGCGGCCCCCACGGTAGGATATCCGAGTCACAGTCCATTAAACGGGCTGTTAATATTGCGTGACACAAAATCGGCCGGCGCTACGGAGTGCCTTTGTATTTATTTCGCCCAGGGGAGGGGGGAGGAGCGGGGACCGGGGCCAGGGGAGCGCCGACCCCCGCGGTGGGATGGGGTGTTGAGACTAAACGCGGGCGAGGTTAGACGGCCGAGTTCACGTCCGGATGAAGGCAGGGTGAATTCTCCGTGACCTCCGGCTCGTCCGGAAGCACCGGACTTTCGGGAGGAGGAAGCACCAGAGCCCGGCCATGACGCACGTCCAGGCCGCGCACCCAGAAGATGATGTCCTCGGCGATATTGGTGGCATGGTCGGCGATGCGCTCGAGATGGCGGGTAGCCAGGACAAACTGCAGGCCGGGGGTGACGCGCGAGGACTGCTCGGACATGCGCGCCAGAAGCTGCTCGAAGATGCGGTCGCGATAGCGGTCCACCAGGTCGTCGCTCTCGAGAACCTGCATGGCCATCTCCGCATTGCGGAAGATCAGGGCGCCCAGGCTCTTGCTGACCATGGCACGCACGGCGCTGGCCATGGGCCAGAGATCTTCCGGTGCTTCCACCTTGCCCATGGCGCGCAGGGAGATGGCGCGCTCGGCGAGACTGACGGCCAGATCCCCGATGCGCTCGAGATCATTGGTGATTTTGAGGGTGGCTACGATCAAGCGCATCTCATCATCGGAGAACGCCGCGCGGCGCAAAAGCCGGATGGCGTGCTCATCGATGCGCATCTCCATCTCGTTGACGTGCGGTTCGGTGAGAAAGACCTCGCCCGGCAAACTTTGCGTCCGCGGACTCTCCAGCTCCACGATGGCATCGATGGCCCGGTTCATGGCGCCTTCGACCGTACGCGCCATGGAAATCAGATAGTTCACGAGCATGTCGTAGAACACGACTTCCGTGAGATTGGGCGTGAGATGGGGCGTGAGATGGGGGGTGTTGGTCATGGCGCTCCTGGCGCAAGGTTGCCGCGCGGTTGCGAAAATCCGAAACTCTGGAGCCCGCGCGCATATCCGAGCATGGCGCTTGGCCCGTTACGCAGGCTTCATACGCAGATGAATTTGCGAAGACAGGAAACGGGGAGGAATCAGGAGAGAAGCGGGCCGTTGCCGCGCCCGGCGGAACCGCCGCCGGAGGAGAAACGCGGCACGGCGCGCTCGGGATCGAAGACCGGCACGGAAAAATGGAACTGCGAACCGCGACCGACTTCGCTCTCGACCCACAGGCGCCCGCCGTGAGCCTCCACGAGGTGCTTGGCGATGGCCAGACCGAGGCCGGTACCACCGACCTCGCGGGAGCGGGCCGCATCCACGCGGTAGAAACGTTCGAAGATGCGCGCCTGCTCCGCCTCGGGAATGCCGATGCCGGTGTCAGCGACCGTGAGCACCACTTCGCGCTCCGCAACCCTGGCCTGCACGACAATCTGTCCGCCCGGCTGGGTGTATTGCAGGGCATTGTCGAGCAGGTTCTGCAACACTTCGGCGAGGCGGCGGTGGTCCCCGGCAATTTCCGGGAGGCCGGCGGGCAGCTCGGCGGAGAGGCGGATGTTCTTTTCCGCGGCGCGCAGGCGCGTGGTGTCCAGGCAGCCGTTCACCAGCTCCTCGACGCGCAGCGGGCGGATTTCCATCTGCAGGCGCTCCGCTTCGATCTGCGAGAGCTCCAGGAGATCGTCGGTGAGACGGGCGAGGCGGCGGGCATGTTCGAGAATGATACCGAGGAAGCGGCTGCGGTTCTGGGGGTCGTCCAGGGCGCCGGCGAGCAGGGTTTCCGCGAAGCCCTGGATGGCGGTCAGGGGGGTCTTGAATTCGTGGGAGACGTTGGCCACAAAGTCCCGGCGCACGCGCTCCAGGCGGCGCAGGTCGGTGATGTCATGCAGTACCACCACGGCACTGGGGGTTCGTTCGGCGCGCACCGCGGCCACCGTGGCCGCGAAGTAGCGCGGCTTCACCGTGCCGGTCATGATCTCCGCGTGCACCGTCGGCTCTCCCCGCAGCACCTGGCGCACGGCCTCGATGAGTTCCGTCTGGCGCACCACTTCCAGCAGGGCGCTGCCCGCGCGCGGGGGCATATCCAGCCCGAGAATCTCCACGAAAGCGGGGTTGGCGAAAACCAGCCGCTCGGCCGCGTTCACCACCGCCACGGCCTCCACCATGCTCCCCAGAATGGCCGCGGAAAGGTTGCGCTCTTCCGTGAGGGTACGGATGCTGCCGTCGAGGCGCGCCGCCGTTTCGTTCAGAGAGACGGCCAGGGCTTCCAGGGCATCTCCGCTGCGGTTCGCCGGGATAGGGCGGAAATCGCTTTCCGCCACGCGCCGGGAGAAGGCGCGGAGGCGCTCGACGCGCTGCGAAAGAGAGCGCGAGATCACCAGAGAAGCCGTTCCGGTGACCAGCAACATAACCAGAGATGCGAGCCACAGCCCTTTGCGAAAGTCCCAGAGCACCACATCTATAGCTTCGACGGGCAGGGCGAAACGCAACACCAGGGGAGGCCCCGCCGGCATGGGCTGGCGCACCGCATAGTAGAGAAGATCGCGCTGAAGGGTGACGCTATGGCGGACCGAACGGCCCTCGCCCGCGGCCAAAGCCTGCTGAATCTCGGGACGCCCGGCGTGGTTTTCCATGGAGCGCGGGTCGGCTTCGGAATCGGCGAGCACCTGTCCGGAGGAAGCGATGAGCGTAACGCGGGCGCCGCTGGCGGCCATCTGAGCAATCCAGCCGCGCAGCCCCTCGAGTTCTTCCCCGCGCTCGGCGGTGGCCGGGAGCCACTGCAGGGGGCGCGTCTGGGCGATTCGCGCGATGCTGGCGAGGCGCTCAAAGCCGCTGCGCTCGTATTCCCGGCGCAGGGTGCGCTCGGCATAGAAATCCACCGGCAGCAGCACCAGGATAAGCAGTGCCAGGAAGGCGACGCCGAGTTTCCAAAAAAGGTTAAGCCGCACGGGTTTCGAACATGTAGCCCGCGCCGCGCACCGTTTTCAAGTGAAGCGGATGCTCGGGATCGGGCTCGACCTTCTCGCGCAGCCGCCGGACGTAGACGTCCACGCTGCGCGGGGTGACGAAGCGCTCCGTGCCCCAGACGGCGTCGAGCAACTGGTCCCGCGAGAAGACGCGATTGGGGCGCGAAGCCAGAAAATAGAGGAGCCGGAACTCCAGGGTGCTGAGGGTCACGGGCTTCCCGGAAAGGCTGACGCGGTAGGAGGCCGGATCGATCTCCAGGTTGCCCACGGCAAGGATCCGCGGGGCGTCCCCGGGAGGTTCGGCGCGGCGCAGCAGGGCTTTCACGCGGGCGGTGAGCTCCCGGGGGCTGAAGGGCTTGGTCACATAGTCGTCGGCGCCCATCTCCAGGCCGACGATGCGGTCGGCCTCGTCGCCCTTGGCCGTCAGCATCAGGATGGGCAGGCGGTTCAGCGATTCGTTGCGGCGGATTTCCCGGCAAATGTCCAGACCGGAGAGCTTGGGCAGCATGAGATCGAGCAGGAGCAGGTCTGGCGAGGATTTTTTCAGCATGGCGAGACCGGTGCTACCGTCGCTGGCGGCGGTCACCTGGAAGCCTTCATTTTCCAGGTTGTAGCGGACGAGTTCCGCGATGTCGCGATCGTCCTCGATAATGAGGATGCGTTTCATAGAGAGCGCCCGCGCGCGCCGCGCTAGCGGGAGTGTACCGCAGCCGCCCGCAGAGCGATAGACGGCGGCCCGTGCGGCGGCGTCCGGCACGCACAGCCATTGTCGCAAGTTTGCGGGGGAAATGGCGTAACGCGGCTGTAACGTGCGGATGAACATCCGGTGAACGCCGGCGCGCACCACTGGCGGCTCAGGAGCCGACGTGGGTGGTAAAGGCCAGTTGCAGCAGCGTCTTCTGTTCCAGCTCGTGGGCCTTGGCGGAGCCGGTGGCCGGGCTGGCGCTCGCGGAGCGCTTCACCGAGCGCACTTGCAGGCCGCGGGCCTTCGCCAGCCGCTCCAGCCGCGGCAGGACGTAGAAGAGCGGGCCCATGTTGGCGGGCTCTTCCTGCACCCAGACGATTTCGCGGGCGTGCGGATGCTCGGCGATGGCGGCGATAAGCTCCGGGCGGGGCGTGGGGTAAAGCTGCTCGAGAAAGAGGATCGCCGTGTGCGTGTCCTTGCGGCGGCGGCGCTCGGCGCGCAGCTCGTGGCCGACCTTGCCGCTGGCCAGCAGGATGCGTTGGGCGTCGCGGATATCGTGGTCGGGCACGACCGACTGGAAGCGCGGCTGCGCGAAAGCGGCGATGGGCGAGCTGGCGTCCGGATGGCGCAGCATGCTCTTGGGGGTGAAGACGATCATGGGCTTGCGCCAGGGGCGCAGGGCCTGGCGGCGCAGCAGGTGAAAATACTGCGCGGCGGTGGAGGGCTGGCAGATCTGCATGTTGTGCTCGGCGCAGAGCTGCAGAAAACGCTCCATGCGCGCGCTGGAATGCTCCGGACCCTGACCCTCAAAGCCGTGCGGCAGGAGCAGGACCAGGCCCGAGGGCAGATTCCACTTGTCCTCGCCGGCGCTGATGAACTGGTCGATGATGATTTGCGCGCTGTTGGCGAAATCGCCGAATTGCGCTTCCCACAGGACCAGCGCTTCCGGATAGTCGCGGCTGAAACCGTATTCGAAACCCAGGCAGGCGGCTTCGGAAAGCGAGGAATTGTGGATCTCGCAGAAGGGCTGGCCCGGCGCGAGGTGCGCCAGAGGCAGGTATTCCTCTTCCGTCTTGTTGTCGATGAGCATGGCGTGGCGCTGGTTGAAGGTGCCGCGCTGGGAATCCTGCCCGGCGAGGCGGATGGGAGTGCCATCGCTGAGCAGGGTGGCGAAGGCCAGGGATTCGGCGAAGCCGTAATCCGCGGCGCGTTTGCCATGGCCCATCTCCGCGCGCTGCTCGAGGAGCTTGACGATCTTGGGATGGACGTGGAAAGCCTGAGGAGTGCGCACCAGCTTGTCGGTGAGTTTCCCGAGCTGCTCGGGCGCTACGCCGGTGTCCACTTCGCATTTGGGATCGTAGCGGGACCAGCGGTACGGCGACCAGTAGGGCGGCAAGCGGCGCATCTGCGGAATCTTGGTGAGCGTGCCGGCCTGTGCCTGCTCGGTTTCGTATTCGGCGCGCACCGCCTCGGCGAGCGGGGTGGCGTCCAGACCGGTGCGCTGGGCGTAGATCTTCCACAGCGGGGCGTGGTGTTTGATGCGCTCGTAGAGCAGGGGCTGGGTGATGGTGGGGTCGTCCACTTCGCTGTGGCCGTGGCGGCGGTAACCGATGATGTCCACGACGACTTCGCCGCCGAAGGTGGCGCGGTACTCCGCGGCCAGGCGCCCGATGCGCACTACCGCATCGGGATCCTCGGCGTTCACGTGGAACACCGGAACGGACTGGCGCTTGGAGATATCCGAGGCGAAGCGCGCGGAGTGCTCCTGCGCGGGGCGCGTGGTGAAGCCGATGAGATTGTTGACGATGATGTGGATGGTGCCGCCGACGGTATAGGCCTGCAGCTCGGCCAGGTTGAGGGTCTCCGCCCAGATGCCCTGGCCGGCAAAGGCCGCGTCGCCGTGCATCACGATGGGCAGGACTTTGTTGCGCACTGCGGCGAGACTCTCCGGGTCCGCGCTGCCACCGGCGTGGCGCGTCAGCTTGGCGCGGGCGCGGCCCATGGCCACGGGGTCCACGGCCTCCAGGTGGCTGGGGTTGGAGGCCAGGTGCACGCGGATCTCCGCGCCGCGGGAAGTCGTGTAGGTTCCTGTGGCGCCGACGTGATACTTCACGTCACCCGCGCCCAGCACGCTGCGCGGGTCCACGTCCTCGAAGCCGGCGACCACTTCGTGCGGCAGCTTGCAGGCGGCGTGCACCATCACGTTGAGGCGGCCGCGATGGCTCATGGCCATCACCGATTCGACCGCACCGTTTTCGCCGGCGGTGTCCAGGATCTCGTCCAGGAGCGGGATCAGCGCGGTGACGCCTTCGAGGGAGAAGCGCTTGGTGCCCAGGTAGCGCGCCTGCAGCACCTGCTCGAAGAGGTCGGCGCGGATCAGGCGCTCGAGAATTTTCCTTTGGTCCACGGCGGGGGCTTGGGCTTCGAGGCGTTCCGCAATCCAGCGGCGGCGCTCCGGCTGCGGGAGATGCATGAACTCCGCGCCGATTGTGCCGCAGTAATAGCGCCGGGCCTCGTCGGCCAGAGGGCCGGTCAACGCCAGGTCGGGATGCGCCAGCGGCTGGAAAAGCCCCAGGGGGTCGAGTTGCGCCTGGTAGTAGCCCCAGCGGCGGAAGGCGTCCAAGACGCGCTCGCGGTCTTCGTTGGATTGGCCTGCTCTCGGTGTGCTTGGACGGTTCGACATAACAAATTATTGTGCCACAAAAGCTGTCGTCGCCGCCCGTGCACGCCGCCACCGGATTCACGCGCTGTAGCCAACCAGCGAAGGCCGTGCGGGGCTACAAACCGCGCACGCGGGCTTCGAGAGCGCGGGTGATCTCCTCGGGCGGAGTGCCGGGCGGGAAGATGAGCGGCGCGCCGATGCGCACGGTGAGCTCGCCGAAGTGCGCCCAGCGGCGGCGCTGGCACTTCATCGCCCAGAGGCCGTCGAGGCGCAGGGGGATCACCGGGAGGGCCAGATTTTCCGCGAGGAGGCCGATGCCGCCGCGGAAGGCGGCCATGGCGCCGTCCTTGGTCACCGCGCCTTCGGGGAAGACCAGAACGCTGTAGCCGCGGTCCGCGGACTGGCCGGCAAAGCTGAAGCTTTCGCGGACGCCGGACTGCTGCGGCAGGGGGAAGACATTGAAGAGCGCGGTCAGCAGCCAGTAGCCGGCCTGATAGGCCCAGCGTTTGGCGAACAGCCAGTCGCGCGGCGGGCGGCGCATGGTCTCCAAAAACTCGCCGAGCATGGCCGTGGCCAGGCGGTGCCGCACACGCGGTGGAAGCGCATAGAGGAGCAAGCCGATGTCCGCGCGGGAGGTCACGTGATTGGAGACGAGCAGGAAGGGCCCGCGCGCGCCGCGCAGGTGCGCCCGGCCAACGATTTTCGGATGCGCGAGGAGCAGGGTGGCCGGCCAGGCCAGCGCGTAGTACACCGCGAGGCGCAGCCAGCGGACCGGGGCGCGCTGCGTCCAGCGCGGATAGACATATGGGGTGCGCTGCGCCGCGGGCTGGCGCAGAAGGCGCTCGACATCGGCGACGGTCTTGGCTTCGGCGAAGGAGGTTTCGTTGAGCTCCAGCTGGTAGCGGTCTTCCAGGGCGCTGAGCAGCTCGACGCGGTCGAGCGAGGTGAGGTTCAGCTCGCGCTCCAGGTGCGCCGGAATCGCCGGGCCTGCAAAACGCCGCAGGAGATCGTCGAGCGCGCCGCGGCGCGCCGCCGGCGGTGCAGCGCCGCCGAGAAGCTCTTGCGCGCGGGCGGCGATCTCCGCCAAGCGCGGCTTGCCCGTGGGCGTGCGCGGGAAGTCGGGCTCGGGCCAGATTAGCCATTGGCGGATGCGCTGATATTCGGCGAGCGCGGAATTGGCGCGGTGCACGATTTCGCGGGCCGCTGCATTGGCCGCGGGGGGCGCGGCATCGCCGAGCAGCAGCACCGCGCAGGGCTCGGCGTTGCCGTCGCGCGCCAGGGGCAGCACCACGCAGTCGCGCAGCGCCGGCCCCGGGCCGCCCGGGGCAGCATCCCGGCGCAGCACCGCTTCCAGGTCTTCCGGGTAGACGTTCAGGCCCGCGGGAGTGACGATGACGTTTTTCTTGCGCCCGCGGAAGCGCAGATTGCCCTCGGCGTCCAGCTCGCCGAGGTCGCCGGTGCGCAGCCAGCCTTCCTCGCCCGCGGCCAGCGCGGGCCGCGGTGCTCCCTTCTCCCAATACGCGCTGGCGACGTTTTCGCCGCGCACCAGAATCTCGCCGTCCTCGGCAAGGCGGAACTCCCGCCCCGGCAGGATCTTTCCGATGCTGCCTTGCGCGGCGCGGAAGGGATGGTTGAGGCTGATGAGCGAGGCGGTCTCCGTCATGCCATAGCCCTGTACGACGGCATAGCCCAGGCGGCGGAAGAAGTTTTCGGTTTCGGCGCCGAGGGCCGCGCCGCCGCAGATGAAGGCCCAGAATTTCCAGCCCAGGCGGCGGTGAATCCGGCGGAAGCGCCAGACGCGGCGCAGAAACTTCTGGCCTGCCGCGGCGGCGAAGGCCCGGGCAAAGGCTTGCTGCTCCCCGCGCGCTTCGGCCTCGCGCTCGAGAGCGCCGCGCAGGGCATCGAGCATGCGCGGCACGGCAATGAGCGCGGTGGCGCGCTCGCGTTTTACGGTGCGCAGGATCTCCCCGGGATTGGCGGAGAGTTCGAAGACCACGGTCGCGCCCAGCAGCGGGGGCAGGAACAGGCCCATGACCTGGCCGAAGACGTGGCTCAGCGGCACCAGGGTCACGAAGCGCAGCGGGTGAAACCAGCGCTCGTACTTGCGGTAAGGAGCGAAGCCGTTCTCGATGGGCTCAAGGTTGGCCAGAAAATTTCCGTGCGTCAGCACCACGCCGCGGGGCTCGCCAGTGGTGCCGCTGGTGAAGAGGATTTGCGCCACATGCTTGCGGGTCAGCGGCTCGTCTGCAAATGTCTGCCAAATGGATTGCTTCGGTTCACCTGCCGTTCTTACGCTGTCCACCACGCACGGTCTGGAAATGGCGGAGACCAAATCCTCCAGCACCAGCACCGCGGGGGAAATGGCGGGCTTTTCTCGCGAGGCGACGATGAGTTTCACCACGGCATCCGCGGCCACGCGCGCGGCAAACTCCGGCGTGGCCGCGTCGTCCATGGGCACGGCCACCGCGCCGCGCAGGAGGCAGCCCCAGAACGCCGCCACCCACTCCGAGCCGTTGGGCCCCCAGAGCATCACGCGGTCGCCGGTGCGGATGCCACGCTCGCGCAGCTCGAGGGCAAACTGGACAGCCCGCCGCGTCAGTTCCGCGTAGCTGGTCACTTCGCGGCGGTAGCCGCGGTGCGCCACGATAGCCGGCTGCCGGCCCAGGTGGGAGAATTCCTCAACGAGTGCGCTGAGTGATTGGCGAGGCATGCGCGCTGGACAGGGAGAACACCATGAGCCAGCCAAGGCGATTATATGTCCGCGCCAGGCAGCAGGGTGAACAGTTTGACGCCTGGAACGAGGCGTACCTGGCGCCAACGGGCGATGGAGACTGCGTCCGGTGCGACATGGGAAGGCCTTGACGATGGGCAAGAACCAGGGTCATGCAAGGATTGGAGCTTTCTGGATATAGATGATAATAGAGAGTTTAGGGAAATGGTGCCTAGGGGTGGTCCGCCGATTCTGTCCCAGCATATAAGTCTTTATATTGCAGTATGTTATAGACGTTTCCGGTCTGGAAACGGCCCTCTGCACTCTGGACAAAACGATCTCCATCTTGTAATCTAGCTGTGCGTTTGTTGCTCTTGTTTTACCTTTTGACTCGTTCAAGGGGCCGCAAGGACAAACTTGCAGGCCCTTTTTTTGCGGGCTGGAGGCCGCCAAACGCCGGGCATACCTGGTTGTCGGGCACAAGA